>JAEYTW010000552.1 GCA_023433835.1 Pseudomonadota bacterium | reverse complement strand
CCCCCCCCCCCCCCCCCCCCCCCCCCCCCCCCCCCCCCCCCCCCCCCCCCCCCCCCCCCCCCCCCCCGCCCCCCCCCCCCCCCCCCCCCCGCGACTTCGCGCTGCTCGATGCGGATGACGCCTTCCTTGATGGTCTCGGACTGCGCTGGGAGACGGTCGAGGACGCCGGGCGCCGCTGGTTGCTCATCCACCACTATCCCGTCCCGGCCGGCTATACCGTGGTGCGGACGCTCCTCGCGTTGGAGATCCCCCCGACCTATCCTGGCGCGCAGATCGATATGTTCTACACCAACCCGCCCCTGGCGCTGGCCTCGGGTCGCGCCATCGAGTGCACCCATATTCCGGCGATGGTCCAGGGCGCCGCGTTCAATGGCTGGTCGCGCCATCGCGGACCTGGCTCGCCGTGGAACCCCGCCGTGGACAACGTCTCGACCCATCTGGCGCTGGTCGAATCGGCGCTCGCCAAGGAAGTCGGCGAATGATCCCGGGGTCCGACCTCGTTTTCGCCGGCGTGACGCACGCGAAGGTCCGCCACCATCTCTTTCCCGGTGACGGGTTCGAGGCGGCGGCTATCCTGCTCTGCAGGAAGCCGACCGAGGGATTGCGGCAGAGGCTGCTGGTTCGCGATGCAATCCTTGTCCCTTATGGCGACTGCGCCCGCCGCGCGCCCGATCAGATCATTTGGCCAGGGGCCTGGATCGAGACCGCGATCGACGCCGCGGAAACCGATGACCTGGCGCTTGTCCTTATCCATTCACATCCGGGCGGATTTTTCGCCTTCTCGGACGTCGACGATGCCAGCGACCGGCACGTCATTCCCGGTCTATTCCAGGCCCTCGGGCCGCTGCACGGTTCGGCGGTCATGACGCAGGACGGCGCCGTTCGCGCCCGCCTCTACGGACCCGATATGCGCGCCCGGGTGGTCGATCTCGTTTCGGTGGTCGGCGATGACCTTTCCTTCTGGTGGAACGACTGCGCCCGCCTGACCGGCCATGTCGCGCGTCCGCTCGCCTTCACGGGTGCGATGACGCAAGAGCTCGCCCGCCTTACGGCCGTGGTCATCGGCGTGTCGGGCACCGGCTCGATCGTCGCCGAACAGGCCGCGCGCCTCGGGTTCGGCCACGTCGTTCTGATCGATTTCGACCGGATCGAGCGCCGCAACCTCAATCGCATCCTCAATGCGACGACGGGCGATGCGGACAGCCGCGCCCTGAAGGTCGAGATGTTCGCCACCGCGATCCGCTCGCACCGCGCCGATGATGTGCCCGTTCTCGTCGCCGCCTCGGTTGCCACGCGCGAAGCCGTGTTGGCAGCAAGCGCGGGTGACGTCTTGTTCTGCTGCGTCGACACGTTGGAAGCGCGTCAGATCGCCGATCTGATCTCGGCCGCTTTCCTCATCCCGTTGATCGATGTTGGAGTGGCTATTCCCGTGCGGAAGACGGGAGCAGGCATGGCTATCGCCGATGCCTGCGGTCGTGTCGACTACATCCAGCCGGGCGGATCGAGCCTGCAGGACCGCGGTGTCTATTCGCCGGAAATGCTCCGCGCCGAGTATCTTCGCCGCGCTGCGCCCGAGGCGCACCGTCAGGAGCTAGAGGCCGGCTACATCAAGGGCTTCATTGAGGAAGCTCCGGCCGTGATCACCCTGAACATGCGTGCGGCGGCTGCGGCGATGAACGAGTTCATCGCGCGTGCCTATCCATTTCGGCTCGATGCGAACGCGCTCTATGCCCGCACGCAGTTCAGTCTTGCCGCCTGTGAGGAGGAATACATCGCCGAATCCGATTTTACTCGGAGTGCGAGCCCCGCATTTGCTCGCGGCGCCGCCGAACCGCTTCTCGCCCTGCCTATGTTGAAACAGCTCAACGCGGCGCGGTCCTCATGAACATCGGCCGCTGGTGGCGCAACACCTGGGCGCGCATCGCGCCGCGTCGGCGCCTGATCGTCATCGAGGGTGACAGCTTGCCCAAGCGGTTGCCACGGCGTGATTTGGTGCTGGCGCGAGACGATGGCGAGGACTGGTGCGTGGGCATGCGCTGCCCATGCGGCTGCGGTGAAAAGATCGAGCTACTCGTGATCGACGAGGCGAGACCGCGTTGGGACGTCGCTCTCGACCGAGATGGCCGACCGACCCTGTCACCCTCGGTTTGGCGGCAGAAAGGCTGCCGTTCGCACTTCTGGCTGCGGGGAGGACGGGTCGAGTGGTGCGATTGACGATGTGAAGGCCGTTCAAGCCGGGTCCGTCGGCTCCAGCCCAAGGAGCGTGTAGGTTTCCCGCACGACGACCTCATTGCGAAGGACGCGCTTGATGTAAAAGCGGCCCTTGGCGTCAACGTTCACGAAGTCGCGGTTGAAGCGGCCGAGCTGGTCTGCGGTCAACGCCCGGTCAATCTTCCCTCGCAACGTGCCGCGATCGGCTCCAGCACGAAATTCGAACTGGTGCGCGTCGGGTAGGACACCCGCCAACTGGCCTGCAATCACCTCCTCGCGGTCCTGCAGCACCGTCGAGGACGCGCGGTCAGCGGCTCTCGCGACGGCCTCGGTCCCGAAGCTGTTGTCGCGATCGCCGGCGACCACGCGCAAAGTCGCGCCACGCTGACGCATCAGGCTGAAGAACTCGCGCGCCGTTCCGAGCACGCGATCATCGATCTCTTCTACCGCCGTGCGAAACGCTTCTTCGTCGGGTTCGCCGAATGCGTCGAGAAGGCGAGTGGCTTCTTCGACCGCAGCCTTCAACGAAGTATCGACCATCTGATGCTGAGCCTGCACCTCCTCGAGGAGGAAACCGAAGGAGCCTCGAACAATGTTGGTGATGTGGAGCGTCGAGGCGCCGCGGTTCGGGACAACGCCGCGCTGGCCTAGCCCTCCGTTCTCGTGCGCCAGCACCTTGGCGACGAGATCCTGAAACTTCGACACCGCCGCCCCACCGAATTCGCACTCGATGCCACGCGCGCCCAGCACCGGCTGCCCGCCGAAGAAGAGCGCGGCCGCGGCCGTCGGCTCGTCGTCGGCGTCATCGAGTGCCGCAAGATCGCGTTGCAGCTCCTCCAGCCGCGCCTCGAGCCCGAAGCGCGTCATCACGTCCTCGTCGCTGAGCTGCGCGAGCAGGCCGTTGACTGCTGCGATGTCCGCCGTCGCGAAGTCGCGCTCCAGCTTCTTCAATCGCGTCAAGGCTGTCCTCCTACTGCTGGCGCTGGTACGATCCCTATGCTCGCCAGGGCTGCGGCATCGTCAGCCGCATCTTCCATCCGAACCTGAAGCATCCCCTTCCACAGGTCGTCGCCGCGACGATGGGAGAAGAGCCCGAGAAAATAGCGTGCGGAACTCACAAGGGCTTCGGGCGAGCCGTCGAGATCGATCGGAAAGGCGTCAAGCCGATACTGCGCCTTTACGAGGTTCCGCACGA
Organism: Pseudomonadota bacterium; assembly: GCA_023433835.1. Lineage (GTDB taxonomy): Bacteria > Pseudomonadota > Alphaproteobacteria > Ferrovibrionales > Ferrovibrionaceae > JAFKFH01. Next base: position 6,253 of record JAEYTW010000552.1, on the reverse strand, counting down.
ACAGAGCTCCATTCGCTCGCATGACCATCAACAATTGCTGAGGCGTTTGGATTCCTTGTGGCCGGTAAAGAAAGCTCACGACGTCGAGATCGCGAGGCTGTTTGTCTTCGACGAAACTTCCATCGAGCCATTGGAACCCTCGCTCGAAACCGATCGCGCGCAAGTCGGCTCGATGATTGAGCCAGCCGCGCAGGATGTCCTGGCGCTCGGGCGATGATGCCAACGTCGTCACGACCTCAAAAGCGGTTGCGACGTAGGGCGACATGTCCTCAGCCGCGCCACCGGGGCCGTTAGGTCCAACATAGGGCGGTAAGACGCCGTCGATGGTGAAGCTAGGTATGGGCATCAGCGACGTCCCACCGAGGTCGGACTAGTGAGCGCCGCCGCAGCGATTACCGGACGCGAGATCACGCGGCCTGCTTGAGGCCATCGGCCTTCCGTGCGAGCAGCGAGCGGACGAAGCTATCCCACGTCGTCATCCCCGCGCGCTTCTCAGCCATGTAATTCCATCGGTCGTAGTTCTTGGAGCTGACGTCCTGGAGCGAGTGCTTCTGAATGCGGTCGCGAATCTCCTTCGCGATACCCGCCTTACCAGCCTGCGTCTTCCAGGTCCGTCGAAGGTCGCGGTTGGTCGCGAACGGGATGACGCCCCGGTCCCGCTGCCGCCAAACGAAGTTGTAGGCCGTGCCGTGTGTGACGGGTCTGGTTGGGTCATTGGCTGAGGAAAAAAACCAGCCCGCTTTGCTTGGGGTCATCGACCCCAGGAGTTCAGCAGCTAGCGAGGGCACGGGAATTGCGTGTGGCTGTATATTCTTCGTCTTCGACCAGTCGATGATCCGCTGCTTGGCGTCCCACTGATCGACATGGAGGCTGACGATCTCCTCACTGAGTGTGTTGGGATCAGTAGGCGAGTGCTGTACCGCATCCGATCCAATCGCCCTCAGTTTGCCAACCCCGCACAGGGGACGCAACGGCAAAAAAACAACTGTGTCCGAGTGGTATTAGGCGTGAGCGGGCGTGATCGAAGCAGGGTAATCAGGGTAGTTATGCAGAATCGTCTTGCGCGGCCTTCCGGCACGGAGCCCCCATCCCTGTAGCCGGGACCAAGCTCACCCTAGGTTCATCCAGCACTATACTGCGATTCGCGGAAGGCTAACAAGCAACTGGCGGCCGCGGCGACCCGGCCGGAAGATCTCCGGATCGTGGTGCTGGTCAACTACGAGATGGCGGCAGAGCCGGCGACCTGCATACCCTCTTCACGCCGCCGCGATGCTTCGGGGATCGCTGGGTCGAACGGTTCAGCGACCCCAGGATCCAGGAACGAGCGCAGCGCTACGTCCGTAAGCATGCGGTGAATGCCGCGGTCAGGCGGCGACATCAATTTGCGGCTTCCAGTTCACGACAGCAGGTCATCGATTCTCGCTGCGGGATGGCCCGCGATGCAACTGAGGACGTCAGCCAGGCTTGGCGATCTGCCGCCGCTCACGCAGGCCTTCAATGTAAGCGCTGTTTTCAGGTCACGGGTTGGATTGCTTTTGCCAGATGCGCCCATGGGAGCAGATCGTCGATCTTGCTCTGGGGATGTCCGGCGATGATTCACGTGATGACGTCGAGGAGGTAAGCCAACGATGACGGGCGCTGTAGCTCGACCCGGCGAACGCAGTGCCGCCACCGAATAGCAATTAGTGATAGCGGATGGTATCGCCAGTATCGATTGACGGCGGAATCGCCAGTGAACATGCTGCGAACATGACGACCGCGCCCCCTCCTTTCCGGCCTCTCCATACCGCCCGCCGGCCCCGGCAGGGCGGGGCGGCAAAGGCCGCTACCTCAGGGGTTGCCGGCGCGGTCGCCGAAGATGACGGGGGTCGCCCTGTCCCCTGAAATCGCCGGCGGTGGGCAAACAGCCGAACGCGGCCGGCTTGGACCAGGTCTTCGGCCACGGCGGGGATGGACGAGGGCCTCGGCGCTCGGCCGCAGCCAACCCGACGAGCTGCCGGCGATGAGAGCACCGGGAAGCCAGGCGCGATCACCCGTGGGCGCCAGGCGGGCGGCCGGTCCGCGCGACATCCCGGCGGTCCACTGCCGCCCCCGGTGCCACGACTGTTGCCGCAGCCCGGCCGTCACCGCACAGGAGCACGCGAGGCTGGCGCCGCGGGTGGCGCTACATGCTGAAGCCAATTTATCTGGCACGGACACCCGACAAACGCAGCGACGCAGCGGCACGGAAGAAGGGGAGGGCACCTGAAATCAGGGCCCTGGCGTTGTTTCGGGCCCGGTTGTGTCCGAAAAGGCCTCTCCGAGGTCGCCTTTGGTCAGCGCGTCGCTCGCGATCTCGAACGGCTCCCCGCCGAACCGCTCCGGATCGGCCGACCGACGGCCTCTCCGTACAATACGCCCTCGAACGCTTCGGCGACCCGGAGCACGCGGTGATCGGACAGTCGCGGGCCGACGACCTGCAGGCCGACCGGCAGGCAATCGCGGCCGTGACCGGCGGGCAGGGACAGCGCCGGGCAGAAGGCATGGTTGAAGAACGGCGTGAAGACCGCGTGGCCGCGCTCGCCCACCTCGTGGCCGCCGATGCGCGGCGGCGCGAACTGCGCGTGCGGCCAGGCGACGCACGGGGTCGTCGGACCGATCATGAGGTCGTAGCCCGAGGCAAAGAAACGTGCCGCCGCGCCGGCCAGGGCGCGGCTGAGATCATGGGCGCGTGCGACGGCCGTGCCGTCGAGCGCCAGACCGCGTTCGATCTGCGCGGCAACGCCTGGTGAGAAGCGCTCGGGTGTTGCCCGCCACGTGTCGCCCCAGGCCGCGGCGAGGCCGGCTTCCTGGATGGGGGTGATGCCGCTCTCCCGCGCGCCCTCGGGCCAGGCCGGATCGGCCCGGTCGATGACGAAGCCGGCGGCGCGCAATCGCTCGACGGCGCCGTCGATGGCCTCCGCCACGTCGGCGTCGACCGGCACATCGAGCCCGAAGCGCGGGCTGTAGGCGATGCGCAGGGCGGTCAGCGGGCGGCCGTCATCCCGCGGGAGCGCGACGGCGCCCGGATCGTCCGGATGAGGACCGGCCAGGGCCGCGAAGAACAGCGCGGCATCGGCGACCGACGTCGCCATCGGCGCCAGCACCTCCGTCGGCGACAGGATGCGCGGCGTGGCGATGGCGCCGGCCGACGGCTTGAAACCGACGACGCCGCAATGCGCGGCCGGCCGGCGCCCCGAACCGGCACCGTCGCTGCCCAACGCCAGCGGCACGAAACCTGCGGCCAAGGCGGCCGCGGCACCACCCGAGGACCCACCCGGCGTCAGCCGGGTATCGAGCGGATGGCGGGTGACGCCGTAGACGAGGTTCGACGTGTGGCCGGTGCAGCCGAATTCCGACATGTTGGTCGCGCCGACGAAGATCGCCCCGGCGGCGCGCAACCGCGTGATCGCGACGTCGTCGCGCTCCGGCACGAAGTCGCGGAACATCAGGGACCCCAGGGTGACGCGTTTGCCGGCGATACGGATGTGATCCTTGATCGCCACCGGGACGCCGGCCAACGGCGGCCGCTCCCCGGCCTTGAGTCGCCTGGCCAGCTCGGCCAGCTGCGGCTCGACCTCGCCCGGAGCGAAATCGACGATGGCGTTGAGGGCGTCATTGCCCGCGGCGATCGCCGCGAGCGCCCGGTCGACGGCGGCGCGCGGATCCTGCCGCCCGTCATTGACGGCGCGGGCGGTCATGCCCGCCGTGCCGCGCAGCACCGGCCCCGCGGTCATCCGAGCGACGGACCGTCGACTTCCACGATCAACGACGTCTCGAAGCAGTAGTTGTCGGACAGCGACGGTGCGCCGTAGGTGGCGCGCGCGCCCAGTCCGATATCCGGGCCGAACACCTCGTCAAACAGGTCGGTCATGCCGTTGGTAATCTTGTAGTGCTCGAAGAAATCCGGCGTGCAGGCGACAAAATTGATCGAGCTGACGATGGCCGTGACCCGGTCGAGGTCGCCGATGGCCCGCTTGATGGTGGAGATGCAGTTGATGCCGGTGTGGCGGGCGGCGCGATAGCCCTCCTCGATGCTGACGTCGGCGCCGAGGCGACCGGGATAGCGGACCTGGCCGTTCTCCATGCCCGGGGAATGGCCGCTCAGATGCAGCACGCGGCCGCTGAGCACGAACGGCTTCATCTTGCCGTAGCGCTTGCCATATTGCCCGGGGCCGGCCATCGGCACGGTCAGGGCGATGCCGAGCTCCTCCAGGCGCTGTTCGATCTTCATGCTGTCTTCTCCATCACGAGGGGCTAAAGGCCGAGGGCGCATCCGTCCTTGCGCGGGTCGGAAGCGGCGGCGAGCACGCCGGTCTCCGGATCGCGCCAGATCATCTGGCCGCCGCCGATCATTGCCGGCGACCACTGCGCGTCCTGGCCGCGCGCCCTGAGGTCGTCGAGAATCCCGGCGTCGTCGCGCCGCTCGATGTTGAGCACGCCGCGATAGGCGAAGCTGCGCGGGGCGTCGAGCGCCTGCTGCGGGTTCATGCCGCGGTCGAGGATGTTCGAGAGAAGCTCGGCATGTCCGGCGGCCTGATAGGGGCCGCCCATGACGCCGAACGGCCCGATGCAGGCGCCGTCCTTCATCACCATGCCGGGAATCAGGGTGTGCAGCGGCCGCTTGCCGCCGGCAATGACGTTGGGATGGCCGGGCTCCAGGCTGAACTGGGCGCCCCGGTTGTGCAGCAGCACGCCCGAGCGCGGCGCCATGATCCGGCTGCCGAACGAGTGGAACAGCGAATTGATGAACGAGATCGCGTTGCCGTCGGCGTCGACGACACAGGCATAGACCGTGTCGCGCTGGGTCACCGCGGGCCAGACGACCGGGGCGGCCGCCCGCCGCATGTCGATGCGGTCGCGGGCGAAGGCCGCCCAGCCGGGCGACAGCAGCTCCCGCACCGGCGTGGCGGCGAAATCCGGATCGGCAAAGAGGTGATCGCGATGATGATAGGCGAGCTTGGCCAGCTCGGCGAGGATGTGGATGCGGTCGGCCTCGCCGTAGCCGGAATCCGACAGGTCGAGGCCGTCGAGCACGTTCAGCATCATCAGCGCGGCAAGCCCCTGGCCGCTCGGCGGCAGCTCCAGCACGTCGTAGCCCTTGTAGCGGGTCGAGATCGCGGTGACCGTATCGGCGCGCGCCGCCGCGAAATCGTCGAGCGTGTGCAGCCCGCCGAGCGCGCGCAGGCTGTCGACCATGTCGGCGGCGACCGGGCCGGTATAGAAGCCGGCGCGGCCCTCGCGGGCGATGGTCTCCAGCGTGGCGGCCAGCCGCGGCTGGCGGTGCAGCTGGCCTTCCGGGATCGGGCGGCCGCCCGGCAGGAACACCGCCGCCGCCGTCGGATGATCGGCCAGAAGCGGCGCCTCGCTCGCCCAGTCGAGCCCGACGACCGGCTGCACCACATAGCCGTCGCGGGCATGGCGGATCGCCGGCTCCAGGACGGTGCCGAGCGACAGCCGGCCGTGCTCGGCCAGCAATTTGCACCAGGCGGCGATCGCGCCCGGCACGGTGACGGTATGGGGCGAGTCGAGGGCGAGCGTCGTGATGCCGGCCTGCGCGTACCAGGCGGCGTCGGCCGCGGCCGGGGCCCTGCCGGCACCGCTGAGGCCGATCGGCCTGCCGGTGGCGGCGGGCACGTAGAGGGCGAAACAGTCGCCGCCGATGCTGGTCTGGTGCGGCTCGACCACGCATTGCACGGCGATGGCGGCGATGGCGGCGTCGACGGCGTTGCCGCCGCCACGCAGCATGTCGAGCGCCGCGACGCTCGCCAGCGGATGCGATGTCGCCACCGCCGCGGTCGCGGCGTAGACCATGGAACGCGTCGCCACGTGGCCGGCGCGGGCCCTCCACCTCGGATCAAATGCCATGTCCGGCCCTTTCCTCGCGCGCGGCCCGTCGCCGGGCGGCGGCCTTGCGGTTCAGTTCATCTCGAGGCTGAGCGCGCGCAGCCGGGCGGTCTGCGGTCGCTGGATGCGGCCGGCGCGCAAATCCTCGGTCGACAGGATCTCGACCATCTCGCCGCTGCTCATCACCCCCACCGTCGCGCAGAGATGGGCGACGACCGCGAGGTTGTGACTGACCATCAGATAGGTCAGCTTGCGCTCGGCGCGCAGGTCGGTGAGCAGGTTGAGGATTTCCGCCTGGACCGAGACGTCGAGCGCGCTGGTCGGCTCGTCGAGGAGCAGAACCGACGGTTCCGAGATCAGCGCCCGCGCGATCGCCACGCGCTGGCGC
>JAEYTW010000474.1 GCA_023433835.1 Pseudomonadota bacterium | reverse complement strand
GCAGCGCGGATGGAAGCTGCAGCCCGGCGGCGGCGCGATCGGGTTGGGGAAGCTGCCGCCCAGGCCCGGGTCGGGCACGCCGAGGCCCGGCTCCGGCGTCAGCACCGAGGCGAGCAGCGCCCGGGTATAGGGATGGCGCGGCTGCGCGAACAGGCTGGCCCGGTCAGCCTGTTCAACCAGACGGCCGAGATACATCACCGCGACGCGATCGGCGAGATGCTCGACCACCGCGAGGTTGTGGCTGATGAACAGATAGGTCAGCCCGAATTCGCGGCGCAGGGCGACCAGCAGGTTGAGAATCTGGGCCTGGACCGAGACGTCGAGGGCCGAGGTCGGCTCGTCGCAGATCACCACGTCGGGCCGCATCACCAAGGCGCGGGCGATCGCCACACGCTGGCGCTGGCCGCCCGACATCTGGTTCGGATAGGCGTCGGCATGCCGCCGGGCGAGGCCCACGACATCGAGCATCTCGGCGACGCGGGCCCGGCGCTCTTCCGCGGTGCCGATGCCGTGCACCAACAGCGGCAGGCCGACGATCTGGCTGACCGTCTTGCGCGGGTTGAGCGAGGAATAGGGATCCTGGAAGATCGGCTGGATCCGGCGCGCCATCGCGCGGCGGCGCGACGGGTCGAGCGCCTCGCCCTCGACCAGGATCTCGCCGGCCGATGGCGCGAGCAGGCCCAGGAGCATGCGGGCGATCGTCGTCTTGCCGCTGCCGGATTCGCCGACCAGGGCAAGCGTCTCGCCCCGTTTGATCACAAGATCGACGCCGTCGACGGCGACGAGACGGGCGGGCTTGGCCAGGAGGCCGCGGCTGATCGGATAGACCTTGCGCACGCCGCGCAGTTCGAGGACCGGCGCGCCCATCACGCGGCCCCCACGCAGCGCACGTCCTGGCCGGCCGCGCCGCGGCCCCAGGGCACCGGGCTGGCGCAGATCTCGCGCGCCTCGCCGCAGCGGTTGCGGAAGGCGCAGCCTTCGAGCCGGCCGGTCAGGCTCGGCACGATGCCGGGGATCGATCCCAGCATGTCGCCCGGCCGGGTCCGGCGGGGAACAGGAATGCTGGCGAGCAGGCCGCGGGTATAGGGGTGGGGGGGCGCGGCGAACAGCGCGGCAACCGGGCCGGTCTCGACGGTCTCGCCGGCATACATCACCGCGACCCGGTCGGCGACGCGGGCGACGACGCCGAGGTCGTGGGTGATCAGCACCACCGCCATGCCGAATTCCTGCTGCAGTTCGCGCAGCAGGTGCAGGATCTGGGCCTGGATGGTGACGTCGAGCGCCGTGGTCGGTTCGTCGGCGATGATGAGTTCCGGACCGCACATCAGCGCCATGGCGATCATCACCCGCTGGCGCAGGCCGCCCGACAGCTGATGCGGATATTGCCCCAGGCGGCTGGCGGCCGCGGTGATGCCGACCCGCTCCAGCAGATGGACGGCACGATCGCGCGCCTGGACGGCCGTCACCTTGCGATGGCGGGTCAAGGCCTCGGTCAGCTGGTTGCCGATGGTGTAGGCCGGGTTCAGCGACGTCATCGGTTCCTGGAAGATCATCGCCATGCGGTTGCCGCGCAGGTCGGCCATCCGCCGTTCGGGCAAGGTGGTGAGATCCTGGCCGGCAAAGCTCAATCGCGCCGCCCGCCGCCGCGCCCGCGACGGCAGCAGGTTCATCAGGGCCAGCGACGTCAGCGACTTGCCGCAGCCGGATTCGCCGACGATGCAGACCAGCTCGCCACGATCGACGTGGAAATCGATGCCGCGCACCGCCTGCAGCGTGCCGTGCGCCAGCGGCAGGTCGACATGGAGGCCGGAGACCTCGAGCAGATGATCGCCCATCGCCTCAGTTCCTATTTTCCGGCGCGGTGGCATCGCGGATGCCGTCGCCGACGAGATTGATGGCCAGGACGAGAATCAGCAGCGTCACGCCGGGAATGGCGATGACCCAGGGCGAGAAGAACATGTACTGCTTGCCCTCGGCGATCATCAGCCCCCAGGACGGCGCCGGCGGCGGCACGCCGAGACCGAGGAAGGACAAGGTCGCCTCGAGCAGGATGGCATGGGCCATCTCCAGCGTGGCCACCACGATCAGCGCGTTGAGGATATTGGGCAGCAGTTCCGACAGCAGGATGCGCGTGGTCGAGCAGCCGATCGCCTGGGCGGCGGCGATGTAGTCGCCATGGCAGACCTGCATGGTGGCGCTGCGCGTGACCACGGCGAAGCGGTCCCACAGCAGGAACCCCAGCACCAGGATGACGACCTGCAGCGAGCCGCCGACCAGCGAGGCGACGGCCAGCGCCACCAGCACCACCGGCATGGCCAGCCGGGTGGTGATCAGGTAGTTGATCACGGCATCGGTGCGCCCGCCGAAATAGCCGGCCAGCACGCCCATCGTGGTGCCGATCAGCCCGGAGATGACGGTGGCCGACAGGCCGATCATCAGCGACAGCCGGCTGCCGTAGATCAGCCGGCTGAGATAATCGCGGCCGAGCTTGTCGGTGCCGAGCACATGTTCCCAGCTGCCTTTGGCGTGCCAGATCGGCGGGATCAGCCGGCGCGACAGGTTCTGGGCATAGGGATCGTGCGGCGCCAGCAATGGAGCAAAGATCGCGATCAGCGCGACGAGCACGAGGATGATGCCGCCGAGCATCAGGCCGTGATGGCCCACGACCCGGCGCAGCGCGGCGGCAACCGGCGAGCGGGGCGGCAGGTGATCGGTGAGCGCGGCCATCTCAGCGCACCCGGATCCGCGGATCGATCGCCGCATTCAGGAGATCGGCGCCGAGGGTCAGCAGGATGTAGATCGAGGCGAGGATCAGCACGATCGCCTGCATCACCGGATAATCGTTGCGGGCGATCGCCTCCCAGGCGAGATAGCCGAGGCCGTGCAGCGAGAATACCGCCTCGATCACCAGCGAGCCGCCCAGCATGAAGCCGAGTTGCACCGCCGCCAGCGCGATCACCGGGATGATCGCGTTGCGCAGCGCATGCTTGAACATGACCGTGCCGGTGCGCAGGCCCTTGGCGCGGGCGGTGCGGATATAGTCCGAACCCAGCACGTCGAGCATGCCGGTGCGGGTCAGCCGCATGATCGCCGGCGTGGCGTAATAGCCCAGCGCCACCACCGGCAGGATGAAGCCCTGCCAGCTGTCCGCACCGGATGCGGGCAGCCAGCGCAGTTGCACCGAGAAGACGATGATCAGCGTCAGGCCGAACCAGAAGCTCGGCATCGCCTGGCCCAGCACGGCGACGACCAGCGCCAGGCGGTCGATCCACGAATCACGCTTGATCGCGGCGACGACGCCGAGCGGGATGGCGACAACCAAAGCGAAGACCAGCGCCAGCCCGCCGAGGATCATGGTGACCGGCAGGCGCGAGGCGATCAGGTCGATCACCCGGTCCTGGAAATAATAGGACCGGCCGAAATCGAGCTGCACCGCATGCCACAGCCAGTCGGCGAACTGGGTGACCAGGGGCCGGTCGAGGCCGTACTGCTTGCGCACGGCCTCGATCTGGGCGGCGGTCGCTTCCGGCCCCGCGATCGACGTGGCGAGATCGCCCGACAGATGGAGGAGCAGGAAGCAGGCGAGCGACACGGTGAAGGCCACCGCGATCGCCACGCCCAGGCGGCGCAGCGCGAAGCGCAACATGACGCGCGCTTTACTTCCAGCTGCTCAGGTAGAAACGCGGCAGTTCGTCGGGGAAGGCCTGGAACTGCAGCTTGTCGGTGAAGACGTAATCGGTCGAATAGGAGAACAGCGGCAGCCAGTAGACCTCGTCGGAAATCCGCTTCAGCGCCGTGCGGTAAAGGGCGAGCCGCTTTTCCGGATCGACCGTCGCGTCGGCCTCGGTCAGCGTCTTGATCACCTCCGGGTCCTTCGAGGTATCGTCGTCGCCGCCCTTGAAGTAGACGCCGGTCGACGCCGAGGCGTCGTTGACCGAGAACGACCCCCAGGTATTGAACACCAGCGGCACGGTGCCGGCACGCAGGTTCTCGCGCATCGCGGCGTATTTCAGGAAGTTCAGCTTGGCGTCGATGCCGACCGCCTTGAGGTAGCCGACCATGGCCTCGGCATAGTCGCGCTCGCGATAGGCCTGGATCTCGGTCTTGAAGCCCTGGGGGTAGCCGGCCGCGGCGAGGAGTTCCTTGGCCTTCTTGGGGTTGTATTCATATTTCGTGACCGCGTTCTGGTCGCAGCCGGTCTGGCTGGGGAAACAGGCGGCGTGCATGACGTTCGAGCCGCCGCCGACCAGGTTGTCGACGATCGACTTGCGGTCGATCGCCATCGCCACCGCCTGGCGGACGCGGAGATCCTTGAACGGCGCATTGGCGCCCGAGGTGCCGCGGGAATCGAAGGCAACATAGCCGATGCGCATCGATTCCGCCGACAGCACGGTGAGGCCGGGCGCCGACTTCATCGCCATCGCCTGATCGTGCGGCACCCGCCAGGTCCAGTCGATCGCCCCGGTCATCAGGGCTGCGACGCGCGATTCGCTGTCCGGCATGATGCGGAACTCGAGCTTGGAAATCTTCGGCTTCTGGATCGGGCTGTCGGCGAAATAGCCGTCGAAGCGCTCGAGCTTGACGCCCTTGCCCGTCGTCACCGCGGTGATCCTGTAGGGGCCCGAGCCGATCGGCGCCTTGGCGAACCCCTCGAGGCCGACCTGTTGGAAATACTTCGCCGGGTAGATCGGCGTCGGGCCGGAGAGATATTCGAGCGCGGCGGGGAAGGTTTCCTTCAGGTGGATGCGGACCTTGTAATCGTCGAGCTTCTCGGCCGACTTGATCCAGTCTACGTTCTGCTTGGTCACCACCTTGGATTCGGGCTTCTGGACGTAGTTGAAGGTGAAGACCACGTCGTCCGCGGTCAGCGCGTCGCCGTTGTGGAACTTGACGCCGCGGCGCAGCTCGACGTCCAGGGTCTTGGGGTCGGCCCAGCTCCAGGACGTGGCCAGATAGGGCTTGTACTTGCCGTCGGCCGGGTCGGAGAAGACCAGTGTGTCCCAGGCGAGCCGCGAGAGGATCACGCCTTCGCGGACATTGTTGTGATAGGGGCTGATATTCTCCGGCTCGCTGTCGGAGGCATAGACCAGCGTGTCGTCGGCCTTGCCGGCCAGGGCGGCGGCGGGCATCAAAGCGAGGGCGGCAACACCGAGGGCGAGCAGACGGCGGGTGATCATCGCGAATTACCTCTCCTGCATTTGTTGTGCGGCCTGGCGGCCAATTTTTATGCACCTGTCCGGGCTGATAGTGATTTTGGCACCGCGTCATCACAATTATAATGTTTGGAAGTTTGCGTTGCCGTTGCGGCAATACAGGATCGCACCATGCTCGATGTCGGCCTGCGCTATTTCCTCGAAGTCGTCCGCTGCGGCTCGATCAGCGGCGCCTCCCAGCGGCTCAACGTCGCCTCGTCGGCGATCAGCCGCCAGATCGCCAAGCTGGAGGCGGAGGTCGGCGCCGTGCTGTTCGAACGGCGGCCACGCGGCATGGCGCCCAGCCCGGCTGGCCGGCTGCTCGCCGACTATGCCCGCCGCACCGCGCTCGAGGCCGACCGCACCGTCGCCGAGATCCGCGAACTGCCCAACCTGAACCAGGGCATCGTCAAGGTGGCCAGCATGGAGGGCAGCGCGATGGACCTGCTGCCCCATGCCTTCCGCACCTTCAACCAGAAGCATGCCGGCGTGCGCTTCGACCTGGATGTCCAGGCGCCGGGCCTGGTCGCGCGCCGGGTGCGCGAGGGTGATGCCGATATCGGCATCACCTTCAGCCTGGCGCCCGAACGCGACATCCGCGTCGAATACGCGCTGCGCGCGCCGGTGCTGGCGCTGATGTCGATCGACCATCCGCTGGCCGGGCGCCGTTCGATCACGATCACCGACCTGAAGCATCACCCGCTGGCCTTGCCGACGCCGGAAACCACGCTGCGTCAATTGTTCGACCTGACCTGCGCGGCCGAGGGTCTGCTGATCGACCCGGTGCTGGTCTGCAACTACATGCCGACCCTGAACAACTTTGCCCGCGCCGGCGGCGGTATCGCGCTGACCGGCCGACTATCGGTGGCACGCCGCCTGAAGCTCGACGGGCTGGCGCTGGTGCCGATCGAGAACCCGGGCATGCAGGAGCGCCGCGTCGAGATCCAGACCATGGCCGGCCGCACGCTGCCGCACGCGGTCAAGGCGTTCCTCGACCATCTGATCGCCGAGATCAACGTGCTGGACAAGCCATGATCAACTTTTAGGTTTACTAGGAAACCTATGACGGGTAGAAGATTGTCATGCTCTCGGACCTGCACGACCATCTCGGTTATTGGATGCGGATGGTGTCGAACGCCGTCTCGCAAGGCTTCGCCCGCAAGGTCGAGGCCGAGGGCGTGACGGTCGCGGAGTGGGTATTCCTGCGCATGCTGCACGACGTCGACGCGATCACCCCGACCGAACTGACCGGGCGGATGGGCATGACCAAGGGGGCGATCTCCAAACTGGCCGACCGGCTGGTCGGGAAGGCCCTGGTTGAGCGCGGCGAGATGGCCCGCGGCCAGCGCGGGCAGATGCTGGCCCTGACCTCGGCAGGCCGCCGACTGGTGCCGCGGCTGGCGACACTCGCCGACGGCAACGATGCCGATTTCTTCGGCGTGCTGACGCGGCCCGAACGAGCCGAACTAGACCGGCTGCTGCGCAAGATCGCCGCGGAACGATCGCTGAACGGCATACCGACAGACTGACCTGCATCACCTTGGAGAGGAGCGCGCAAATGGATGCGCAACGGATAGCCATTGCCAAAAATTGCCTGGCCGGCGCCCATGAAAACCGGCTGAGTTTCCCCGAGATCATCGGCACGCTGATCTCGGCGGGCTTCGACGGTTATGCCGTCGACTACCGCCGCAATACGACGATCTATTATTTGCCCGACGGCGATAGCCTCGTGCTGGAGAACCACGCGCCAGGCACGCCCGTCGCCGCCGCCTTCGACCAGCCGGGCATCGCGGGCCAGATCAAATGGGCTCAGGCCAATCCGCCTGGTTATTCCTATGCCGCCTTCTGCACGAACGTGCGGGCGCTGGGCTGCGCCGGCTACATCGTCTCCTTCCCCGGCCGCCGCGTACTCTACTTCGGCCGGACGGCGGAAACGCATGTCGAGCATTTCCCGCAATGAACGCGGCAGGCATCGTCCCCGCCGGCGAAGGGGCGCGGCGTCACCGCGCCATCGAATACGGCCCGCCGCGCTCCACCGCCGCCTTGTAGGCCGGCCGGTCGTGCAGCCGCTTGATCCAGGCGTCCATTGCCGGGTAGGCCGCGCGCAGGCCGAAGGCGCCGGCAACCTCGGCGACGAAGCTCATCTGGATGTCGGCGCCGGTGAAGTCGTCGCCCATCAGGAATTCCTTATCCCGCAGCGCGCCGTCGACATAGCCGAGATGGTTGGCGATCTCGTCGTCGATGCGTGGGCGCAGCGGCGCGGCGGCCTCGCCCAATCGACCGGTATAGAGATGCAGCATGAGCGGCAGCATCGCCGACCCCTCGGCGTAGTGCAGCCACTGGACGTAGCTGTCGTAGGCCGCCGTATCCGGTGCCGGCTGCAGCCGGCCATTGCCGTGATGCCGGATGAGATAGTCGATGATCGCACCCGATTCATGCACGGTGCGGTCGCCGTCGGTCATGACCGGCGATTTGCCCAGCGGATGCACCGCCTTGAGCGCGTCCGGCGCCAGCCGCGTCTTGGCGTCGCGCTGATACTGCTTGATTTCGTAGCCCAGCCCCAACTCCTCCAAGAGCCACAGGATGCGTTCGGAACGGGAATCGTTCAGGTGGTGGACGACGATCATGGCGGCTCCTGGCGTGTGAGGGTCGCGAAGACTATGGCCGCACCCGGCCGGCCGCGTCCACCCCGACGATCATGTCGCGTCCACCGGCGGCCCGGCGATCGTGATGTGGAACGCCAACCCCTCGTTGGTCTCGCTTGTCGCCGTTATCTTGCCGCCGAGTTGCTGGGTGACGATATTGTAGATGATCGACAGGCCCAGGCCCGACCCGCCCTGCCCGCGCGCGGTGGTGAAGAAGGGTTCGAAGATGCGTTTCAGGGTTTCGCGCGGAACACCGACGCCGTCGTCCCGGTAGACCAGAAGGATCTGGTCGCCGTCCCTTGCCGCCTGCAACGCGATGTGGCCGGCCCTGCCATCGGCGAAGCCGTGCGTCAGGCTGTTGAGCACCAGATTGGTCACGATCTGCGAGAGGGCGCCGGGGTAGGTGTCGAGGGTGATGCCGTCGGGGCACGAGATCGTCAGCCGATGCGGCGTGCCGCGCAGCGTCGGCCGCAAGGTGGCGACGATGTCATGCAGGTATCGGCCGAGATCGATACGCTGCCGCGTATCCGCGGCCTGGTCGACGGAAATACGCTTGAAGCTCGCCACCAGGTCGGCGGCCCGCTCGAGATTGCGCAGGATCACCTCGCTCGCCTCATGAAGCTCGGCGAAGAGCGATTCAAACATGCCCCGGGTCATGCTGCCGTCGCGATAGCTGCGTTGCAACGCCTGCACGCGCCCAGCCAGCGCCCCGATCGCGGTGAGGCTGATGCCGATCGGCGTGTTGATCTCATGCGAAACGCCAGCGACCAGCCGCCCCAGCGCAGCCATCTGTTCGACCTGGCTCAACGACTGCTGGGCGAGGTGCAGGCGCGTCAGGTCGGTATGCACCACCAGCAATCCGCCCTCGGCGGTACGGATGTGACGCGCCAGGATGAACCGGCCGTCGCGGGTTTCGCCCTGCCAGACGCCGGTCTTGTCGATATTGCGAAAATAGGGGCTGTCGGCGGGCAGGATCTGGGCCGCGGCCGCGATCGCCATCGCATCGTCATAGGCCAGGCCCGCAACCAGGTGCGGAGCGAGAAACGGCAGGATGCGCGCGGCCGCGTCGTTCCACAGGATCAGCCGCAGGTCGGCGTCGTAGAGCTGGATGGCGCTGTCGTTGTTGTCGATGGCATCGCGCAGCCGCTGCTCGGCCCGGCGAAGATCGCTGACGTCGATATTGGTGACGATGGTCGTGCCGTCGCCGAGATGGGTGGCCTTGATCCAGACGGAGCGCCCGCCCGGTGCGGGCCGGTAGAATCCGCCTTCGGGCTTGTCCGCCGCCTTGAGCCAGTCCTCGACCCTGTCGCTGATGTTTTCGGCCGCGTCGACGCCGGGTGCCGCGGTCAGGACCTGGGTCAGCCGCTCGCGCCGGGTCAGGCTCAGCATCTGCCGGCCCGCGAGCATCGGGTAGAGATCCTCCATGGCCTGGTTGCGCACCGACATGCGCTGGTCCGGCGGATCGTAGACGACGACGCCGATCGGAATGGCATCGATGATCCGGCGCAGGCGCATCGCTGCCTGCTCGACCCCCTGCTCGGCCTTCTTGCGGCTGGCGATTTCCTTGAGAAGCCAGCTGTTGCTGGTCCGCTGCTCGGCCTCGGCGACCTTGAGGGCGGTGATGTCGGTCTCGACGATCACCAGTCCGACGGTGCTGACCGGGCGAGCCTGGTAGCGGATGACCCGGCCGGTATCGAAGCTGAATTCGTCCTCGACATACCCTTCGGTGCCGACCCGGCTCACCCAGGCCTCGACGGCCGCCACCGCCTCGGCAGCCGTCAGGCCCGCGAGCCGCCCCGAGGCCTGGAGCAGGCGCCGGGCGCCCTCGCGCCTGTCGCTGCCGATCAGCGCGCTCGGATCGGCAGCCGGAAACAGTTCCTGCATGCGGTGGTTTCTGAGCACCAGCCTGTCGTGACGGTCGTAGACCAGCACGCCCACCGGCATCACGTTCAGGATTTCCCGGAAAAAGGCATCGCGCTGGGCGATCTGACGGGAACGCCACCACGTACCAATCCAAGCGCCCAAGGCGAAAAACCCGAGCGAGAGCACGCCTAGAATCATCGTGTCCACGCGACACCTTTTGCAAGATTGCCGTAACAATTCTTTCAAAGAAAAACGACAATCATTTTCAAATATCTCTGTACCGCCGAACTTAACCTCGATCGCATCGCCATGTTGTTAAGATATAATTCCGTTGCATTTTTTTGCATTTGCCCTGGTGACATCAATGCATGGAAGAACGCTTTATTCTAGCCAAAGGTATAGGCGGAAAATCAGCGTGATGACGGGCGACAATCGCGCGAACGACCTCGTGGTCTTCGCGCCGGAGCGCGACGACCTGGCGACGGCGCCGGCGATGCTGCCGGTATGGAAGGTATTGATCGTGGACGACGAGCCCGACGTGCATATCGCCACGCGGCTCGCACTCCACGATGTCGAGGTGAAGGGGCGCCGGCTTGCCTTCCTGAATGCGTATTCCGCGGCCGAGGCGCGGGACGTGCTGACGCAGCACGACGACATCGCCGTGGTGCTGCTCGACGTGGTGATGGAGACCGATCGGGCCGGCTTCGACCTGGTTCATTTCATCAGGCGCGAGCTTGGCCGCAGCGAGACGCGCATCATCCTGCGCACCGGCCAGCCCGGCCTGGCGCCGGAGATCGACGCCATCCGCGACTCCGACATCAATGACTACAAGTCGAAAGGCGAACTGACCCGGACGCGGCTGTTCTCGTCGGTGACCGTCGCAATTCGTTCCTACGACCAGATCCGCGCCATCAGCAGCAGTCGTCTCGGCCTGGACCGGATCGTGGTCGCGACCGGCGCCCTGATGTCCTGCAGGGAGTTGCGGTCTTTCGCCGGCGAGGTGCTGGTGCAACTGGCGGGCCTGCTGCAGCTGCCGGACAGGGGAATTGCCGCGACCTGCCGGAACGGCGACGGCGAGCTGCCCATCGTGGCGAACGTGCGCGGCATGGCGGACGGCCTGCGCGATCTCCCGATCGATCGGTTGCCGGGCTGGGCGGGGCGCGACCTCCTCTGCCAGGCCTGGCATGCCCGGCGCAGCATTCGCCAAGCCGGGGGACAGGCGCTGTTCATCCGCGGGCACGCCGGCAGCATGGTCGTCCTGCTCGACCCCTCGCGGGGCGACGAACTCGAGCAAGGCCTCACCGAAGCGTTCTGCGCCAACGCCGGAATCGCGCATGACAACGTGCTGCTCTACGACCGCCTGCGCGATCTCGCCTTCGTCGACGCGCTGACCGGCCTGCCCAACCGCCAGGGTTTCGTCGCCGCCATCGATGCCGGGATCGCCGTGGGCGCGGATCGCGGCGGCCGCGTGGTGCTGCTCGACGTCAATGGCTTCGGCGAGGTCAACAACGTGCTCGGCCACGATCAGGGCGACGAACTGCTGGCTGCGGTGGCCGTCCGCCTGCGGCAGGGTGTTCCGTCCGACGTCATGATCGCCCGGCTCGGTGCCGATACCTTCGGCCTGCTGGGCCGCGCGACGGCGATCACGCCCGCCGAGGTCCAGGCGCTGTTCGACGAGCCGCTGCCGCTGCGAGGCGCGTTCCGGCAGATGTCGGTGACGCTCGGCGCCGTCGATGTCGCCCAGATCAAAGGGGATGGCCGCACCGTTCTGCGCAAGGCCGATGTCGCCCTGCGGCGGGCCAAGCAGCAGGGTGGCAGGTTTGTCTGGTACCGCTCCGAGGATGCGACGGCGCTCGGCGCCCGGCTGCATCTGCTGGACGAATTGCGCATCGCGCTGGCGGCCGACCGGCTGTCGGTCGCCTATCAGCCCCAGATCGATCTGACCGACGGCCGCATCGTCGGCTTCGAGGCGCTGGTGCGCTGGCGGACCGTGGACGGCCGCGACATCCCGCCGGCGACCTTCGTGCCGCTGGCCGAACAATCCGGGCTGATCGTCGAGTTGGGACGCCGGGTCCTGCGCCGTGCCCTGGTCGATCTGGTGACGTTGCGCCGCACCGTCCGTGCCGATCTCACCATAGCGGTGAACATGTCGATGGCCGAGTTCCAGGACGCCGACACTCTGTCGCATGTCCTGGACGCGCTGAAGGACCAGGGCTTGCCGGGATCGGCCCTCGAGATCGAACTGACCGAAAGTCTCGCCGCCCAGGATCCGGCGGTCCTGGCGCAACGGCTGAAAAGCTTCCGGGACGAAGGCATCCAGATTGCCATCGACGATTTCGGTACCGGTTTCTCGTCGCTGAGCCGCCTGGCCAGCCTGCCGCTCGATCGCCTGAAGATCGACCGGTCGTTCCTGTCCGGCGTCGACCGGCCGAGCAGCCAGCGCACCATCGTTGCCGTGATGGTCGAACTCGCCCGCGCCTTCGGCCTTGCCGTCGTTGCCGAAGGCGTCGAGACCTCGGCCCAGCTCGACGCGCTGACGGTGCTGGGCTGCAGCCTGGCGCAGGGATACCACGTCGCCCGCCCGATGCCGGTCGACGCGCTGATCGAATGGCTCGGCGCCCGCCAGCCGGCGCAAGGGCAGCCGCCCGCCGCTTGACTAATTATCATGTTAATTATAGCCTCCTCCCATAGGCAACGACAGGTGCCGATGGCGCCAGGGGAGGAGACATGCCGGGCTACGGCACGGTCTATGGCTGTCTGCTGAACTACCGTTCGGCGCTGGCGGCCCTCGGTGACGCGGTCAATGCCGCGCCCTACCAGGCGCCGCCCAAGGCGCCGGTGCTCTACATCAAGCCCGACAACACGCTGAACGCGCCGGGCGCCGCCATCGTGCTGCCGCGCGGCGTCGCGGCGGTCGAGATCGGCCCGGCGCTGGGCCTGGTGATCGGCCGCACCGCCTGCCGGGTGAGCGAGGCGGACGCGCTGGGCTACCTCGCCGGCTATGCCGTCATCAACGACGTCACCTTGCCCCACGCCAGCGTCTATCGCCCGGCCATCGCCCAGCGCTGCCGCGACGGCTTCTGCCCGATCGGGCCGGTAGTGTCGGCCGCAGTCGATCCCGACGCGCTGACCGTCCGCGCCCTTGTCAACGGCCGGGCCGGGCTCGAAGCCTCGACGACGGACCTGATCCGGCCGGCGGCGCGGCTGCTGGCCGAGGTCACCGCGTTCATGACGCTCGAACCCGGCGACGTGCTGCATGTCGGCGTGCCGCACGGCGCGCCGCTGGCCCGGGCCGGCGACCGCGTCGCGATCGAGATCGCGGGCATCGGCCGGCTGGAAAACCATATCGTCGGGGGTGAGGCATGAAACGCGCGCGCGTGGCCTATGGCGGGGCCGTCCATATCGCGATGCCGCATGGCGACGCCTTGGCGCTCGCCGACGGCCGGATCGTGGCCGAAACCGATGTCGTCTGGCTGCCGCCGGTGATCCCGGGCAAGATCTTTGCCCTCGGCCTCAACTATGCCGACCATGCCAAGGAACTGGCCTTCAAGGCGCCGACCGAGCCGCTGGTGTTCCTCAAGGGCCCGAACGCGTTGCTCGGCCATCGCGGCCGCACCCGGCGCCCCGCCGACGCCACCTACATGCATTACGAATGCGAGCTCGCCGTCGTCATCGGCCGCACCGCGCGCAATGTCGCCCGCGCCGATGCGCTGGACTACGTCGGCGGCTACACGGTCGCCAACGATTACGCGATCCGGGATTACCTGGAGAATTACTACCGCCCCAACCTCAAGGTCAAAAACCGCGACGGCTGCACGCCGCTGGGGCCATGGCTGGTCGATGCGGCCGACGTGCCCGATCCGATGGCGCTGGCCCTGCGCACCTCGGTGAACGGCCGGGTTACGCAGGAAGGCAATACCCGCGACATGATCTTCGACGTCGCGGGCCTGGTCGAATACCTGTCCGGCCTGATGACCCTCTCGCCGGGCGACATCATCCTGACCGGCACGCCCGAAGGCCTCGCCGACGTGCGGCCGGGCGACGAGGTGGTCACCGAGATCGAGGGCATCGGCCGCCTCGTGAACTTCATCACCGACGACAAAGACTTCAACATCGCGGAGACCGCGCCATGATCGGCCATCTGATCGACGGCAAATCCGTCACCAGCCCGACGACCTTCCAGGACGTCAATCCGGCGACCCAGGACGTGATCGCCGAAGTCGCCGCCGGCGGCCAGACTGAGATCGCCCAGGCCGTCGAGGCGGCCAAGGCCGCCTTTCCCAAATGGGCCGGCATGGCCGCCAAGCAGCGCGCCAAGATCATGCGCAAGCTGGGCGAGTTGATCGAGCGCGACGTGCCGACGCTGGCGCAGATCGAGACCGACGATACCGGCCTGCCGATCCACCAGACCGGCCATCAGCTGATCCCGCGCGCGGCCGAGAATTTCTACTTCTTCTCCGAGGTCGCGACCCGGATGGATGGCAAATGCTATCCGGTCGACCGCACGATGCTGAACTACACGCTGTACCAGCCGGTCGGCGTCTGCGGCCTGATCTCGCCGTGGAACGTGCCGTTCATGACCGCGACCTGGAAGGTCGCGCCCTGCCTGGCGCTGGGCAATACCGCCATCCTCAAGATGTCGGAACTGTCGCCGCTGACCGCCGACCGCCTGGGCCAGCTCGCCCTTGAGGCGGGCGTGCCCAAGGGCGTGCTGAACGTCGTGCACGGCCATGGCCGCGATGCCGGCGAGGCGCTGGTGACGCACCCGGACGTCCGCGTGATCTCGTTCACCGGCGGCACGGTCACCGGCAAGCGCATCGTCGAGCGCGCGGGCCTGAAGAAACTGTCGATGGAACTGGGCGGCAAGTCGCCGGTGCTGGTCTTTGCCGATGCCGATCTCGACCGCGCGCTCGATGCCGCGCTGTTCACCATCTTCTCGCTGAACGGCGAGCGTTGCACGGCGGGTTCGCGCATCTTCGTCCAGCAATCGGTCTATGACGATTTCGTCGCCAAGTTCGCCGCCCGTGCCCGGCGGCTGAAGGTCGGCGATCCGCGCGAGGAAGACACCAAGCTCGGCGCGATGATCACCCGCCAGCATTGGGAGAAGGTGACCGGCTATATCGAGATCGGCCGCCAGGAGGGCGCCGTGGTCGCCGCCGGCGGCATCGAGCCGCCGCCCGGCCTGCCTGACCGCGTCGCCCGCGGCAACTTCATCCGCCCGACCGTGCTGGCCGGCGTCGACAATCGCATGCGGGTGGCCCAGGAAGAGATCTTCGGCCCCGTCGCCTGCCTGATCCCGTTCAAGGACGAGGAGGAGGGGCTGCGGCTCGCCAACGACGTGAAATACGGCCTGGCCTCCTACATCTGGACCCAGGATATCGGCAAGGCCCATCGCCTGGCCGCCGGCATCGAGGCCGGCATGGTCTTCGTCAATTCGCAGAACGTGCGCGACCTGCGCCAGCCCTTCGGCGGCATCAAGGATTCCGGCGTCGGCCGTGAGGGCGGCGATTCGAGCTTCGAGACGTTCTGCGAGATCAAGAACGTCTGCGTCTCGCTGGGCGATCATCCGATCCCGCGCTGGGGCGTCTGACCATGGGCAAGCTGGCACTGGCCGCCAAGATCACCCATGTGCCGTCGATGTACCTGTCCGAACTGCCGGGCAAGCATCACGGCTGCCGCGAGGCGGCGATCGAGGGGCATCGCGAGATCGGCCGCCGGGCCCGGGCGCTCGGCGTCGACACCATCGTTGTGCTGGACGTGCACTGGCTGGTCAATGCCGGCTACCACGTCAACTGCAACGACCATTTCCAGGGCATCTACACGTCGAACGAGCTGCCCCATTTCATCAAGGACATGGCCTACGAGTATCCCGGCAATCCGGCGCTCGGCCGGCTGATCGCCGAGACGGCGACGGCGGAAGGCGTCTTCACCCGCGCCCACGAGGTCGCCAGCCTCGAACTCGAATACGGCACGCTGGTGCCGATGCGCTACATGAACGGCGACCGGCATTTCAAGGTGGTCTCGGTCGCCGCCTGGTGCGACTGGCACAAGCTCGACGACAGCCGCCGCTTCGGCCAGGCCCTGCGCCACGCGATCGAGAAGAGCGAGTCGACCGTCGCCGTGCTGGCTTCCGGCTCGCTGTCCCATCGCTTCAACGACAACGGCAGCCCGGAAGAATCGATGCATCAGATCTCGGCCGAGTTCTACCGCCAGGTCGACCTGCGCGTCGTCGAATTGTGGAAACAGGGCGACTTCAAGACCTTCACCGCCATGCTGCCGGAATATGCCGAATTGTGCCGCGGCGAGGGCGACATGCACGACACCGCGATGCTGCTGGGCGTCATGGGCTGGGACGATTATCGCGAGCCGGTAGAGATCATCACGCCCTATTTCGCCTCGTCCGGCACCGGCCAGATCAACTGCCTCTTCCCGGTGGTCTGACGCCATGCCCCATCTGATCCTCGAATACACCGACAACCTCGAAGCCGAGGGCGACATCGCCGGGCTTCTGCCCAAGCTGTCCGAAGTGCTGATCGCCCAGGGCGCCTATCCGATCGGCGGCATCCGCGTGCGCGCCATCGGGGTCAGGCACTACCGCATCGCCGACGGGCAGGAGGACGACGCCTTCGTCCACGCCACCTTGAAGATCGGCGCCGGCCGCAGCGACGAGGTCAAGCAGGCGACCTGCGACACTCTGTTCGAGACGATCAAGGCGCATTTCGCCGATCTCTTCGCCCGGCGCTATCTCGCCTTGTCGCTCGAACTGGTCGAGTTCAGCGAGGCCGGCACCTGGAAGCACAACAACCTCCATCAGCGGTTCAAGAAGCCATGAGCCTGAACGACCAGACCATTGCCGAACTCGCCCGCCGCCTGGACGAGGCCGAGAAGACCCGCACCCAGCTGCGCCAGTTTTCGCTGGAGCATCCGGACATCACCATCGACGATGCCTATGCGATCCAGCGCGCCTGGGTCGACCTCAAGATCGCTCAAGGGCGCGTGATGAAGGGCCGCAAGATCGGCCTGACCTCGCGCGCCATGCAGGTCTCCTCGCAGATCGACGAACCGGATTACGGCATCCTGCTCGACGACATGTTCTTCCGCGACGGGGCCGAGCTGCCCTTCACCCGCTTCATCGTGCCGCGCGTCGAGGTCGAGCTGGCCTTCGTGCTGTCCAGGCCGCTGAAGGGGCCGGACTGCACGATCTTCGACGTGCTGAACGCCACCGACTACATCATCCCGGCGATCGAGATCATCGACGCCCGCATCCACCAGATCGACCCGGAGACGAAGAAGCCGCGCCGGGTGTTCGACACCATTTCCGACAATGCGGCCAATGCCGCCCTGGTCACCGGCGGCCGGCCGATCCGGCCGCTCGACGTCGACCTGCGCTGGGTCGCGGCCATCCTCTACCGCAACGGCGTGATCGAGGAATCGGGCGTGGCCGCCGCGGTGCTGAACCACCCGGCCAACGGCGTCGCCTGGCTGGCCAACAAACTGGCGCCCTATGACGTGACGTTGGAGCCGGGACAGGTCATTCTGGGCGGATCGTTCACCCGCCCCGTCGAAGCCCGACAGGGCGACGTCTTCCACGTCGATTACGGCGGCCTGGGCTCGATCTCCTGCCGCTTTGCCTGAGGGACAAGAAGTCATGGATCTTCCCATCAACCGCTTCAAGGCGGGCCTGGCGGCCGGCACCACCCAGATCGGGATGTGGGCGTCGCTGATCGATCCGATCGCGGCCGAGATCGCCGCCGGGGCGGGGTTCGACTGGCTGCTGGTCGATGGCGAGCATGCGCCCAACGACCTGCGCACGATCCTGGCCCAGCTGCAGGCGACCGCGCCCTATGGCCAGACCAGCGTGATCGTGCGGCCGCCGATCGGCGACGCGGTGCTGATCAAGCAGTTGCTGGACATCGGCGTCCAGACCCTGCTGGTGCCGATGGTCGAGACGCCGGAGCAGGCGGCCGAACTGGTGGCGGCGATGCAGTATCCGCCGAAGGGCATCCGCGGCGTCGGCTCGGCACTGGCGCGCGCCTCGCGCTGGAACCGGGTGCCCAACTACCTGCACAAGGCCGGCGACGAGATGTGCCTGCTGGTCCAGGTCGAGAACGTGCGCGGCTTCGAAAACCTCGATGCCATCGCCGCGGTGCCGGGTGTCGACGGCGTGTTCATCGGCCCGGCCGACCTGTCGGCCTCGTTCGGCCATCTCGGCAATGCCAACCATCCGGACATGCTGGCCCGCATCGACGATGCCATCGCCCGCATCAGGAAGGCGGGCAAGGCCGCGGGCATCCTGTCGTTCGACGAGGCGGCGTCGCGCCGCTACATCGAGATGGGCTGCGGTTTCGTCGCCGTCGGCGCCGACGGCACCGTGCTGGCCCGCGGCGTCGAGGCGCTTGCCGCCAGGTTCAAGAAATAGAAAATCGGGAGAACGCCATGGTTCACGCCCTTGCCGCCCAGCGCCCCGCCGAGATCAGCGAGGAGGAATGGCAGGCCCGCACCGATCTCGCGGCCTGCTATCGCATCTTCGCCCATCTCGGCTGGACCGAGCTGATCTACAACCACATCACGCTGCGGCTGCCGGGGCCTGAAACCCATTTCCTGATCAACCCGTTCGGCCTGCACTACAGCGAGGTGCGGGCTTCCAACCTGGTGAAGATCGACCTCGCCGGCAACGTGGTGGGTTCGTCGAACTGGCCGGTCAACCCGGCGGGCTTCACCGTGCATGCCGCGATCCACGCCGGCATTCCCGGCGCCCATTGCGTCATGCATACCCACACCACGGCCGGCATGGCCGTCGCCTGCTCGCGCGGCGGCCTGTCGCCGTCGAATTTCTATTCGGCGCAGCTCTACGGCAAGCTCGCCTATCACGACTTCGAGGGCATCACGGTCCACGAGGACGAAGGCCCGCGGCTGATCGCCAATATCGGCGACAAGCCGGCCGTCATCCTGCGCAACCACGGCCTGCTGGCCTGGGGCGATTCCGTTCACCGCACCTTCGCCATCCTCTGGCTGCTGAACCGCGCCTGCGAGATTCAGGTCGCTTCGCAGGCGATGGGCCCGGTGATCGAGATCCCGGAGGAGGTCCAGGCCAAGTGCACCCGGGATTCGCTGCAGTTCAACGCCAGGTTCGGCGCCGGCCGCGACGTCTTCGACGCGCTGATCCGCCAGATCGACGCTGTCGACCCGAGCTATCGCAACTAGCGGATTTCGACGGCCAGCCGCATCGACGGGTGGATGCCGCAGATCACTTCGAAGGTGCCGGGCAGGGGAAAGTCGATCGCGACGGTCTCGCCCGGCTTCTGCAGGCCTGAATTGAAGTGGAAGCGCGGGTCGTCGACGCGGATGTTGTGGACGCGGTCGTCGTCGTTGTGGAGGTCGAGCGGCCGGCCCTTGTCGAAGACCACGGCCTCCGGCGCGAAGCGGCGGCCCTTCTGGTAGATCTCGGTCGTGGCGATCCGCTGCGGCGGCTTGTCAGTCGAGAAGGCCGGCGCAGCCTGAGCCGGCCGGTCCGACGTCAGGCTGTTGAGGAAGGCGACGAGGTCCGCCGTCTCGGCATCGTCGAGCGTGATCGACTTCAGCTCGGCCGAGACCGTCGCGCGCGGCTCGATACCCTGCTTGTAGTGCCGCACCACCTCATCGAGCGTGGCGAAGCGCCCGTCGTGCATGTAGGGCGCCAGCCGAGCCACATCCCGCAACGACGGCGTCTTCATCGCGAAATCGAGGCGGGTGTCGTCGAGGATCTCGCCGCGCCCGCGATCCTTCATCGGGCTCAGCCCGATATCGTGGAAACCGTCATCGGTGAGGCGCCATCCCGAATGGCAGGTCATGCAGTTGGCCTTGCCGCGGAACAGGTCGAAGCCGCGGCGGGCCGCCGGCCCGATCGCCTGATCGTCACCGGCGACGAAGCGGTCGAACGGGCTTTCGCCCGAGCGCAACGTGCGCTCGAAGGTCGCCAGCGCGGCGGCGACGGTTTCGTCCGTGATCTGCGGCCGGTCGGGGAAGACCTTGGCGAATTCGGCGACCAGCGGCCGCGAGGCCCGCAGCTTCTCGACCAGCCCGGCCCGCGGCATGTTCATCTCGTTCGGGTTCTCGATCGGCCCGAAGGCCTGGGCCTCCAGCGTGGGGGCGCGGCCGTCCCAGAACTGCACCTTGGCGAAGGCGGCATCGGCCAGGCTCGGCGTGCGCCGCGGCAGCGGGTCGCCGTGGATGCCCATGCCGGTCTTCAACCCGTCCTGCCAGGCCTCGGCCGGGATATGGCAGGTGGCGCAGGATCGGCTGTTGTCGCCGGAAAGCCTGATGTCGTGGAACAGCCTTTCGCCCAGCAGCGCCTTGGCCGGGGTGTAGGGATTGTCCGCCGGCACCGGAATCTCGGCGGGCCGGCGGAAGGCAAGGCGGGGATCGGCATCATCGGCCGTCTGGGCCGGGGCCAGCATCGGCAAGGCGAGCGATCCGAAGCCGATCAGGAAACCGGCGACGGCGCGCCAGGACGAAGACTGCATCACGGCACGCCGCCTTCAAATCAATCGAAACGACGCTTGAGCAATTCGGCGCGCGAGGCCAGCGCCTGGACTTCGCCCGGCCCCATCACCGGCGCCGCCGGCGGCATTACCTCGGGCCAGATCGGCGCCATCTGGGTCAGCAGCTCGGCCAGGCGCTGGCTGCCCTCGGCATCCTTCTTCTTCAGGATCGCCTGATGCGCCTTGAAGTAGTCGCGCGCCTCCATGAGGAAGCCGCGGCCGTCCTGGTATTCGACGACGGCTGCGAATTTGCCGTCCTTCACCGCCTCGGCATATTCGCCCGCGGCCGATTGCAGCAGGCCGGCGACCACCGCGAACACGAACGAAGGCTGGTTCGCGGTCTTCGGCGGAATCTTGGCCGAGGCGGCGGCGACCGCCTTGTCGACCCGGGCGATGGCCGCTTCCGCCTGCGCCTTCGGCGCCTTGTCCATCACCGCCTTGGAGGCGGCATCGAGGCTTGCCTTGAAGCCGGTGACGCCGCGCAACGTCAGCGGCGCCTGGATCTTGGTGTAGATTTCCTCGATCGGGTGGTGGAAATGCGGCATCGCGTCGTCGTACTTGCCCAGAGCGACCAGCTCGCGCCCGACGCGGACATGGCCGCGCACCAGCAGCAGCCGGCCCTGCAGCGCCACGTCGGCGCCCAACTGCTCGAAGGCATCCTCCTCGCCGGCCTCGCCCGCCTCGCCGCCTTCGCCGCTCTCGCCCGCGGCCATCAGGAAGCGACCATCGGTCGCAGGCGGTGCGGCGTGCCTGTGCAGCGCCGGCGTGGCATCGTCGCCCGCGGCCGCCGCGATACCGGCGGCCGGCAGGGTGGCGACGACGGCGAAACCGACGCTCGCCCACAGTTTGCGTGACATGCTCATGGGTTTTTTTCCCGCCCGGGAGGATTATGAGAACCAATATCGTTCGCAAGGCTATTGCGCACGCGAATGAAGTGCAATAGCCAGATTGCCATTCGCATCGTTTCGAGGTCGCCATGATCCTCTGCCTGGCCGATGTCCTGACTGCCGAGGCGGTCGCCGAGATCCTGCGCCTGACCGCCCGGGGCGACTGGGCCGACGGCACGCGCACCGCCGGCTGGGCGGCGCGCGAGGTCAAGAAGAACCGCCAGCTGCGGAAGGGGGCGGCCACCGCGGAGGCCGCGGCGATGGTGCGCGCCGGCCTCGAGGCGCACCAGATTTTCCGTTCGGCGAGCCTGGCCCGCCGGATGCGCGACCCGATGTTTGCCCGCTACGAACCCGGCGAAGAATACGGCCTGCATGTCGACGACGCGCTGATGGGCCGGGGTATCGAACAATTGCGCACCGACCTGTCGGTGACGGTATTCCTGTCGAAGACGGATGCCTATGACGGCGGCGAGCTGGTGCTGGACAGCCCGGCGGGCGAGCAGACCATCAAGCTCGATGCCGGCGCGGCCGTGCTCTATCCGTCGACGTTCCTGCATCGCGTGGCGCCCGTGACCCGCGGCGAGCGCCGCGTCGCCGTCACCTGGGTACAAAGCTTGGTGCGCTCGGCCGAGCAGCGCGCCATCCTGTTCGACCTCGACCAGGCCCGCCGCGACCTGTTCACGCGCGAGGGTCGCTCCACCGCCTTCGAGCTGATCGCCAAGTCCTACGCCAATCTCCTCCGCTCATGGGCGGAGACCTGAGCGGCCGGCGGCCCTGATCGTCGCCACGACGTCGCGCAAGGCCCGCGTCAGCGGCTTGTCGCGCCGCAATACCAGCGCCAGCTGGCGATGCAGCCGCGGGCGCAGCGAGCGCACGGTGAGCTGGCCGCGCTGCCCCTCGCCCTCGACCGCCATGCGCGGCAGGATCGAGCATCCGAGGCCGGCTCCGACCAGGCCCTTGATCGCCTCGACCGAGCCCAGCTCCATCACCGGCTTGGGCGCCAGCCCGCCCTGCAGGAACCAGTCGTCGATCACCCGCCGGGTATTGGCGCCGGGTTCGTAGAGCACGATGGGCAGGGCGGCCATCGCGGCCGGCGTGGGGCGCGCGGCGAGATCCGGCCCGGCCGCCGAGGTGATGGCGACGAACTCTTCCGACAGCACCGGCGTCACCGCAAACATCCGGCCCACGACGGGCAGGGTGACGAAGCCGACATCGAGCACGTTTTCCTCGACCGCGCGCAGGATATCGGCGGTGTTGCCCGTGCGTACGACGATCTCCAGCGCGGGAAAGCGCGCGCGCAGTTCGCGCAGCAGCGGCGGCAGCAGATAGGTGCAGGCCGTGGCGCCGGACCCGAGCCGGACGCGGCCGATGGTGCCGGCCGCATGCTCGGCCATCGCATCGAGCGCCGCGCCCACCGCCTCGTCGATGCGGCGATGATGGTCGAGCAGCGCCGATCCCGCCGCGGTCGGCGTCGCCCGGCGCCCGACCCGGTCGATCAGCCGCACGCCCAGCCGCTGTTCCAGCTGGCGCACCTGCTGGCTGATCGCCGGCTGGGTGAGGTTCAGCCGCTCGGCCGCGGCCGAGAACGACCCCTGTTCGATGACGTCGGCGAAGGCGCGGACATGATCGAGGTTCAGGCTGCGCATGCCAAAGAATTCCTTATCCAACGCATAATGATCAGAAATTTCCCTTATGCGAGGCGATGATGCAAGTTGGCCCGGACAGACAGCCCTTGGAGTGATGTGCCGTGCCTGAAATCCTCGTCCGCGACGCCGCCGACCCCGACATGGGCGCCATCCAGCAGATCTATGCCCAGCATGTGCGCTTCGGCACCGCGAGCTTCGAGGAGGCGGTGCCCGACACCGCCGAGCTGATCCAGCGCCGCGCCGGGGTGCTGGGCCAGGGCCTGCCCTATCTGGTGGCCGAGGCCGAGGGCCGCGTGCTGGGTTATGCCTATGCCTCGGCCTATCGCGCGCGCTCGGCCTATCGCTTCTCGATCGAGGACTCGATCTATGTCGCCGAGGGCCTGGCCGGCCGCGGCATCGGCACCCGGCTGATGTCGACCCTGATCGCCCGCTGCGAAGCGGGGCCCTGGCGCCAGATGATCGCCGTCATCGGCGACAGCGACAATGCCGCCTCGATCGCGCTGCACCGTGCGTTTGGGTTTCGCCACACCGGCACGCTGCGCTCGATCGGCTTCAAGTTCGGTCGCTGGATCGACAGCGTGCTGATGCAGCGCGACCTGGGGGCCGGCGATTCCAAGCTGCCGATCGAGGGAACCGCCGCGCGGCTGCAGGCCAAGATCTGACCTTGATCTCCGGCACCAGCGTCTTCTGGTTCGGCACGGCCCAGCTGATCGGCTGGGGCATCAGCTATTACCTGATCGGCGTGTTCGGCGAGGCGATGGCAGCCGATCTCGGCCAGAGCATGTCGGTCGTGCATGGCGGCTTCTCGCTGGCCCTGATGGTGATGGGCGTGGTCTCCGGCCCCGCGGGCCGGCTGATCGACCGGGTCGGCGGCCGGCCGGTGCTGGTCGCCGGCGCGATCCTCACCGCGCTCGGCTGCGCCGGTCTGGCGCTGGCCCACGGCATCGTCCTGCATTACGCGGCCTGGGCCTGTCTCGGCCTGGCCATGCGGCTGTCGCTCTACGATGCGGCCTTCGCCGCCCTGGCCCGGCTGCTCGGTCCCGCGGCGCGCAAGCCGATCGCGCAGATCACGCTGCTGGGCGGCCTGGCCTCGACCGTGTTCTGGCCGATCGGCCACGGCCTGGCCGACCAATTCGGCTGGCGCGGCGCGGTCTGGGCCTATGCCGGCTTCGCCCTCCTGACCATTCCGATGCAGCTGGCGCTGCCGGCCGGCCGCTGGCAGCCGCCCGTCGATGCGGAGACGAGGACGGAAGGCGGCAATGCCCGCCACAGCCGGCTGGCGGCCTTCCTGTTCGTCGCCACGGTGACGCTGGCCGGTTTCCTCAATTCCGGCATGTCGGCCCATATGATCACGGTCATGACCGGGCTGGGGCTGGCCGCCGCCACCGCGATCTGGGTGGCGAGCCTGCGCGGCATCGGCCAGTCGCTGGCCCGGCTGGGCGAGGTGGTCTCCGCCGGACGGTTCGATCCGTTCGACCTGAACCTGATCGCCACGCTGATGCTGCCGGTCTGTTTCGCGGCGGCGCTGTTCTCGGGGCAATGGCTCGCCGCCGCGATCCTGTTCAACTTCCTCTACGGCGCCGGCAACGGCATCCTGACCATTACCCGCGGCACGCTGCCGCTGATGCTGTTCGATCCGCGCAGCTATGGCACCACCGTCGGGCGCCTGCTGGTGCCGAGTTTCTTCCTGTCGGCGATCGCGCCGCTGGCGTATGCGCTGGTCATCGAACATTTCGGCGTCGCCGCCGTCCTCTGGTTGTCGTTCGCCCTGGGTCTCGGCATCCTTGCCGCAGCGGTCACCTTGCGCCTACGCTTCCGGAATCAGCGGAGGAACCCAGGATGATTCTTTACGATTGCCGCACGGCGCCGAGCCCGCGCCGCGCCCGCATGTTCATTGCCGAGAAGGGCATTACGCTCGAAACGGTGCAGGTCGACCTCGCGAAGGGCGAGCATCGGACGGATGAGTTCCGCGCGATGAGCCCGCAATGCACGGTGCCGGTGCTGAAGCTCGACGATGGCGACGTCATCACCGAGAACGTCGGCATCGCCCGCTATCTTGAGGAAATGTTCCCCGCCGTGCCGCTGCTTGGCCGCACCCCGGCCGAGAAGGCGCATGTCGCCGAATGGAATGCGCGCATCGAGTTCGAGGGGCTGGCGCCGATCGCCGACGCGCTGCGCAATTCGGCGCGCGGTTTCCAGGGACGCGCCATGGTGGGCCCCCGCGGCTTCGAGCAGATCCCGGCGCTCGCCGAACGCGGGCGCGAGCGGATCGGCGATTTCTTCGTCGTGCTGAACGAGCGCCTGGCGGCACGCGACTTCGTGGTCGGCGAAACGATCACCATGGCCGACATCACCGCCGTGGTGGCGGTCGACTTCGCCGCCTGGGTCAAGCAGGTGCCGGGCGAAGGCCTCGCCCATCTTCACCGCTGGCATGCCGCGATGAAGGGGCGGGCCTCCTACGCCGCCTGATCACTTGCCGCGGCTCGACGGATCCTGGCCGGGCTGGCCGACCGTGCCTGCCGGCGGCCGGGGCGCATGGTGGACCGGCGGAGGCGAAGGGGCCGGGCTGTGCATGACCGGGGCGGGCGCCGGCGCAGGCGACGGCCGGTGAACCACCGGCGGCGCTGACG
>JAEYTW010000447.1 GCA_023433835.1 Pseudomonadota bacterium | reverse complement strand
CCCGCCCCGCCCCCCCCCCCCCCCCCGGGGGGGGGGGGGGGGCGCCCCCGGCCCGGTCGGCCTGACCATGGCGATCGACCTGGCCCAGCGCGGCATCGCGGTGCTGGTGCTCGACGACGACGATCGCCTCTCGACCGGCTCGCGCGCGATCTGCTTTTCCAAGCGCGCGCTGGAAATATGGGACCGCCTGGGCTGCGGCCGGCGCATGGCCGACAAGGGCGTGCGCTGGAACACCGGCCGCATCTTCTTCGGCGCGGACGAGGTCTATAATTTCGACCTGCTGCCCGAGGCCGGCCACGGCTTTCCGGCCTTCGTCAACCTGCAGCAATACTACGCCGAAGGCTATCTGCTGGAGCGGACGGAAGATTTTCCCAGCATCGACATCCGCTGGCGCAACAAGGTGACCGGCATCGCACCGGATGCCCATGGCGCGCGGCTTACCGTGGAAACGCCCGACGGCACCTACGAGATCGAGGCCGACTGGGTGATCGCCGCCGACGGCTCGCGCAGCCCGCTGCGCGCGATGATGGGGCTGGAGGCCAGGGGACGGATCTTCCGGGACCGCTTCCTGATCGCCGACGTGCGGATGACCGCCGACTTTCCCAGCGAGCGCTGGTTCTGGTTCGACCCGCCGTTCCACCGCAACCAGTCGGTGTTGCTGCATCGCCAGCCCGACAATGTCTGGCGCATCGATTTCCAGCTGGGCTGGGACGCCGATCCGGTGGCCGAGCGCCAGCCGGAACGCGTGCTGCCGCGCGTCCGCGCGCTGCTCGGGCCGGATGCCCGGTTCGAGCTGGAATGGTGCAGCGTCTATACCTTCGCCTGCCAGCGCATGGAGCGTTTTTGCCATGGCCGCGTCGTCTTCGTCGGCGATGCCGCCCACGGCGTCTCGCCGTTCGGGGCGCGCGGCGCCAATTCGGGCGTGCAGGACGTCGACAATCTCGCCTGGAAACTTGCTGCGGTGCTCGAGGGCCGGGCGCCCGAGACGCTGATCGAGACCTACGGCGCCGAGCGCGAATATGCCGCCGACGAGAACATCCTGAATTCTACCCGCTCGACCGACTTCATCACCCCGAAAAGCCAGGCGAGCCTGATATTCCGCGACGCCGTGCTCGACCTTGCCCGCGATTGCGGCTTCGCCCGGCGCCTGGTCAACTCGGGCCGGCTGTCGGTGCCGGCGACCTTGCATGGCTCGGCGCTCAACACGCCCGACACCGACGACTTCGCCGGGCTGATGGTCCCCGGCGCGGTCTGCGCCGATGCGCCGGTGCGGCGCGACGGGCGGGATGGCTGGTTCCTCGAAGGGCTCGGGCGCGACTTCACGCTGCTCTGCTTCGGCGAGGGGCCGGATGATGCCGTCGTCGTCGGCCGCGACCTCATCGATGCGGACGGCCTGCTCGCCCGCCGCTACGACGCCCGGCCCGGCACCTGCTACCTGCTGCGCCCCGACCAGCATGTCGCCGCGCGCTGGCGGCGCCACGATGCAGATCTGGTCAAGGCGGCGGTGGATCGCGCGATGGGGAGGGCGGCATGACGCTCAATACCGAACCCAACCTGGCCGCGCCCGACGACTTCTACGAAGCGCTGATCGAAATGCATCGCGACCTGTCGCCCGAACAGAGCGCGGCGGTCAACGCCCGGCTGATCCTGCTCTTGGCCAATCATATCGGCGACGCCGATGTCCTGGCCCAGGCGATGAAGCGGGCGCGGGCGGGGCTGTAGCGACCTCGGCAGAATTACATTGTCGTCGCAAGTTTCGCGTCGCTCTCCCTGGGCCCCGGATCAAGTCCGGGGCGACGATGGCAGAACACCACCACCGTGCCGTCTTCCCGGCGAAGACCGGGATTCAGGGCAAGGGGCGCTTCAGCTGGCGTGGCGTTACGACGTCCCGCCCAGCGACAGGCGGATCGCCTTGTCGAGGTCGGCCTTGCGTTTTTCCAGGTCGCGCAGCTTCTGTTCCTTGGCCGCGACGTCGGCCGTCTTGGTCGGGTCGTCGCGGTCCGCCTGCATCTGCAGGTTCAGGGTCGACAGTTCGCGGTTGATCGCATCCGATTCCCGCTTCAGCTTGTCGTAGGACTGCGCGCTCAGCTTCTTCTGGTTCAGCGCCGCGGTCAGCGCGGTATTGGTCTTGGCCAGCTCGTCCCTGGCCGTGGCGATGCGCTTCTCGTTGCGCTCGATATCGCGGTTGGTCGCCAGCAACTGGTCCTGCAGGTTCTGGTTGTCCTGCTTGGCCGCGTTGTAGTTCGACTGGGCGGCGGCGACACGGTTCTGCGGCCCGCCCGACATCATGTCGGACTTGGCGTCGAGATAGGCGTTGCAGCCGCCAAGCATCAGCCCGAGGCTTGCCACGAACAGAATCCTAGCCGACACGGGTCACCTCCAGCGCGGAATTCAGGCCCTTGACGCTCTGCTCCATCTTCGCGACCTCGCCTTCCAGCTGGGCGATCTGGGCATCCATCTGGTTGGTGTTGCCGCCCTGGGCGCGCATCTTCTTGGCGGCGTCGCGATAATTGGCGAGCTTCTTGTTGCCGTTGTTGACCAGGGTCTGCAGCAGCGCGCGGTTCTCCTCGATCTTGACGCGTTCGGCGTTCGCCTGGTCGACGGTCATCTTCTTCGTCGCGACATCCTGCTTGATCTGGTCGAGCTGGACCTTGGAATCGGCCAGTACCTGCTCGGCGGTCGCGACCTGGCGCCGCAGCGTCTCGTTGTCCTTGCGCACGTCGTCGGCCATCGCATTCAGCATGCGCACCTTGTTGTTGGCATTCTCCTGCGCCTTGGCCGTCATGTAGCCGTCGACGCCGCCGAGGATGCCGCCCGCCGCCGCCCCGATCAGCGCGCCGCTCAGCACCGAGCTGCGGTTGTTGCCGGAGGCCGAACCGGCCAGCGCACCCAGCAGACCGCCGATGATCAGCCCGGTGACGACGCCGCCCGCGACCGTCTCGTTGAACTTGTTCGCCTCGTCGCGCAGCTGCAGCTCGGCCGGGGTCAGGTTCGCGGCCTGGGTGCCCATCGCGGCGCCGTCGCGCGTGCCGGTGCCGGTGGTCTGGCAGCCGGCCAGGGCCAGCGAGGTCGCGACCACGAAGGCCGTCGCGCTGCGTCGAAACGATCTTGCGGTCATGGTTGTCGTCCCCACATCTCCAAGCAACTGGTCAGCGAATCTCTTTCAGGACCGTCTCGCGGTCAAGGGGCCGGCCGCCCCGCACCTGCTCGACCCGCTTGACCAGCGGATCGACCTGGCGGGCCAGCACCTCGACCTTGCGGGCCTCCAGGTCGCGCTTCAGCACCTCGGCCTGGCCCGAAACGACGCCGGCGGGATAGTCGGAGGCGATCGCCAGCACGACGTCGACATAGTAGCTGAGATTGTCGTCGAGCGCCCGGCGGTTCTGGGTCAGGCGATCCTCCACCTGGCGGCGGGTCTCGGCCGAGGCCGAGCCGAGCGCGGCAAGGGCTGCTTCCTGCGCCGCGATCACCCGCTTGTCGGCCGACAGCTTGTCGGCGACATAGGCGCCGACGCGCAGCGCGTTGACCGCGGCACGGTCGCGCTGCTCGTTGCGGGTCTGGATCGACGTCTTGATCACCGTCGACAGGGCCGCGATCCGTTTCTTGACCGCGGGATCGTCGACCGACTGGGCCAGCGCCTCGGCTTCCTTGACCGGATCGTCCTGCGGCGCCGCGCCGGTGGTGGGCAAGGCGGCCCAGTCCGCCTTGATCTGGTTGAGCCGCGCCGTGCTGGGCAGGCTCGGCGAGACCAGCGCGAGCCGAAAGCCGGTGGTGGGCGAGCGCCGCTCGCCCTTCTTGTCGACGGGAAGGAACTCCTCGCGGGCGGCGCTGCGGATGCTGGCGGCCGGCGTGCGGTAATCGCCGCCCTTCACCGTCTGGCCGCCGGCCTGGCCGTGCAGCCGCGACAGCTTGTTCAGCCGGAAGGGGTCGAGCACGAATTCGCCGGCATTGCCCAGCATGTCGTGCAGGCCGAGCGGATTGGGCTTCAGCAGGCCGATCGCATTGAGCTCGTTGTTGGCCGACTCCGTGCCCTGGTACCAGACGTAGCGCGCCATGCCGTCCGGCATGGGGAAGGTCTGGTCGACGAAGACGGAATCGGGCACCGCCGCGCCGCCGCGGGCGGCATATTCCCACTCGGCCTCGGTCGGCAGCCGCAGGAAGGCCGGCGCGCCGTCCTCGGCCGGCAGGTCCTTGGTCGCCTTGGTCACCAGCCAGTCGGAGTAGCGCGCGGCGAAGCCCACCGCCTCGGCCCAGGTCACCGATACCTTGGGCAGCCGGCCTTCCTCGTCGGGCTTGGCGCAGGGCTCGGCGAAGGCATCGTACTGGCCTCTGGTGACTTCGTACTTGCCCAGCCAGTAGTAGCGCACCCCCTTGGCCTTGGGGTCGGTGAAACCGCCGGCGACGTAGTCGGTGCGGGTATTCTCGGCATAGGCGACCCGGTCGTCGGCGCCGCCCAGCTGCACGCGCCGGTCGCCCAGCGCGCCGTCGGCCGGCAGGTCGACGCGGCGGAAGGTCATGGCGCCGCCGCAGGGCATCGGCAGGATCAGGTCGCCGTCGGCCTTCTGCGGGTCGTAGAGCCGCTCGGGCCAGCGATCCTGGGCGTGGGCGATGCTCACCCCAAATGCCATCGTCATCCCGGCGAAAGCCGGGATCCAGGGCACGGGCATCGC
>JAEYTW010000412.1 GCA_023433835.1 Pseudomonadota bacterium | reverse complement strand
CCAGCTCGTCCATGTGCTTCTCGATCAGTTCCTTGAACTTGAACATGACGCGGGCGCGCACCATCGGCGACTGCGCCGCCCAGCCCGGGAAGGCTCCTTGAGCATCGGCGATCGCGGCCTCGACCTCCGCCTTGGTGGCCAGCGGCACGCGCGCCTGTTCCTCGCCCGTCGACGGGTTGTAGACCGGACCGGAGCGGTCGGAGTTGCCGGCAACCGCCTTGCCGCCGATGATGTGATGGATCTGCCTGGTCATGGTTTCCGCCCTTGGGTGTCTGGATATTTCTGCACAATTGACAGCTTGTAATCCCGCTGGGTATGCGAAATTCTGCACGACCGATGTGGGAGACGGCCTGTGCGCGAGCTGGACTGGAACGATCTGCGCTATTTCCTGGCCGTGGTGCGCGCCGGCCGGCTGACCGAGGCGGCGCGGCGGCTGGGCCAGGACCATTCGACGGTGGGGCGGCGGATCGCGGCGCTGGAACAGGCGGTGGGCGCCCGGCTGTTCGAACGGCGGCCGCAGGGCTACCTCTTGACCCCCGCAGGCCAGCGGCTGATCCCGACGGCCGAGACCATCGAGCGCGCAGCCCTTGGCGCCGCCCGCGCCGCCGGCGGCGAGGCGCGCATCGCCGGCACGGTGCGCATCGGCGCGCCGGAAGGGTTCGGCGGCCATTTCCTGGCGCCGCGGCTGGGCCGGCTGGCCTCGGCCCACCCCGAGCTGCAGCTGGAGCTGGCCGCGCTGCCGCGGGTGTTCAGCCTGTCGAAACGCGAGGCCGACATCGCCATCGGGCTGAGCCGCCCGACCGAGGGGCGGCTCTACGTCCGCAAGCTGACCGACTATCACCTGCAGCTCTATGCCGCGCCCGATTACCTCGACCGGCATCCGCCGATCGCCGGTGTCGACGACCTGCACGGCCATCGCCTGATCGGTTATGTCGACGACTACATCTTCACGCCCGAGCTCGACTACCTGCCGCTGATCGCCAAGGGGCTGAAGGCCACCTTGCGCTCGTCGAACCTGCTGGCCCAGCTCGCCGCGACCGCGTCGGGCGCCGGGCTCTGCGTACTGCCCTGCTTCATGGCGGCCGGCCGCGCCGACCTGCGCCCGGTGCTGGCCGAGACGGTGCGGCTGACCCGCAGCTTCTGGCTGATCACCCATGCCGACCTGCACGATCTCGCGCAGATCCGGGCGACATCTGATTTCATCGCCCAGGAAGTGCGCGAGGCGCGCGGGTTATTCCTCGGTCAGGCGGCCGAACCCAGCTCCTGCGCCACGAGGTTGACCCAGTAGGCCGAGCCCGTCGTCAGCACCGTATCGTTGAAGTCGTAATGCGGCGTGTGGACGTAGTGGCAGCCGCCGGCCGAGCCGTCGCCGCCATTGCCGAGCAGGATGTAGGCGCCGGGCTTCTTTTCCAGCATGAAGGCGAAATCCTCGGCGCCGGCCAGCTTCGGCGTGTCGCCGTTGACGAGCCCGTCGCCCACCGTCGCCGCGGCGGCGGCCAGCGCGATCGCGGTCTGGTCGGCGGCGTTGATCAGCGGCGGATAGCGGCGCAGGTAGTGAAAGTCGGCGCCGCAGCCATGGGCGGTGGCGATGCCCTGGGCCAGTTCGCCCAGCCTGCGCTCAAGCAGGTCGCGGGTGGCCGGCGTATAGCTGCGCGCGGTGCCGCGCACCACCACCTCGGACGGGATGACGTTGGGCGAACCCCAGGCCCCGCCGTGGATATGGCCGACCGACAGCACCGCGGCCTCGAACGGCGTGACGTTGCGGGCGACGATGGTCTGCATCGCGGTGATGAAGTTCGCCATCGGCACGGTCGGGTCGGTGCCGCGCTCGGGCGCCGAGCCATGGCCGCCGGTGCCGGTGAACCTGACGGTCCAGGTATCGGAGGCCGCCATCATCGCGCCGGGGCGGATGGCGAAGGTGCCGGCCGGAATTCCAGGCATGTTGTGCATGCCGTAGACCGCGTCGCAGGGGAAGCGGTCGAACAGCCCTTCCTCCATCATCACCCGCGCCCCGCCCTCGCCTTCCTCGGCCGGCTGGAAGATGAAATGCACGGTGCCGGCGAAGTCGCGATGGGCAGCCAGGTACTGCGCGGCGCCGAGCAGCATCGCGGTATGCCCGTCATGGCCGCAGGCATGCATCTTGCCGTCATGGACCGAGCGATAGTCGAACTCGTTCTTTTCCTGCAGGTTCAGCGCATCCATGTCGGCACGCAAGGCTATGGCGCGCTGGCCCGGCCGGTTGCCGACCAGCGTGCCGACCACGCCGGTGCGGGCGAGGCCACGGTCGATCGGGATGCCCCAGGCGGTCAGCCGCTCGGCCACCACGTCGGCGGTACGGCGTTCCTCGAAGGCGGTTTCGGGGTGGCGATGCAGGTCGCGGCGAATCGCGACCAGCTCGGCCTCGCGGCCGCGCAGGGCGGCGGGAATCTTGTCGGTCATGCGCCGGAGTCTGTCACTTCAGCGCGGCGATTTCCAGGATCAGCTTCTGCCGGATCGCCTCGCCGAACGCCTCGAAGTCGCGGGCCGGGATCATGAAGGCGCCGGGGCCGCCGATCACCTCGTCCTGGTAATAGCGGTCGATGTCGGGTTCCTGGTTCAGGATCGGCAGGCCGTTGATGGTGATGCCGGCCGCCACCGCCTCGTCGCGCGCCGGCGCGGCCGGCCGGCCGTTGTTGGTGCGCCCGTCGCCCGACACGTCGATCACCAGCCGCATCGCCTCGACCGGCACCTGGCCCAGCAGATGCTTGCCGAAATCGATCGCGCCGCTGACCGAGGTGCCGCCGCCGTAGATCGTGCGCGGCGCCTTGGCCAGCAGATCGGCGAAGGCCAGGATATCGGCCTGGCTGCGCAGGACCGTCCAGGTCACCATCTGGTTCTGCAGGGCCGGGCCCGACCACTGGAAATAGGTGACGGCGATGCCGCCATGCAGGCCCGACAGGATCGCCTTGACCACCTTGGGATCGCGGAAGGCATCGGCGTAACCCTGCTGTTGCAGCCGGTAGCCGTGCGCGGTGACCGAGCCGGAGCAGTCGGCGGCCAGCACCAGGGCGAGATCGACCGGCGCGCGGTCCTCGGCCCGGGCGGAAAGGCCGAAAAGACTGAGGGAAATCAACAGGAGACAGCGAAGAACTAGCGGCATATCGGGCAATACCCCCTATAGTTCCGGCGATCAGAGTGCCACAAACGGAACGTTCGAGATGTTGAAATTGGGGATTGCCGGTCTGGGCCGCTGGGGGCGGGTGCTGGTCGATTCGGTGCAGGGCCGTTCGGACAAGGTCCGCTTCGTCGCCGGCACCACCGGCACGCGGGCCAAGGCCGAGGATTACGCCCGCCAGCAGGGCATCCGGCTGCATGACGACCTCGCCGGCCTGCTGGCCGACAACGAGGTCGAGGGCGTGGTGCTGGCGACGCCGCACAGCCAGCATGCCGCCCAGATGGCGGTAGTGGCCGCCACCGGCCGCCCGGTCTTCGTCGAGAAGCCGATGACCCTGACCCATGCCGATGCGCTGGCCGCCACCAGGGCCTGCGACAAGGTCGTGGTCGCGCTGGGCCACAACCGCCGCTTCATGCCGGCCTATCGCGAGCTGCAGCGGCTGGTGACCACGGGCGCGCTGGGCACCGTGCTGCATGTCTCGGGCAATTATTCGGCCAATGCCCGGGCGAACTGGAAGGACGGCATGTGGCGCGCCACCCGGGCGGAAAGCCCGGCCGGCGGCATGACCGGCCTGGGCATCCACCTGGTCGACGCGATGATCGGGCTGGGCCTGCGCTTTGCCGAGGTGCGCGTGCGCTCGACCCGCCGGGTCATGCCGGTCGACGTCGACGACACGACGACGGCGATGATCGAGTTCGCCGACGGCGCGCAGGGCGTGCTGACCACCCTGGTCGCGACCAGCCCGATCTGGCGGCTGGACGTCTACGGCTCGAACGGCTGGGCGACGATGGACCAGGAACGGCGCCTGGTGCATGCCGCGCTGGGCGAGCCGGTGCGCATCACCGAATTCCCCGCCTTCGATGCCGAACGCGCCGAGCTCGAAGCCTTCGCCGTCGCGGTGGCCGGCACCGCGCCGTTCCCGATCACCGTGCCCGAGATGGTGCACGGCATCGCCGCGTTCGAGGCGATCACCGCGGCCGCTTCGGACGCCTTCACGGTGCGCAAAGTCGCCGGATGACGCAGGCGACCATCATCTACGTCGATGCCGATGCCTGCCCGGTGAAGGATGAAGTCTACCGGGTCGCGGGCCGCTACGGCCTCGCCGTCAAGGTGGTGGCGAATGGCGGGTTGGCCGTGCCGGCCGACCCGCTGATCGAACGGGTGCTGGTGGCCGAAGGGCCCGATGTCGCCGACGACTGGATCGCCGAGCGCGCCGGGCCCCACGACATCGTGATCACCGCCGACATCCCGCTGGCCAGCCGTTGCGTCAAGGCGGGCGCGGACGTGCTCAGCCCCGGCGGCAAGCGCTTCACGACCGAATCGATCGGCATGACACTCGCCAGCCGCGACCTGATGACCCATCTGCGCGACACCGGCGTCATAACCGGCGGCGGCCCCCGGGCAATGAAGGCGACCGACCGCTCGGCCTTCCTCTCGGCCCTCGACAACGCCGTGGTGCGGCTGAGGAAGAAGTTCCCCCGATGAAACTGGCCAAGCCGGCCCTCGATCTCGGCCTCAACACCAACCGGCGCGACGAACAGCTCGCCTTCTGGCAGAACGAGATCGGGCTGCCCTACGACCACATGGGCAAGCTGGGCGGCGGCATGCAGCAGCATCGCCACCACCTGCACGGCTCGATCCTGAAGGTGAACCATGCCCGCGACCCGTTGGCGCCGGCAGCGCCATCCGGGTTCCGGCGGCTGTGGATCGCTGACCAAGGTCCGCCGCGGGATCTGGTGGATCCGGACGGCAACGCGGTGCGGCTGGTGCCGCCGGGCGACATCACCGGCATCGCCATCGAGCTTGTGGTGAACGACGTCGAGGCATCGCGCCGCTTCTATGAAGACGCGATGGGTTTTACCGGCCTGGTCTGCGGCACCACCCGGCTGATCCTGACTCCGGGCAAGGTCGAGCCCTCGCCCGACTGGCGGGCGCCGGGTTTCCGCTACATCACCGTGCAAGTGTTCGACGCGGTCGCGGCGCATGCGCAGGTGCTGGCCCGCGGCGGTACCGAAGGCGCGCCGCCGCGGATCCTCGGCGATGTCGTCCGCTACAGCTTCGTGCGCGACCCCGACGGCAATTTCATCGAGATATCGGAGCGCACGACGCTGACCGGGCGGACGCTCTAGTCGCGCTAGCGCGCGGCCGACCGCGACTGGGAAAAGTTCGGCAGCATCGCCAGCCGCGCGCCGTTGAATGCCGTCCACTGCGCCTCGTCGGGCAGCGGCGGGATGGTCACCGCCTCGCGCCGGTCGAAGCCGACCAGCGCGGCATCGACCAGGTCGTCGACCTCCATCACCGCGGCGAGCGTCTCGACCGGATGGCCCGCATGTTCCCAGATTTCGGTGCGCGTCGCCCCGGGCAGCACGGCCTGGACGTAGACGCCCTTGGGCCCGACCTCGGCCTGCAGCGATTGCGACAGGGCCAGCATGTACGCCTTGGTCGCGCCGTAGATGCCGAGCGGGATTTCCGGGGCCAGCGCCACTACCGAAGCGACGTTGACGATCGCCCCTGCCCCGGCGGCGGTGAAGCGCGGCAGCACCGCGCCGACCAGCCGCGTCGCCGCCGTTACGTTCAGCCGGATCAGGCGATCGAAGGCATCGGGGTCGGCGGCGCCGAAACCACCAGGCAGCGCCGCGCCGGCATTGTTGACCAGGAGGCCGATGCGCGCATCCTCGCGCAGCCGCGCCTCGACCCGGGCGATATCGCCCGGATCGGTCAGGTCGGCGCGGAGCACCTCGACCGCGGCACCGGCCTCAGGCCCCAGCCGCGCGGCGAGTGCGGCCAGCCGCGCCTCGTCGCGGGCCACGAGGACGAGGTCGTAGCCGCGCCGGGCCAGGCGGTCGGCATAGACGGCACCGATACCGGTCGAGGCGCCGGTGACGAGGGCAATGGGACGCGGGGTGGACATGGCAGCGATCCTATTCATGATGTACGTCAGGATTACCTATATATGATATTCATAATTTAATGAGTCAAGAGGCACGGGATGAAAGTCAGCCGCGAACAGGTCGCCGAGAACCGCCGCCTGATCCTCGATGCCGCCGCGCGACTGTTCCGCGAGCGTGGCATCGACGGCGTCACGGTGGCCGGGATCATGGGTGCCGCGGGTCTGACCCACGGCGCGTTCTACGGCCACTTCAAGTCGAAGGAAGAACTGGTGGCGCAGGCCTGCGCCCATGCGCTGCCGCCGGCCGAGGACGTAACCCTGGCCGGGTATCTCGCCGACTATCTGGCGCCGGCGCATCGTGACGATCACGGCGGCGGCTGCGTCTTCGCCGCGTTGGGCTCGGAAGCCGCGCGCGGGGGGCCGGAGATGCGCCACACGCTGACGACGGCGGTGCGGCGGCAGATCGACCGGCTGGCCAGGACGGCGCCGGGTCGCAATGCGGCCGAACGGCGCCGGGCGGCGATAACCGCCTGGTCGGCGATGCTGGGGGCGGTAACCCTGGCCCGCCTCGTCGACGATCGGGATCTTTCCGATGAAATCCTCGGCCAGACGAAGGCAGGGCTTGGGGCTTGACTATTCGGCGGGGCTGCCCGCCTCGGGCCGATGCACGACCACCTTGGACTGGCGCCTGGCGCCGGTATGGCGGGCAGCCAGCATCAGGTACATCGCCGGCACCACGAACAGCGTGAAGATCGTGCCGATGCCGATGCCGGCGAAGATCATCAGGCCCATGTGGTTGCGGCCCGTGGCGCCGGCACCCGAGGCCAGCACCAGCGGCACGACGCCGAGAATCATGGCCGCCGTGGTCATCAGGATCGGCCGCAAGCGGACGGCGGAAGCCTCGACGATCGCCTCCATCTTCGACATGCCCTGGCGCTGCAGGTCGTTGGCGAACTGCACGATCAGGATACCGTGCTTGGAGATCAGCCCGACCAGGGTGACCAGCCCGACCTGGGTATAGATGTTGACGGTGGCCAGCCCGACATTGGTGCAGAGCAGCGCGCCGAACACCGCCATCGGCACCGAGGCCAGCACGACGATCGGGTCGCGGAAGCTTTCAAACTGGGCAGCCAGCGTCAGGAACACGATGATGATGGCAAAGGTCAGCGTGACGAGGAAGCCGCCGGTTTCCTGCACGTACTGGCGCGACTGCCCGCCGTAGTCGACGGCATAGCCACCGGGCATCTCCTCGGCCGCCACGCCCTTCAGGTAGTCGAGCGCCTGGCCGAGCGTGAGGCCCGGCACCGCGACGCCGGTGATGGTGGCGGAATTAAGCTGCTGGAAGCGGTTGATCGATTCCGGCACCACCGAGCGTTCGATATGCGCGACCGTCGAGGCCTGGACCAGGTCGCCCTTCGCCGTGCGGATGTAATAGCCCTCAAGCTGCGACGGATTCAGCCGGTCGACCTGCAGCACCTGCGGGATGACCTTGTAGGACCGGCCCGAGATCGAGAAATAATTGACGTAGCCGCCGCCCAGGGCCGCGGTCAGCGACGAGCCGACATCCTGCAGCGACAGGCCGAGGCTGGCGACCTTGTCGCGATCGATGACGAGCTGGGCCTGCGGCTTGTCGATCTTCAGGTCGGAATCGATGAAGAAGAACCGGCCGGACTGGTTGGCCTTGGCGACGATCGCCTTGGCCACCTCGTCGAGGTTGCGGAACGGTTCGGTGGTGGTGATGACGAACTGGATCGGCAGGCCCTGCGCACCGGGCAGCGCCGGGAACTGGAAGGCGGCGATGCGGGCGCCGGCGACGGTGTCGAACTTTGCCTGCAATTCCTGCTGTAGCGCCTTGGCGCTTTTCTTGCGGTCCGCCCAGGGTTTGAGCAGCACGCCCGATATGCCGGAATTGAGCGTCGGCTGGCCGTCGAGCTGGAACAGCGCCTCGTATTCCGGCATCGCCTTGGCGATCTGGAAGACCTGGTCGGAATAGACCGCCATCTGTTCGATCGTCGCGTCGGGCGCGCCCTGCGTCTGGGCCAGCACGATGCCCTGGTCTTCTTCCGGCGCCAGTTCCTGCGACGAGTTGATGAACAGATAGGCGTTGCCGAACAGGACCAGCAGGCCGAACACCACCAGGACCGGCCAGGTGCGCAACGCGCCGGCAAGCATGCGGCGATAGCGTTCGCGCACGCGATCGAACACGCGGTCGATGATGCGCACGAGACGGCTGTCGCCGTGGCTGGCCGACAGGAACTTGGCGCACATCATCGGCGACAGGGTCAGCGCGATGACGGCCGAGACGGCGACCGCGCCCGCCAGCGTGAAGGCGAATTCCGAGAACAGGGCGCCGGTCAGCCCGCCCTGGAAGCCGATCGGCACGTAGACCGCGACCAGCACCACCGAGATGGCGATGATCGGCCCGGCCAGCTCGCGCGCCGCGATCAGCGCGGCATCGAGCGGCGACATGCCGTCCTTGATGTGGCGATCGACATTCTCGACCACGATGATCGCATCGTCGACCACCAGGCCGATGGCGAGCACCAGGGCCAGCAGGGTCAAGAGGTTCACCGAATAGCCCAGCACCAGCATGATGAAGAAAGTGCCGATCAGCGACAGC
Organism: Pseudomonadota bacterium; assembly: GCA_023433835.1. Lineage (GTDB taxonomy): Bacteria > Pseudomonadota > Alphaproteobacteria > Ferrovibrionales > Ferrovibrionaceae > JAFKFH01. The sequence continues at coordinate 9,398 of JAEYTW010000412.1, read as the reverse complement.
GGCATGGCGATGACCGGGATGGCCACCGACCGGAAGGTGCCCAGGAACAGGAAGATGACAACGGTGACGATGACGAGCGTCTCGACCAGGGTCGAGACCACCTCGTCGATCGAGGCATTGATGAATTCGGTGGCGTCGTAGACGATCTTGCCCTCGAGGCCGGACGGCATCTGCGCCACGATCGGCGGCCAGGCCTGGCGCACGCGCTCGACCACCTCCAGCACGTTGGCGTCGGGCGCCACCTTGATGCCGACGAAGACCGAACGCTGGCCGTTGAAGGCGACGTTGAAATCGTAGTCGTCGGCGCCGAGCGAGACGGTCGCGACATCGCCGAGCCGGACCAGCACCCCCTTGTTCTCGCGCACCACCAGCGTCTTGAATTCGTCGACGGTATGCAGCGAGGTCGCGGCCGTCAGGTTGACGGTGACCATCGTGCCCTTGGTGCGCCCCAGGGCCGAGAGGTAGTTGTTGCGGCCCAGCGCGGAGAACACGTCGGACGCCGTAACGCCGAAGGCCGCCATCTTCATCGGATCGAGCCAGGCGCGCAGCGCGAACTGGCGGGCGCCGAGGATTTCGGCGGTCTGGACGCCATCGAGCGCGTCGAGCTGGGGCTTGACCACGCGCAGCAGGTAATCGGTGATCGAATTGGTCGGCAGGACGGTCGAGGAAAAGCCGAGATACATCGAATCGGTGGTCTCGCCGACCTGTACCTTCAAGGTCGGCTGCTGCGCCTCCGGCGGCAGCTGGTTCAGCACCGAATTGACCTGGGTGTTGATCTGGGTCAGCGCCTTGTTGGCATCGTAGTTCAACCGCAGCGTGGCGGTGATCAGCGAGACCGAGGTGGTCGAGGATGAGGTGAGGTAATCGATGCCCTCGGCCTGGGCGATCGCCGATTCCAGCGGCTGGGTGATGAAACCCGCCACCGTCTCGGCATCGGCGCCGTAATAGGTCGTGGTCACGGTGACGACCGCGTTCTCGGTCTTCGGATACTGGCGGATCGACAGCGAATCGAGCGCCCGCAGGCCCAGCACCAGGATCATCAGGCTGACGACGGTCGCGAGCACCGGGCGCTTGATGAAGATGTCGGTGAAGTTCATCGCCGGCGCCTCACTGTTCCTGGGGCGTCGGGTTCGGGTTGTTCGGCGGCTGGATCGAATTGTTGATCACCAGCGGCGTGTCGTTCTTCAGCTTCATCAGCCCCGAGGTCACCACCGTCTGCCCGGCATCGAGGCCCTTCAGCACCGCGACCTGATCGCCGCGGCGGGGGCCCAGCGTGACGAAGGTCTGGCGCGCCTTCAGCCTGGGCTTGCCCTCGGCATCCTTGCCATCGTCGATCACCAGGTAGACCGTGTCGCCGTAGGGATTGTAGGACACGGCCGTCTGCGGCAGCGTCATCAGGTCTTCCGGCTTGCCGACGGTGAGCCGCAGGTCGACATACATGCCGGGCATCAGCTGCGACTTCGGGTTCGGCACGCTCGCTTCGACCTGGACGTTGCGGGTATTGGCATCGATGCGCGGATTGACCGCGGTGATCTTGCCGTCGAACTTCTGGCCGGGGAACGCATCGGCGGTCAGGCTTATCGGCTGGCCGACCGCCAGCCGGCCCAGCTCCTGCTGCGGCAGGAAGAAATCGACGAGGATCGGATCGAGCTGCTGCAGGGTGACGATGACGTCGCCGGGGTTGACGTACTGGCCGGGATTGATGGTCGAGATGCCCAGGCGACCGGCAAAGGGCGCGCGCAGCACGCGCTTGGTCAACAGGGCCGCCTGCTGGTCGAGCGCGGCCCGGGCACTGTCCAGCGTCGCCTGGTCGTTGTCGGCCTGCGACTGGGCGACGGCCTGCACGGTCAGCTGCTGGCGCGTGCGGCGCAGGTTGATCTCGGCCAGCTTCACGTTGGCCTCGAGCTGGCGCAGCCTGGCCGCCTCGTCGGTATCGTAGAGGCGGGCCAGCACCTGGTTGGCCTGCACCTCCTGGCCGGAGGTGAATTCGACCTTGGTGACCAGCCCGCCGACCTGGAACGAAAGATCGACGCCGCGCACCGCGCGCAGCGTGCCGATCGCGGCCAGTTCCCGCACCCATTCCGAGCGCTGCACCTGGGCCGCCGTCACGGTCTGGGGCGGCGCGGTGCGGCTGGCCAGGAACTGCCCGATCATCTTGGCGCGGAACATGTTGAAGCCGACGATGGCGCCACCGATGATGGCCACCACGATCAGCATGATGATCAAGCGCTTGATCATGCTTCAAACTCCGCTGCAGACGATGGGGTCATTGGGCCAGCCACGGACGGTCGCGCCGGGGCGGCAGCGGCGGCGCCAGCGCCGCCGCATCCTGCCAGCCGCCGCCGAGGGCGGCATAGAGCGCGGCGGTATCCTGCAGCCGGGCGGCGCGCGCCTGGATCAGCGCGATGCGCGACTGCAGCGTCTGCCGCTCGGCATCCAGTACCGACAGGATGTTGATGGCCCCGGCATCGTACTGGCTGCGCACCAGCCGCAGCGAGTCGGCCGCAGCAAGTTCGTAGGCCGCCTGGGCCCGCAAGGTCTCGGCATCGATCACCAGGGCGCGCAGGGCGTTGGCGACGTCCTGGAAGGCGGTCAGCACGGTGACGCGATAATCGGCCACCGCCTTCTGCAGCGCCGCCTCGGCCGCGCGCTGGCGCGCCGTCAGGGTGCCGCCCTGGAAGATCGGCTGGGCCAGGTTCAGCCCCAGGGTCCAGATGCCGCTGCCCGCGCCGAAGATGTCGTTCATCGACGTCGCCTGGCTCCCGAGCGAACCCGACAGGACGATGTTGGGCAGGCGGTTGGCGGTGGCGACGCCGACCTGAGCGGTTGCCTGATGCAGCTGGGCGTCGGCGGCGCGGATGTCGGGGCGGTTGGCCACCACCGTCGACGGCAGCGAGACCGGGATGTCGGGCGGCAGGGTCAGGCCGTCGAGCTGGACCGGCGCCAGATCGGCCTCGGCCGGCAGGCGGCCGAGATAGGTCGCGAGCTGGTTGCCCGTCTGCTCCAGCCGCTGCTGCAGGGGCGGAAGCAGGGCGCGCTGGGCGGCGAGCTGCGAGCGCGCCTGCAGCACGTCGGCCATCGAGCGCGCGCCGAAGTTCTGCTGGGCCTGGATCAGCTCCAGCTGGCGTTCGAAGGCGGTGACGATGTCGCGGGTCGCCCCGATCTGGGCGCGCAGCGACGCTTCCTGGATCGAGGCGGTGACGACGTTGGCGATCAGGGTCTGGTAGGTCGCGTCGAGCTCGGCTTGGCTCACGTCGGCCAATGCCGCCTGCGCCTCGACCTGGCGGCGGATCGATCCGAAGAGATCGATGGTGTAGGAGACGCTGACCGAGGCGTTGTAGAGCGTATAGATCGGGCTGGGCGCCTGCGAATTCTCGATGCCGATCCCGGCCAGCGACGATTTCTGCCGGGTCGCGCCCAGCGCGCCGGAGACTTGCGGAAACTGGCCGCCGGCCGCGGCATTCAGGTTTTCCTGCGCCTGGCGCAGGGCCGCCTGGGCCGAGGTGACGGAAGGGTTGTGTTCCAGCGCGATGGCAATGCGCCGGTCGATCTCGGGCGAGCCGAATACCGACCACCAGCGCGCCGGCACGTCGGCCCCGCTCAGGAAGCGCTGGGCATCGCCGGTGGGCGCCGGCGACGACGCGGTCTGGTCGGGCATCACGCCGGTGGTGAAACGCGCGACCTCGGGCGGCTTGGGCGAGAGGAAGTTCGGCCCCACGTTGCATCCCGCCAGGATCAGCGCGAAGCTCAGCGCGGCAGTCGACGACACCAGCAGGCGGCGGCGATCGGCGGATCTCGTGGCAGCGTGCACCGTGTGGGAAGAAGACTGCATGGCACCCTGGGGCGAACGGAGTCTGTTGATGACACGTGGCGGGGCATGTGACGGCGATACCGAAAAACTGTCAATGACTTCAAAGCTTGTAAGGTCTCAATTGATGCGTTTGTCCAATCGCGGGATGGCGCTGATGGCGGTGATGCTGACCGGTTTGCCGGCCATGCCGGCCATGGCCCAGGACAAGGTCGCCTTCGCCTCGCATGACCAGCCGGCGACACGGATCGAGGGTTGGCTGTGGCAACCCGCAACGCCCGGGCCGCATCCGGCGGTGGTGCTGCTGCATGGCTGCGGCGGGCCGACGACGCCGTCGGGCAAGGTCAACAGCCGCATCCTCGACTGGTCCGAACGGCTGGCCGCGGCGGGTTACGTCGCGCTGGCCGTCGATTCCTTCGGGCCGCGCGGGATCAAGTCGACCTGCGGCAAGGGTGCCGCGCGCCTGGCCCCGGGCGTGCGGATCGACGATGCCCTCGGCGCCCTGGCGTTCCTGCGCGGCCAGGCCCCTGTCCAGGGTGACCGCGTCGCCGCCTTCGGCTGGTCGGCGGGGGCGCAGACCGTGCTGGGGCTGGTCAACGACGGCACCGGCAATGCGGCGCGTCTGCCCGGTGGCAACTTTCGCGCCGCTGTGGCGTTCTATCCCGGTTGCCGCGGCTTCAACGAGAATTCCAGATGGCGGGCCCGCATTCCCCTGCAGATCGAGATGGGCGCCGCCGACGACTGGACCCCGGCCGCCCCGTGCGAAGCCCTGGCCAGGCGCCGCCAGGCCGCGGGCGATCCAATCGCCATCACCCTTTACCCGGGCGCCTATCACGATTTCGACGCCCCCGACATGAAGATCCGGATCCGCGAGGGCCTGGCCCATTCGGCCGACGGCACGGGCCGGGCGCATATCGGCACCGATCCGGCGGCCCGGGCCAAGGCGATCGACGAGGTCATGGCCTTCCTGCAACACCGCCTGAAGGATTGAGTAACGGTTTGCCGCCATGCTTTTGCCATTCTCGACGCGCAGATCGATGACATGGCGGAAGAGATGGAGCGAGGGGCACGGCGCGGCCTGCGGGCCGATCCGAAGGACCGGCCGGAGTTGACCGGCGGCGGCGACGAGAAGCCGCCGAAGCAGGCCAGGCCGAAGGCGGCCAGGGCGAAAAAGCCGGCGAAGGCGAAAGCCAAGCTGCGGCTGTGGCCGCGCGGCCTCGCGGGCAAGGCCTTGCAATGGGCCGCGGTGGCGATGATCTGGGGCGGCGTGGCGCTGGGCCTGGTGCTCGCTTATTTCGCCTACGACCTGCCGCCCGTCTCAGGCCTGCACGATATCGACCGCCGCCCGTCGGTGACGCTGTTGTCCAGCGGCGGCGCCATGATCGCCACTTATGGCGACCTTTATGGCGAGCATCTGACGGCCGAGCAGATTCCGCTGACCGTGCGCCAGGCCCTGATCGCGACCGAGGACCGCCGCTTCTACCATCACTTCGGCCTCGACCTGATCGGCCTGGCCCGCGCCATCTACGTCAACCTGACGTCCGGGCGGCTGGTCCAGGGCGGGTCGACCATCACCCAGCAATTGGCCAAGAACGTCTATCTCTCCGGCGACCGCACCCTGAAGCGCAAGGTGCAGGAACTGCTGCTGTCGATGTGGCTCGAGCACAAGTTCACCAAGGACGAGATCCTCGAGCTCTACCTGAACCGGGTCTATTTCGGCGCCGGCGCCTATGGCGTCGAGGCCGCCGCCCAGCGTTATTTCGCCAAGCCCGCCAAGCAGCTGAACCTGACCGAGTCGGCGATGCTGATCGGGCTGTTGCGCGCGCCTTCCAAGCTGTCGCCGACCGCCAACCTGACCGCGGCGCAGAATCGCGCCGCCACCGTGCTGGCCAACATGGCCTCTGCCGACTACATCACCGAGGAACAGGCCAAGGCGGCGCAGGCCCAGCCCGCCCAGCTTGCCGCCGGGCGCGAGCCGGCGCGCGGCGCCCGCTATTTCGCCGACTACCTGCTCGACGAGCTCAACGACCTGCTGGGCCGCTCGACCGACGACCTGATCGTGCAGACCACCCTCGACCTCAACCAGCAGCAGGCGGCGGAGAAGGCCGTGACCGACGTGCTCGACCGCGAAGGGCAGAAGGCGGAAGCCGGCCAGGCGGCATTGGTGGCGATGTCGCCCGACGGCGCGATCCGCGCCATGGTCGGCGGCCGCGACTGGCGCGAAAGCCCGTTCAACCGCGCCACCCAGGCGCGGCGCGAACCCGGTTCGGCGTTCAAGCTGTTCGTCTTCCTGGCCGCGCTGGAGGCCGGCTACCGCCCCGATTCGACCTTCGTCGACGGGCCGATCTCGGTCGGCAACTGGCGGCCTCGCAATTACGAGGGCGGCTATATGGGCGAGGTCAGCTTCCGCACCGCCGCCGCGCGCTCGATCAACACCGTCGCCGTGCAGCTGACCGAGAAGGTGGGGCGCGGCCGGGTCATCGACATGGCCCGCCGGCTGGGCCTGTCGACCGACATGATGGCCGTGCCCTCGATCGCGCTGGGCGCGCTGGGCGTCTCGCTGGTCGAGCTGACCGGGGCCTACGACACCGTCGCCAATGGCGGCGTGGCCGTCGAACCCTACGGCATCGTCTCGATCAAGGATCGCCGCGGCAACCTGGTCTACAAGCGGCCGGCGCCGCGCAGCCTGCGCGTCCTCGACACGTCGATCGTGGCCGAAACCAATGCGCTGCTGACCGGCGTCATCGAGGGCGGCACCGGCAAGGCCGCCCAGCTCGGCCGTCCCGCCGCGGGCAAGACCGGCACGTCCTCGGATTTCCGCGACGCGATGTTCATGGGCTATACCGCCGATCTCACCGCCGGCGTCTGGGTGGGCAACGACGATGCCAGCCCGATGCACAAGGTGACCGGCGGCGGCCTGCCCGCCCAGATCTGGAAACAGTTCATGACGGCGGCATTGAAGGACCAGCCGGCCAAGCCGCTGCTGGTCGCAAGCCCGCGGCCGGCAAGCACGTTCGACACCATCTCGACCACCGCTGCGGCGGCGCCGCCGCGCAGTATCGTGCCCCCGGCCCTGCAGCCGACGACGCCCAACGACCCCGCCCGCTGGAACCCGTCGGCCGCCAATCGCTAGAGCATCCCGCGTCCTCTTGGACGCGGATAAGATGCTCTAAGCCTTTGATCTAGATCAAATTACCCATGTTAAATCGATTCCGATTTAACATGGTTTGATCTAGCGTCTGGCGATGAAGTGGTAGGCGCCGGCGCTGACCACGCCGCTGAGCGCGAGCGACAGGGCCATCGGGAAAGCCGTGCCGTCGAAGCCGTGCCCGCCGATCGCCCCGACGATCGCGGCGATGGCGAATTGCAGCGATCCCATCAGCGCCGCGGCCGACCCCGCCATCTGCGGAAACGGCGACAGCGCCCCGGCCTGCCCCTGCGGCATGACGAAGCCCAATCCCATCGTGAACACCATCATCGGGGCCAGCAGCGTCAGCGGCCCGTCCAGATGCAGCAGGACCAGCGTCAGCATGGCGACGCCGCCCAGCGCGATGACGCCGGTGCCGATGGTCATCATCCGCTCCAGCCCCAGCCGCAGGCCGATCCGCGCCGAGGTCAGGGTGCCGATGACGTAGCCCACGCAGATCCCGGCAAAATAGAGCCCGAAATGCTGCGAGGGCACGCCATAGACGTCGATCAGCACGAAGGACGAGCCGGAGATCCAGGAGAACAGCCCGGCATAACCCGCCGCCACCGACAGCGCGAAGCCGATATAGTGGCGCGAGGTCAGGAGGGTCGCATAGTTGCGCAGCATCCGCCGCGGCGACAGCGCATGGGGATCGGGGGCGAGGTTGCTTTCGGGCAGCTTGCGCCAGGCCAGCACGAACAGCGTCAGGCCGAAGACGGCCTGCGCGACGAAGACCGATTTCCAGCCCAGCGCCAGCTGCAGATAGCCGCCGATGGTCGGTGCGATCATCGGCGCGAACGACATCGCCATGCCGAGATAGGCAAGCATGCGCGCCGCCCGTTCCCGGGTGAACAGGTCGCGCACCACGGCACGGCCCAGCACGACGCCCGCACAGGCGCCCAGCGCCTGCAGGAAGCGGCCGGCGATCAGCGCCTCGATCGACCAGGCGAAGGTGCAGCACAGCGTGGCGACGACGAACAGGGCGAGGCCGAACAGGATCGGCTTCTTGCGGCCGAGCCGGTCGGACACCGGCCCGTAGATCAGCTGGGTGACGGCGAAGCCGACCAGGAACAGGCTGAGCGTCAGCTGCACCTGGCCGACATCGGCGGCGAATTCCAGCTTCAGCGCCGGCAGGGTCGGCAGATACATGTCGGTCGACAGCGGGCCGAGCGAGGTCAGCGCGGCGAGTAGCAACAGAAAACCAAGGGATTCGGTGCGCAGCATGGCGCGGAACTTAGCAAGTTCGGTATCCGCCGCCATGGTAATTTCAGCGGACCAGAAGAACGAGGACATCTGCCATGCTCGACCATGTTTCGATCGGCACCACCGACTTCGCCCGGGCCCGCGCCTTCTACGACGCCGTGATGGCGACGCTTGGCTACCAGCCCGTCATGACGCTCGAGGAATACGAGGTCGTCGGCTACGGCACGGGCCAGAAACCGTCGTTCTGGGTGCACGGCCCGGCCGGCTGCCAGATGCCGGGCCATGGCCGGATCGGTTCGGGCCCCGGCCAGCATCTTGCCTTCATCGCCGCCGACCGCCGGTCGGTCGACGCCTTCCACGCCGCCGGCATGGCCCATGGCGCCAGCGACAACGGCGCGCCCGGTCTGCGGCCGCATTACCATCCCGCCTATTACGGTGCCTTCCTGGTCGACCCCGACGGCCACCGCATCGAAGCCTGCTGCCACCGGCCGGAATAGGTCAGCGGCCGTCCTCGCCGGCGACGCGCGCGATCCAGGCGCAGAATGCCTCGACCGCGGCCGTCGGCCGGCGCGGCGGCATCACCAGGTAGTAGGCCCGGGGGTTGATCACCTCGACCGCGGACAGCCGGATCAACCGCCCGGCCGCCAGGTCGCGCGCCACCAGCCGGCTGCGGCCCATGGCGATGCCCGGCCCGGCAGTCGCGGCCGCGATCACCAGGTTGTAGTCGTCATGCACACCGTCGCGCCGCCGCCCCGGCATCGGCCAGCCGACGGCGCCGAGCCATTCCTGCCAGTCGGCTGCGGTTTCGTCATGCAGCAGCACGCGGCCCGCAAGATCCCGCGGCCCGGCGATCGCGGGCGTCCCGGGCTGCGCCACCGGAAACAGCCGTTCAGGCATCAACGGCTCGACGCGCAATTGCGGCCAGCGGCCGAGGCCGTAGCGCACCGCAAGGTCGATGCCGCCGCGGGTGAAATCGGTCAGGGCACGGTCGGAGGCGATCTCGACGTCGATATCGGGCCGCTCAGCCCGGAAGGCTTCCAGCCGCGGCAGCAGCCATTGCCCGGCGAAGGACGGCAGCACGCTGAGGCGGACCGCCGACGCAGCCCCCCGCCGCTTCAGCCCGGCGGCCGCGGTGCCGAGGCGGGCAAGCACGTCGGCCGTCACCGCGTGGAAGCGCCGGCCGGCCGCGGTCGGCTCGAC
>JAEYTW010000331.1 GCA_023433835.1 Pseudomonadota bacterium | reverse complement strand
CGGCAGAGCCGGCCAGGGCCGAGGTCACGAGCAGGAAGGTGGCGATACTGCGGCGCATGGTTTTCTCCTTCGCGCGGGTGCTTGGCAGACGGCCGACTGTGACAATAAGTGGCCGTTAAAACTCACTTTCCGAGTGCGCGAAAGTAACGTCGACCTGTCGGCTTTTGTTCCTGACCTAAGTATGAAGCGCCTGCAGCATCTGGGTGCGAAGCCAGCGGTTGGCCGGATCGGTATCGACGGTCTCATGCCAGTAGAGAAACAGGTTCATGCTCTGGTTCTCCAGGGGCAGCGGCAGGATCTGATTGCCGAAATGCCGGTTGAGGACCCGGGCATACCGCTCCGGCATGGTCAGCAGCAGATCGCTTTCGGCCACGACCCGGCAGGCGGCGAAATAATGCTGGCATCGCAGCCGCGTGCGGCGCTTCAAGCCTCGCCGCGCCAATTCCACATCCTCGATGCCGGGGCCCCGCCGGCGCGAGGTGACATGGACATGGTCCTGGTCGAGATAGGTCGCGAGGTCGAGCGTCTCGCCCACTTCGGGGTGGTCGTGGCGCGCCATCACTACCAGCCGGTCGGCCTCGATCTCGAGGCGCCGCACCGCGTCCGATACCGGCAGCAGGATATCCATCGCTACGTCGATGGTGCCGGCCGCCAGGCCGGATTCCAGCGCCCGGCGGTCGAAGCGGTGTGACGACAGGGCGATGCCCGGCGAGGCGGAGATGCGCGCGACCAGCTGGGGCAGCACCGTCGCCTCCAGGATGTCGCGCATGCCGATCGTGAAATGCCGCACCGTCGAGGCGGGATCGAAGTGGCTGGTTTCGTGCAGCGTGGCTTCGAGGCTGCGCAGCGCGCGGCGCACCGGCTCGATTATGTTGCGCGCTACCGTGGTGGGCACCAGGCGCTGGCCCTGACGCTGGAACAGCGGATCGCCGAACATGTCGCGCAGGCGGCCCAGCGCGTGGCTGATCGCGGGCTGGGTCAGGTTCAGCTTCGCGGCGGCACGGGTCACCCCACCCTCGGAATAGATCGCGTCGAACACCGCGAACAGGTTCAGGTCAATCCGCGATACATGAACCATATCTATATATTCCGATTAAAATCATTCATTTGATTGATGGTAGCGGGCTTTCTACCCTCGCGGCAACTCATTACCGGAGGAGATGCACGATGATCTTCGAGTTTTCCGAAAAGTCCCGCGAGTTGCACGCCCGGGTCGAGCAATTCATGAACGCCCATGTCTATCCGAACGAGCACCGCTTCGACGAGGAGGTTGCCGAGGGGGACCGCTGGCAGCCGACCCGCGTCGTCGAGGAACTGAAGGCCAAGGCCAAGGCCGAGGGGCTGTGGAATCTGTTCCTGCCCGACAGCCATCGCGGTGCCGGCCTCTCCAATCTCGACTATGCCCCGCTTTGCGAGATCATGGGGCGCGTGGCCTTTGCGCCCGAGGTGTTCAACTGCTCGGCACCCGACACCGGCAACATGGAAGTGCTGGAGCGTTACGGCACGGAGGCGCAGAAGAAGCAGTGGCTGGTGCCGCTGCTGGAGGGCGAGATCCGCTCCTGCTTTGCCATGACCGAGCCTGCGGTCGCCTCGTCGGACGCCACCAACATCGAAGCTTCGATCGTGCGCGACGGGGACGAGTATGTGATCAACGGCCGCAAGTGGTGGTCGTCCGGCGCCAACGATCCGCGCTGCAAGGTCTTCATCTTCATGGGCAAGACCGATCCGCAGAACCCCAACCGCCACAAGCAGCAGTCGATGATCATCGTCCCGCGCGACACCGCCGGGGTCAAGGTGCTGCGCCACCTGCCGGTGTTCGGCTACGACGACGCGCCCCATGGCCATGGCGAGGTGCTGTTCGAGAATGTCCGCGTGCCGGCCTCGAACATGCTGCTGGGCGAGGGGCGGGGTTTCGAGATCGCGCAAGGTCGCCTGGGGCCGGGCCGCATCCATCACTGCATGCGGCTGATCGGCCTGGCCGAGCGGGCGCTGGAGAAGATGTGCCGCCGGGTCTCGAGCCGGGTGGCCTTCGGCAAGCCGGTCGCCGAGCAGACGGTCACCCTGGAGCGCATCGCCGAGGCGCGCATCCTGATCGACCAGGCCAGGCTCCTGACGCTGAACGCCGCCCATAAGATGGATACGGTCGGCAACAAGGTCGCGGCCAAGGAAATCGCGATGATCAAGGTGGCGGCGCCCAACATGGCCTGCCAGGTCATCGACTGGGCGATCCAGGCCCATGGCGGCGGCGGCGTCACCAGCGATTTCGGCCTGGCCCAGGCCTACGCGCACGCCCGCACCCTGCGCCTCGCCGATGGCCCGGACGAGGTCCATCGCAACCAGATCGGCCGGATGGAATTGAAACGTTACCAATAAATGGCGGACAAATTATTACATGAGGTGACGCACCTTTAACCGGTCGTGGGTTAGGCTCACTTCCAGTTCAGGCGTGTTTCCTCCCCTGATACAAACTCGAAAGCCGCCGGCATCATGCCTGGCGGCTTTTTCTTTGCGATCACAGATGCTTAGACTTCGGTCTAGCGTGCCTTTTTGCCGCAGTGCACAATTCTCCCCGGCCGCTAGGTTGTCCCGACATTTTGCGAGGAGCGGGGATGAACGAGACTGCATCGGCGATCTTCGAGGCAATGGTGGCGGAAGCGGCCGCGGCCGGGCCGCTGCCCTGCGCCGTCGTCCATCCCTGCGACCGCGACTCGCTCCAGGGCGCCGTCGCCGGGGCCGAAAGCGGCTTGATCCGCCCGGTGCTCGTCGGGCCGGCCGCCAAGATCCGGGCGACAGCCGCCACGCTGGGCATCGACATCGCGGCATTCGAACTGGTCGCCACCGAGCACAGCCACGAGGCGGCCGAGCGTGCGGTCGCCCTGGCCCGGTCCGGCGCGGTCGCCGCGCTGATGAAGGGCAGCCTGCATACCGACGAGTTGATGGCGGCGGTCGTGGCCAAGGAGGGCGGCCTGCGCACCGCCCGGCGCACCAGCCACGTCTTCGTGATGGACGTGCCGGCCTATGACCGGCTTCTGTTCATCACCGACGCCGCGATCAACATCTATCCGACCCTGGCCGAGAAGGCCGATATCCTGCAGAACGCGATCGACGTGGCCCGCGCCCTCGGTGTTGTCCGGCCCAAGGTCGCGATCCTTTCGGCGGTCGAGACCATCAACCCCAAGCTGCCGACCACGCTCGACGCCGCGGCGTTGTGCAAGATGGCCGATCGCGGCCAGATCACCGGCGCGGTGGTCGACGGCCCGCTTGCCTTCGACAATGCGATCAGCACCGAGGCCGCCCAGGCCAAGGGCATCGCGTCGCCGGTGGCCGGACAGGCCGACATCCTGCTGGTGCCCGATCTGGAGGCCGGCAACATGCTGGCCAAGCAGCTGTCTTATTTTGCCGGCGCCCGCTCGGCCGGCATCGTCATGGGGGCCCGGGTGCCGATCATGCTGACCAGCCGCGCCGATCACGCGGCCACCCGGCTGGCTTCGGCGGCCGTGGCGGTCAAGGTCGCGCGCGCCCGCGCCGCCATCGTTTCCTGAAATCGAGAAGGAGGCCCTGATGGCCGATCTGTCGCTGCCGCCGGGCGCCGCGCTCGCCGGCAAGAAAGGCCTGATCGTCGGTATCGCCAACGAGAATTCCATCGCCTATGGCTGTGCCCGCGCCTGCAGGGCGCTGGGCGCCGATCTGGCGCTGACCTATCTCAACGAGAAGGCATACGGTTACGTCGCGCCGCTGGCCGAAGCGCTGGACGCCGCGATGCTGGTGCCGCTCGACGTGCGCGACGCAAGCCAGCAGGAAGCGCTGTTCCGGCGGATCGGAGACGAATGGGGCCGGCTCGATTTCCTGATCCATTCGATCGCCTTCGCACCGAAGGAAGACCTGCACGGCCGGGTGGTCGACAGTTCGTCGGCCGGCTTCCTGGCGGCGATGGATATCTCCTGCCATTCGTTCATCCGTCTGGCCCGCGCGGCCGAACCGCTGATGAGCGAGGGCGGCGCCCTGATAACCATGACCTACCACGGGGCGCGCAAGGTCATCCCGAACTACAATCTGATGGGCCCGGTCAAGGCGGCGCTGGAAGCGTCGGTCCGCTATCTGTCCTATGAACTGGGCCCCAAGGGCATTCGCGTTCATGCAGTCTCGCCGGGGCCGCTGAAGACGCGCGCGGCGTCGGGGCTCAAAGGCTTCGACAGGCTGCTCGACGAGGCCGTGCTGCGCGCGCCGTCGCACAGCCTGGTCGACATCGATGACGTCGGGGCCGCCACCGCCTATCTGTGCACGCCGTTTGCCCGGCTCCTGACCGGCAATGTCGTCTATGTCGACGGCGGCTTCAACGTCATGGGGTGACCTGCATGCAGCCGATCCTGGTGCTGAACGCCGGCTCGTCCAGCCTGAAATACGCGCTGTACGACGGGCCCCGCCATCTTGCCGCGGGGGTGGTCCAGCGCATTGCGCCGGGCGGACACCCGAAGGCGATGACCGAGGTGCTCGATTGGGCGGCCGACCATCTGGGCGGCGTGCGGCCGGCGGCGATCGGCCACCGCATCGTCCATGGCGGCGATCGCTTCGTCGAACCCGCCGTGGTGACCCCGGCGATGCTTGAAGCGCTCGAGGCCTACGTGCCGCTGGCGCCGTTGCACGAACCCCATAACCTCGCCGGGGTTCGCGCGGCGCGCGAGATGGCGCCGGGCGTGCTGCAGGTTGCGTGTTTCGACACGGCCTTCCATGCCGGCCAGCCTCGCCTCGCCACGCTGTTCGGCCTGCCCCGCCGGCTCGAGGCCGAAGGGGTACGGCGCTACGGTTTTCACGGTCTTTCCTACGAGCATATCGCCGCGGCCTTGCGCGCCGACGAACCGGCGCTTGCCGCCGGCCGTGTCATCGTCTGCCATCTTGGCGCCGGGGCCAGCCTCTGCGCCATGGCCGATGGGCGCAGCGTCGCCTCGACCATGGGGTTTTCGGCGCTGGAGGGGCTGGTGATGGCCACGCGTTGCGGCAGCCTCGATCCCGGCGTGGTCCTGCATCTGCTGGAACAGCGCGGCATGACGCCGGCCCAGGTGCGTGACATGCTCTACAAGGAATCCGGCCTGCTCGGCGTCTCCGGCCTGTCCGGCGACATGCGCGACCTGACGGCAAGCGACCGGCCGGAAGCGGCCGAGGCGGTTGCGCTGTTCTGCTATCGCATCGCCCGCGAGATCGGTTCGCTGGTCGCAGCCCTCGGCGGTTTGGACGGCATCGTCTTCACGGCGGGTATCGGCGAGCATTCGGCCGCGGTGCGGGCGGCCGTCGCGGAACGCTGTGCCTGGGCAGGGGCCCGGCTCGATGCCGCGGCCAACGATGGCCACGCCCGCCGTATCGACGCCACGGGCTCTCTCGTGGCGTTGCGGGTGATCCCGACGGATGAGGAAGGGGTGATCGCCCGCCATACCTTGCGGCTGCTGACGGCCCGGGCACAGCGACCAAACTAGGGAACCATTGCGTCTCCACCAGCGCTAAGGCAACCGACGCGACTGTCCGGATCGGACTGTTCGCGCCATCGGGGCGGCGGGTTACCGCTGGACTTCCCCGGCGCTATCCGCAGTTGGGGATGAGAAAGGGCAATGGCGAGCGACATATCGAGGGACGCCATGACAGGCGTCGCCGGACTTGATGAAATTCTGCATGGCGGCTTCGCCCGCGACCGCGTGTTCCTGCTCGAGGGCAGTCCCGGTACCGGCAAGACGACCACCGCGATGCAGTTCCTGATGACGGGCGCTGCCGCCGGCGAACGCTGCCTCTACATCACGCTGTCGGAAACCGAGGCCGAATTGCGCGATGCCGCCGCCGCCCATTGCTGGGATCTTGCAGGCGTCGAGATATTCGAGCTCGTGCCGCCCGAGCGGCTGCTCGACGAACAGCAGCAGCAGAGCCTGCTCTATTCTTCCGACCTGGAACTGGGCGAGACGACGCGGATGATCTTCGAGGCGGTCGAACGGGTGCATCCCGACCGCATCGTTATCGACAGCCTGTCGGAAATCCGCCTGCTGGCACAAAGCTCGCTGCGCTATCGCCGGCAGGTACTGGCCCTCAAACACTATTTCTCCAGGCACGGCGCCACCGTGCTGATGCTGGACGACCTCACGTCGGACACCACCGACAAGACCGTGCACAGCGTGGCCCACGGCGTGGTGCGGCTGGAAGAGATGCTGCCCAACTACGGCACCGAACGCCGCCGCGTGCGCGTGCTGAAATATCGTGGCCGGCCGTTCCGCGGCGGGTATCACGACTTCAACATCAAGACCGGCGGGCTGCAGGTCTATCCCCGGCTGGTGGCGTCGGAACACCGGACGCTGTTCGATCGGAGCTCGGTGCCGAGCGACATTCCGGGCCTGGACGCGCTGCTGGGCGGCGGGGTCGAGCGCGGATCGAGCGCGCTGGTCCTCGGCCCGACCGGCACCGGCAAGTCGCTGCTGACGCTGTATTTCGCCCTGGCCGCCGTGCGCCGTGGCGAGCGAGTCGGCCTGTTCATCTTCGACGAGGAGATCGGCCTGCTGACTGCGCGCGCCAAAGGATTGGGCATCGATCTCGACGCGCTTCACGCACAGGGTTCGCTGGTTGTCCAGCAGATCGATGCAGCCGAGCAGTCGCCCGGCGAATTTGCCGCCAGAGTCCGCTCCTGCGTCGGCGAAACCGGCGCCAGGACGGTGATCATCGACAGCCTGAACGGCTATCAGGCGGCGATGCCCGAAGAACAGTTCCTGGTCCTGCATATCCACGAACTGCTGCAGTTCCTGAACCGCCAGGGGGTCACCACATTCCTCACGATCGCCCAGCACGGGCTGGTCGGCGACATGAAGACCCCTGTGGACATCACGTATCTGGCCGACACGGTGATCCTGCTGCGCTATTTCGAGGCGCGCGGCCAGGTGCGCCGTGCGGTGTCGGTCATCAAGAAACGCGCCGGCGAGCACGAGACGACCATCCGGGAAATGGCCGTGACCGCGGCCGGCGTCCGGGTCGGCCCCCCGCTTGCCAATTTTCAGGGGGTGCTGCGCGGTATTCCGACCTTCGTCGATGACAGCCGAACGTCGACGGAAACGGCGGCCTCGTGAGGTCTGACGATTCCAGTTCGGAACGTGCGCTGATTCTCGCGCCCGGCGGTCGCGATGCCGGCATTGCCGCACAGATCCTGAGAGAGGCCGGGTTGCCCTTGACGGTGTGCGCCGACCTGCCGGATCTGTGCCGCGCCGTGGCGGACGGTGGCGCGACGATGGCGCTGATCGTCGAAGAGGCGCTGATCGGTGCCGATCTCGGCGGCATCGCCGGGCTGGTCGCCGGCCAGCCGGCATGGTCGGATTTCCCGTTCATCGTGCTGTCGTTGCGCGGTGCCGGACTCGAGCGCAATCCCGCTGCTCGCCGGCTGATGGACGTGTTGGGTAATGTCACCTTCCTGGAGCGTCCGTTCCATCCGACGACGCTGGTCAGCGTCGTCAAGACCGCCCTGCGCAGCCGGCGCCGGCAATATGAGGCGCGCCGGCTCATCGAAGAAATCCGCGAAGCCGAAGCCCAATTCTCCATCATGGTCGAGACCATCCCCCAGCTTGCCTGGATGGCCGAGGCTGACGGCCGGGTCTTCTGGTACAATCAGCGCTGGTACGACTACACCGGCCGCAGCGCCGAGGAAATGGCGGGGCTCGGCTGGCAGGCGGTGCACGACCCCGTTGTTCTACCGGCCTTCATCACGCGTTGGCAGGCCTCGCTCGAATCGGGCGACCCCTTCGAGATGACCTTTCCCTTGCGCGCGGGGTCGGGCGAGTACCGGCCGTTCCTGACCCGCGCCGCGCCGATCCGCGACGGCCACGGCCGCGTCTTCCGCTGGTTCGGCACCAATACCGACGTGGCGGCGCAGCAGAACTTGGAAGCGCTGCTGGAGCGCCGCGTGGTCGAGCGGACCCTCGAACTGGAGCAGGCAAATCGCCAGCTCGCAGCCCAGATCGTCGAGCGCGAGAAGATCCAGTCCGCCCTGCGCCAGGCCCAGCGGTTGGAGGCAGTGGGCCAGCTGACATCCGGCGTCGCTCACGACTTCAACAACCTGCTCACCGTCGTGCTCGGCAATACCCGTCGCCTGCAGAAGAACGAGGGCGACGCCGAGCGGCGGCGGCGCCTCGACATGACGGTGCAGGCTGCCGAGCGCGGCGCCAAGCTGACGACGCAATTGCTTGCCTTCTCGCGCCGGCAGAAGCTCGAACCCAAACCGGTCGACCTGAACGAAACCGTTTCGGGCATGCACGACCTGTTGCAGTCGACGATGGGAGGCAGCGTCGACATCCAGGTCAGGCTGGCCGATGGGCTGTGGCCGGCGATGATCGATCCGACCCAGATCGAACTCGTGGTGCTGAATCTGGCCATCAATGCACGCGACGCCATGGAAGTCGGCGGCACGCTGACCGTCGAGACAGCGAACGTCGTGCTCGACCCGCCGCAGCGGCCCGAGCAGCCGGCGGCCGGCGACTATGTGATGGTCGCCGTCTCCGATAACGGCACCGGCATGACCGATGAGGTGCTGGCCAAGGCGTTCGAACCGTTTTTCACCACCAAGGCGGTCGGCAAGGGGTCGGGCCTGGGCCTCAGCCAGGTTTATGGACTTGCCCGGCAATCAGGCGGCGGCGTGCGCATTCTCACCAGGCCGGGTAAGGGGACATCGGTCAAGGTGTTCCTGCCGCGGGCGCGGGGGCTGGCACCGATGCTGTCCGAAGGGCAGCGGCATGTGATCAATCGTGAACCGAAAGGGGCCGTCGTGCTGCTGGTCGACGACGACAATGCGGTGCGCGAAGTCACCGTCGGCATCCTGCGCGATCTCGGCTACGGCGTGTTCGAGGCCGGCAGCGGCGGCGCCGCCCTCGAACTGCTCGACCGCAACACCCATGTCAATCTGGTGATGCTCGATTTCGCGATGCCCGGCATGAACGGGGCCGAACTGGCCCGCGAGGTGCGGGCCCGTCGCCCGGACCTGCCGATCCTGTTCGCGACGGGCTATGCCGATGCCTCGGCCCTCGTCGGCACGCATGAGGACCAGATTATCCGCAAACCCTTCGCCGAGCGTGAATTGGCCGAGAAGCTCGCGTACCACCTTGCCCGCGGCGACGCCTCGGATTGATAGCACATCTGCCCAACCTTTCGCGATCTTGACCAGCGCGAAAGGCGCCTCTATTGGTACGTCGCTACGATAATTTCCGAATTAAGAGATATTGAACGAAAAATGAAGCCATTAACCGCAACGGTCGAACAGAAGCGTGATCGCGTCGAGAAGACGTTGCGGCGTCTGCGCGAAATTCTCGAGGCCGGCCTCGAAGATACCGTCAACCAGACCTATGCGCGCGGTTTCCTGCGCCGGCTCGACCATATCGAACCCAAGGTCGACAGCGCCAACATGGAATCGATCGACATCATCATCCGGGACGTGTCCCACGTCATCGACGGCTGGTCGATCCGCCGATCCGAGACGACGACGCCTTTGGCGATGCGCGGCCTTACCAAGAAGCTCTACGGCGAATTCTGAGGATTTGCGGGCGGCCGGGCCTTCGCGCTAGTTTCGGCTGGCCGATAACGGGAACGGGGTTCTGATGGCGACGTTGGCCGAGGTTCTGACGCGCGCGCTGGCGCTGCATCAGTCCGGCGATTTCGCCGGGGCCGAACGCCTCTACGACCTCATCCTCTCTCAATTGCCGGACGAACCTGACACGCTGCATCTGTCCGGCGTCCTGGCTTTCCAGACCGGCCGCCCGTCGCTCGGCGCCGCGCGGATCGGTGCGGCGCTCAGCCACGCCCCGGCGATGACCGAGGCGCATAACAATCTCGGCGCGGTGCTCGCAAGCCTGGGGGACCGGCCGGGCGCGCTGGCGGCAACCCGGCGGGCGCTGGCCCTGCAGCCCGATCACCGCGATGCGTTGTTCCGGCTGGCCGAACTCGACACCGGCGCCGCCGGGTTTCGCCGCTGCCTGGCGCTCGATTGCCGACATCGGCCAACCCGGCTTGCGCTCGCCGCAGCCGATCCTGCGGCAGCGCCGGAGATGCTGCGCGGCCTGGTCGCGCTGGAGCCGGATGGACCGCTGGCCTGGGCCAATCTTGCCCGGCTTAGTGGTGGCGCCGCGCTCTACCGGCGTGCCTTGGCGCTTGATCCGAACCAGGCCGACCTCCACGAG
>JAEYTW010000202.1 GCA_023433835.1 Pseudomonadota bacterium | reverse complement strand
TGGTGACGCTGGGCGGCCGCCGCGCGCTGGCCGAGGGCCGCGCCTTCGCCGCACGCGAGGAGGCGGTGGTCGGCGCCAAGGTGCCCTTGGCCATCGGCGCGCCCCTGAAGCCCCAGCACGGCACCGGCCATGGCCACCCGATCATCCCCGAGCATCACGACCACGATGACGACGACGCGGATGCCGACCACGCCCATGGCGATGCGGCCTACAAGGTAGTCGGCCGTCTGCCGCCACAGAACAATCCCTGGGACTACGCGATCCTGGTGCCGATCGAGACGGTCTGGGGCCTGCACGGCCTGACCGACGGCCATGAAGCCGACGACGGCCGCATCGGCCCGCCGTTCGACGGCCGGGTGGTGGCCGGCGTGCCGGCGATCCTGATCAAGCCACGCGCCATCGCCGATGCCTACTCCTTGCGCGCCCGGCTGCGCGCCGAGGGGCAACTGGCGCTGTTCCCCGCCGAATTGCTGGTCGAGCTGCACAGGCTGCTCGGCGGCGTCGGTACGCTGGTCGGCGCGATCACGCTTTCCACCCAGGTGCTGGTCTTCGTCTCGGTCCTGCTTGCCGTCGTCGTGGCGCTGGCGGCGCGGCGGCGCCGGCTGGCGCTGCTGCGGGCGCTCGGCGCTTCGCGCGGCTTCATCTTCCTGCTGGTGTGGGGCGAACTGCTCGGCCTGCTCGGCCTTGCCGGCCTCATGGGCCTCGGTTTCGGCACACTGCTCGCTTGGGGCCTGGCGACGCTCGGCACTGCGTCGAGCGGCATCGGCCTGCCGATTGCCGTCGGCTGGCCGGAAATCCTGCGGGTGGCCGTGCTGGTGGCGCTGGGCGCGGGCCTGGCGATCGTGCCGGGCTGGATCGGCTTCCGCCGGCCGGTGGCCGCCGACCTCAGGGGGTGAAGGCCGCCTTGACCGCCGCCCCGCAGGCCGCGATTGCCGGCTGCGCCTCGGGGATCGCGCGGGTCATGTTGAAGAAGCCGTGGATGGCGCCGGCATAATTGCGGTAGGCCACCGCGACACCCTCGTCGATCAGGCGCTTGGCATAGGCCGCGCCCTCGTCCTTCAACGGATCGCAGCCGGCCGTCACCACGACGGCCGGGCAGACGCCGGCCAGCCGCTCGGCCTTCAGCGGCGAGGCGCGCCAGTCCCGGTAGTCGGCGGGCCCGGTGAAATAGCAGGCCTGGAAGAAATCCATCGCCGCCCGGGTCAGCAACCGGTTCTCGCCATAGGCCTTCATCGACCCCGTCGCGGCGGTCTGGTCGGTGGCCGGGTAGATCAGCACCTGCAGCCGCAGGGCGTCGAGCCCGGCATCGCGCGCCATCAGCGCCACGACCGCCGACAGGTTGCCGCCGGCCGAATCCCCGGCCACCGCCAGCCGGGTCGCATCGATGCCGAGGTCGTCGGCATTGGCCGCCGCCCAGGTCAGCGCCGTCCAGGCATCGTCGACCGCGGCGGGGAACTTGGCTTCCGGCGCCAGGCGGTAATCGACCGACAGAACGGCCGCGCCGGACGAGGCGGCGAGGTTGCGGCACAGCACGTCATGGGTATCGATGTCGCCGATCACCCAGCCGCCGCCATGGTAGTAGACGATCAGGCCGGGGCGCTCCGCCCCCGGCGGCATCAGCAGCCGGGCGGGAATGCCGCCGCCCGGGCCGGGGATGACCAGATCGCGGACCGCGCCCATCTCGGGCGGATCCGCCTCGAAATACTTGCGGGTCGACCGATAGGCGGCGCGGGCCTCGGCCGGCCCCAATGCTTCCATCGGGGGCCGGCCGGAATTGGCGATCAGGTCGAGGACGGCCTGGGCGGCCGCGTTCGGCTGGTCGACGGTCACCCGCGCCTCCCGACGCTTACTTCTTCGGCTCGGGGGCGACGACGCGGATATTCAGCTCGCGCAGCTGCTTCAGCGCCACTTCCGACGGCGCGCCCATCATCAGGTCCTGGGCCTGCTGGTTCATCGGGAACAGGATGACCTCGCGGATGTTGGGCTCGTCGGCCAGCAGCATGACGATACGGTCGACACCCGGCGCGATGCCGCCATGCGGCGGGGCGCCGTAGCGGAAGGCGTTCAGCATGCCGCCGAAACGCTTCTCGACCTCCTCGGCCGGATAGCCGGCGATGCGGAAGGCTTCGAGCATGATGTCGGGGCGATGGTTACGGATGGCGCCCGACGACAGCTCGATGCCGTTGCAGACGATGTCGTACTGGTAGGCCAGGATATCCAGGGGATCCTTGGTCTGCAGCGCCTCGAGCCCGCCCTGCGGCATCGAGAACGGGTTGTGGCTGAAATCGACCTTCTTGTCGTCCTCGTTCCACTCGAACATCGGGAAATCGACGATCCAGCAGAAGCGGAAGATGTTCTTCTCGCAGATGTCGAGCTCGTCGCCGATGCGGATGCGCGCCTGGCCGGCGAGCTTCGCGGCACCGTCGACCTTGTCGCAGGCGAAGAAGACGGCATCGCCATCCTTCAGGCCGCAGGCGGCGCGGATCATCTCGACGCGTTCGGCATCGAGGTTCTTGGCGATCGGCCCCTTGGCCCCGCCTTCCGCGAACTGGATGTAGCCAAGGCCCGCCGCACCTTCCGAGCGCGCCCATTCATTGAGCTTGTCGAAGAAGCTGCGCGGATGGGCGGCGGCCCCCGGCGCCGGGATGGCGCGCACCACCGCGCCGTTGGCGATCGCCTTGGCAAAGATCCCGAAGCCGGAATCACGGAACGCCTCGGTGACGTCGGCGATGACGATCGGGTTGCGCAGGTCCGGCTTGTCCGAGCCGTATTTCAGCATCGCCTCGCGGAACGGGATGCGCGGGAACGGATAGGGCGAGACCACGCGGTCGCCGGCCATCTCGGTGAAGACTTCGTGCAGCACCGGGCCGACCGCGTCGAACACGTCGTCCTGCGTCACGAAGCTCATCTCGACGTCGAGCTGGTAGAATTCGCCGGGCGAGCGGTCCTTGCGGGCATCCTCGTCGCGGAAGCAGGGCGCGATCTGGAAGTAGCGATCGAAGCCCGACACCATGATCAGCTGCTTGAACTGCTGCGGCGCCTGCGGCAGGGCGTAGAACTTGCCGGGATGGATGCGCGAGGGAACGAGGAAGTCGCGCGCGCCCTCGGGGCTCGACGCCGTCAGGATCGGCGTCTGGAATTCGGTGAAGTTGCGGGCATGCATCTTCTCGCGCAGCAGGCGGATGACCTTGGAGCGCAACAGGATGTTCTGGTGCAGCCGGTCGCGCCGCAGATCGAGGAAGCGGTAACGCAGGCGGGTTTCTTCCGGATAGTCATGCTCGCCGAACACCGGCAGCGGCAGTTCCTCGGCCGCCGACTGGACGCTGGCCTCGGCGGCGTAGAGCTCGATGCCGCCGGTCGGCAGGTCCTTGTTCAGGGTCTCGGCGGAACGGGCGACGACCTTGCCGACCAGGGTGACGACGCTCTCGGCGCGCAGGCGCTCCAGCACGGCGAAGGCCGGCTGCTCGGGCTCCACCACCACCTGGGTCAGGCCGTAGTGGTCGCGCAGGTCGACGAACAGCAGTTGGCCGTGATCGCGCTTGCGATGGATCCAGCCGGACAGCCGAACGGTCTGGCCGACATGCTCGGGGCGCAGTTCGCCGCAGGTGTGAGAGCGGTAGGCGTGCATGGGCGACTTCCAAGGTACAGGGGTCAAGGACGCTGAAACCTGCCCATTCCCGGGCGGATGTCAACGGATTTACCGGGTGTAAGGGGGCCGTTGCCGGCTTTTTCGCGCCGCGGCCTTTGCCCTATAGTGCCCAACGGTGGAGGCAGAGGAAAGAAGCGAGACCATGCGCTGGGGTTTCGGCTGCCGGGTTGCGGCACTGATGTTGGGCATTGCCGCGGGGCTGGCGCCGGTTGCCGCCTCGGCCGTGCCGGCGCGCATCATCCTGCTGCGCCACGGTGAAAAGCAGCGCGGTTTCGACCTCTGCTCGGTCGGCATCATCCGGGCGCAGGGCCTGGCCCAGCACCATCTCGGCCAGGGCACGCCCGACTCGCTGTTCGCCCCCGGCGAGGCGCCGGCCGCCTTCTTCGCCATCACCCCGCATACGATTGAGCTCGCGGCGCCGGCAGCCAATAGCTGGCATCTGCCGGTGATCAGCTATGCCGCGATGCCCTGGCCGCAACTGCCGGCCCCGGCGCTGAACCGGCTGCTGAACCGCCAGACCCAGGCGGCGGCGCGCGATATCCTGGAAAACCCGGCCTGGGCCGGCAAGACCGTCGTGATGGTGTGGGAACACGACCATATCGCCAATGCCGAGGTCGAAGCTGCCTCCCCCGGCGAGCGGGTCACGCTGCGCCAGCTCCTCAACCTCGACCAGATGCCCGACGCCGCCACGCAGATCCCCAGGACGTGGCCGGATTCGAGCTACAATTATTTCTGGCTGATCGATTACGACCAGGGCTCGCCCATCCCGAAGCGCTTCCGCAGCGTCAAGCAGGTCTTCACCGGGTTCTACGCCGACCTGCCGCATAACGAGTGGGACACGCCCGACGGCCTGCGCCCGATCTCGGGCTGCCAGTAACGCGATGGCGGCGCGTCCTGGCGGTTTCCTCGCCCGGCTGCGCCGCTTCCTGAAGGCGCAGGCCGGGATCGCGCCGAAACCCGCCGCGCCGGCGCCCAAACCACATGAACTGAAGACGACGCCCCTGTCGGGCCGGGTGGATGCGGCGTTCAAGCAGTATCTGCGGCAGAAGGCGGAAAGACGATGAAGCTCCTTGGCATCCTGCTCGTGGCGCTGACGCTCGCCATGCCCGCCCAGGCCCAGACCTACCAGCTGACCGCGCTCGCCACCGCCGCTGCCTGCCCGCTCAACAATTTCACCGGGCTCGACCTGCCGCATCTGACCAGCGCCACGGATGCAACGGGCCAGACCTGGATCGATGCGCTGGTGCTGGCCAATACGATGACGACCGCGCAGAACGTGACGGTCTGCGCCTTCGGCGACGACGGCATGTTCTACGGCGGGTCGACCATCGCGATCCCGGCGGACCGCCGGCTGATGTTCGTCTCCAATGCCGGCGACGTGGCAACCAACCTATCGACCATCCTGCTGCCGGCCCAGCAGGCTTCGTCGATTCCCGGCTCGGGCGCGGGCCTCGGCGACAGCATCCCGGCCAACGCCGCCTATCACCTGGCGCTGACCAACAATGCCAACGTGAAGGTCCAGGGCGGTTTCATCGGCAATTCGGGCCAGTACTTCATGTTCTACAACCCCGCCAGCTACTACGGCGGCGAGGGGAACAAGGCTGCCGGCGTCATCCCCCATTTCGGCAGCGGCGGCGGCTATTACGGCACCTGCTTCTTCGCCAACGTCTTCACCAGCGCGGCGGCCGTCACCGTGTCGCAGCGCGACGATGCCGGGCTGGTCATCCGCTCGGTCTCGCTGACCGTGCCGCCGCAAGGCCGCTTCGTGCTGTCGATGGCCGATTACGGCTTCCGCCAGTTCGCCCGCACCGATATCGACACGACCCATCCCGGCACGCGCACGCTGTGCACCTACCTGACCACGACCAGCGCGGTGGGCAACTTCGCGGTCTCGATCGCGACGCCGGAATAGCCATGGCTTTCCCCGAGCTGTCGACCAGACGGCTGGCCCTGCGCGCGATCACGACGGCGGATCTGCCGGATCTGCAGGCGCTGCTGGCCATCCCCGAGACCACGCGCCATTCCAACTGGCCCGACGCGCCGGGCGCGGAAGAATGCGGCCGCGTCATCGCGGACTGGATCGAGATGGCCGCGTCGGCCAAAGGCTATGCCTGGGCGATCGAGCAGCCGGGACAGCCCGGCCTGATCGGTTGCATCCGCTACAACTACATCACCCGCCCCTCCAACGTCGGGGGCATCGGCTACGAGCTGCATCCGCGGTTCTGGAGCCAGGGCCTGATGACCGAGGCGGTCCGCGCCGTGGTCGCCCTGGGGCACGAGCGGCTGGAGATCAACCGCGCCGAGGCCTGGACCCTGCCCGGCAACGGCGCCTCCGACCGGGTGCTGGAAAAGGCCGGCTTCCTGTTCGAGGGCACGTTGCGCCAGATCCGGTGGTTCAAGGGCGCCTATCACGACCTCCGCTGGTTCGGCCGCCTCGCCTCCGACCCCACGCCCGGCAATTAGGCAGACCCACCTCCGGACTGCGGCTGCGCCGGTTAGAAGCCGTCACGGCCTGAAACTAAGGGTTTGCCCTTAGTTTTATCCTGAGGTACGGTCGCCGGGCCAGAACGGAGCACGCGCGATGCCAGGACAGGCCCCTTCAGCAGAATCCGCCGGCGGCGCGCAGCCGCCGGCATCGGCGGTCATCGACGGCATCTTCCGGGCGCTGTCCGATCCGACGCGGCGCAGCGTGATCGAGCGGCTGGGCACCCGCCCCGCCTCGGTCACCGAACTGGCGGCCGAGTACCGGATGGCCCTGCCCTCGTTCGTCGAGCATCTGAAGATGCTGGAGGGATCGGGGCTGGTCCGCTCGAAGAAGGTCGGGCGGGTCCGCACCTACGAACTGACGCCGGGGCGGCTCCAGCTCGCCACCGACTGGCTCGATCGCCAGCGGGCGATCTGGGAAGCCCGGCTCGATCGCCTTGACGCCTATCTGCTTGCAATGAAACAGGAGATACAGGAATGACCTCGCCGCTGGTGACGCCCGATCCCAAGCTCGACCTCGTGCTGGAACGCGAGATCGACGTGCCGGTCGAACTGGTCTGGAAAGCCTGGACGACGCCCGACAGCGTCAAGCACTGGTTCTGCCCCAAGCCCTGGACCGTGGTGGATTGCCGGATCGACCTGCGGCCAGGCGGCGAGTTCTATACGGTGATGCGCTCGCCCGAGGGACAGGAATTCCCCAATCTCGGCTGCTATCTCGACATCGTCGAGAACGAGCGGCTGATCTTCACCGACACGTTGCTGCCCGGCTTCCGCCCCGCGCCCAAGCCGTTCTTCACCGCCGCGCTGGAGCTGGAACCGACCAGGACCGGCACGCGCTACACCGCCTATGCGATCCATGGCGACGAGGCGGCGCGCAAGACGCATGAGGACATGGGATTCCACCACGGTTGGGGCACGGTGGTCGATCAGATGGTCGCGCATATCAAGGCATCGGCGCACTGACGGCCGAGGCCGGCCGCCCGATCCGATCGGTGGCCGGCCACCCGCGGCAACGGCGATCGCGCGGCTTCCGCCCGTCCGAGCCGGCCGGCGGGAAACGTGCTGTTCTCGACCGGCGGAGACCCGTGATGACCCCGACCGCCTTCCTGCTCCTGTCGCTCGGCAATGGCCTATGGCCCTGCGCTCTATTACCGCTCCCCCATCGGCCATTGCCGGGCGGCATGCAGGATACGGATCACGCGGATCGCGGTGCCGGCCAAGTCGTAAACCAGCACGTAGTTTCGATGAACGACGAGTTCGCGCGTACCCTGCACGCGGCCTGGCCGACCGATCATCGGGTAATCGATCAGTCGGGCGGCGTGCTCGGTGAACAGGTCGTCGAGCGCTAGAGCCGCCTCCGGATTGTCCGCTTCGACGTGATCATAGATCGACCGGCGATCGTCCCGGGCTAGGCGCGTCCAATGGATTTTCACGGCTTATTGCGCAGCCGCCGCCTCGTCGCTTCCCGCCGCGCCGCGAATTCCGCTTCGACCTCGTCGGCAGGGATCAATTGACCCGCGGCCGCGGACTGCAGCCCATTCTGCACCTCGCGACGAAACCATGCGTCATGGGCCGCCACTTCCTGCTGACGACGCACAAAATCGCGCATGAACTCGCGTAGCAACTGAGCGCCAGTCCGATCGCTTGCTTTCGCCGCATCGGCGAACTCGGCTTTCAGCGCCTCATCGACCCGGAACGTGAAGGTCGCTTCCGTCATCGCGAACCCCATGTGTTACATGTGAAGTGCATACTAACACACCAAAATGAAAGTTGGCTCACGACAACGGACTCATAAGCCGTTGATCGAGCCCGGCTCAGGACTCCCCTACACTGGCGCGCAGTCTCATTCAAATTTGGATCTGCTGATTAAGTCAGCCCGCCTTCTCCCACCCGCCCGACCCCGTCTGGCGCCAGTAGACCGGCGTCAGGCCGCCGGCCTTGAGGCGCTTCCAGCGTTCGCGCGCCGCGGTCACCGCCTCGGGGTCGTTGCCGTCGAACAGGTCGCAGACCCGCTCGAACGGCGCGATCGCGTCGGGTTCGGCCGCGGCGCCGTCGACCAGGAACAGCACCTGGGCATCGTTGGGGCGGTCGAGATAGGGGGTCAGCCACACCGGCTGGCGGGCATCGTTGCCCTCGCCCCGCGCGCCGTGCGGCAGGAAGCCGTCGCGGCTGTAGGTCCACAGGAATGAATTCAGCGCCTGGACGCGTTCTTCCGAGGTGGCCAGCACCACGGCGCGCCATTGGCGCGCCAGGGTCCGCTCGAGCAGGTCGGGCAATGCCTCCTCGAGCGTGCGGCGGGTCAGATGATAGAAGAAGACCTCGGTCACCTGGCCCGCCGCCCGTTCAGGTCACTTGCCTTCGTAGTGGTCGGCGATCAGCCGGTCGAGCACGCGCACGCCATAGCCGGTCGCGCCCTTCGGCACCGTCGGCTTGTCGGCCTTCGACCAGGCCACGCCGGCGATGTCGATATGCGCCCACCTGGTATCCTTGACGAAGCGCTTGAGGAACTGCGCCGCCACGATCGAACCGGCGCCGACGGCGGGCCCCGCGATGTTCTGCATGTCGGCGACCGGCGAATTCAGCCCCTTGTCGTAGGCATCCGACATCGGCATGCGCCACAGGGGCTCGCCCTCGGCCTTGCCGGCGGCAAGGATGCGATCGGCCAGCACATCGTCATTGGCGAACAGGCCGGCATGCTCGTGGCCGAGCGAGATGATGATCGCGCCGGTCAGGGTCGCCAGGTCGATCATCGCCTGCGGCTTGAACCGCTCCTGCGCGTACCACATGACGTCGGCCAGCACGAGGCGGCCTTCGGCATCGGTATTGATGACGTCGATGGTCTGGCCCGACATCGAGGTGACGATGTCGCCGGGGCGCTGGGCATTGCCGTCCGGCATGTTCTCGACCAGGCCGACCAGACCGACGACATTCGCGCGGGCCTTGCGGCCGGCGATCGCCTTCATCGCGCCGATCACGGTGCCGGCGCCGCCCATGTCCCACTTCATCTCTTCCATGCCCGCGGCGGGCTTGAGCGAGATGCCGCCGGTGTCGAAGCAGACGCCCTTGCCGACGAAGGCGACCGGGGCGTCCTTCTTCTTGCCCCCTTCCCACGACATGACGACGAGCTGCGATTCGCGCGCCGAACCCTGGCCGACGCCGAGCAGCGCGCCCATGCCGAGCTTCTTCATCTGGGCCTCGCCCAGCACCTCGACCTTGACGCCGAGCTTGGTGAGCGTCTTGCACTCGGCGGCCAGCGCCGCGGGGAACAGGATGTTGGCCGGCTCGGAGACCAAGTCGCGGGTGAAGCTGACGCCCGCGGCGATCGCGTCGAGGCCGGCGAAGGCCTTGCGGGCGAGATCGGGCTTCTCGACGCCGATCGAAACGGCGTTGAGCGCCGGCTTGTCCTCGGCCTTCAGCCTGGTGCGGTACTTGTCGAAGCGATAGCTGCCCAGCCG
>JAEYTW010000172.1 GCA_023433835.1 Pseudomonadota bacterium | reverse complement strand
GGCCACGGCCGCGATCACGCGATCGGGCCGGGTCATCCAGTGCAGCGCGGCGTTGGAGAACACCGCGTCGAACGGCCGCTCGAAGGCCAGATCCTCGGCATCCATCAGCCGGGCGGCAAGGCCGCGGCGCAGCGTGGCCGCAATCATGTCGGGGGCGGCGTCGACGCCGGTCACCCGGGCGCCGCCGTCGACGATCTTCTGGGTCAGCGCGCCGTCGCCGCAGCCGAGGTCGAGAATGTCGAGGCCGGCGAGCGGGCCGAGCAGGTCCAGCACCGGCGCGCCGAGGTCGGCGACGAAGCCGCAATGGGCGCCGTAGGTCGCGGCATTCCAGCTCTGGCCCGGTTTGTCCTCGGCCGACATCGCGACCGCCCGCCCGCTACGGCGCGGGCTTGGGCGCGCTGGCGGCGCCGAACACCGCCTGGCCGATCAGGTCGATCAGGTTGACCGAACCCTGGGTGTGCTTGATCTCCGCCCCCGGCGCCAGATCCTTCTCGCTGCCGCCCGGCTCGAGCGCCAGGAAGTTGGCGCCGAGCAGCCCGGCCGCCGCGACCTTGGCCGCGGTATCCTCGGGCAGCTTGACGTCGTTGGAGATCGTCATCGTGACGATGGCGGAAAAGGTCTTGGGATCGAGGCGCTGGCTGGTCACGGTGCCGATCTTGATGCCCGACAGCCGCACGTCGGCGCCGACGTTCAGGCCATCGACGCTGGAAAACCGCGCATTGAGCTGGTAGCCGGCCATGCTGCCGCCGACATGGGCGGTCGTGTAGGCAAAGCCGAGGAATACGGCGGCGACGGCGATGACCACCGCCCCGATCAGGGTTTCGACGACGTTTCCGCCCATGATGCTGATATCCGCCCGGCCGGCCTTACTCGGGCGACCAGGCCTGGTAATCGCCGGTCGCCTGCTCACGCTTGGCGCCGCGGCTCAGGCCGCCGGGCGGCCGATAGGCGTAATCGGTGCCGGTCAGGTTGGGGAGATGCTCCTTCTCCCACTTCTGGCGCGGCGGCTCGGCCGGCGGAATCTCTTCGGTGACGTGATGCAGCCAGCGGTGCCAGGCCGGCGGCACCTTCGAGGCTTCCGGTTCGCCCTGGTAATACACCAGCCGGCGCTTCGGGTCGTTCTTGAGGCGGTAATACTTGTTGCCGAACTGGTCGGAACCGACCAGCTCGCCCTTCCACCACAACATGAACCGGGTTCCCAACGCACTCATGGGCGAATCCTTAGGGTCGAAATCCTCGAGGGGCTGAACGCGCCGGACTATGGCACTGCGGCGCGACCGTGACAAGAAGTGAACATTTCGCCGGGGAACCCGAGGCGGAATTGGCGGATCATTACCATCATGATTCGCGTAATCCCTCTGCTTTTCCTGGTGATCGCCGCCCTCGGCCCGGCCCCGCCCGCCGCTGCGCAGGCCCTGCGGGTATTCGGCTCCGACTTCCGCCCCTATGCCTTCGAAGACCACGGCCGCGCCGCCGGCACCGCGACCGACCGTGTCCGTGAAATCCTGGCGGCAGCCGGCCAGGTTGCCGTCATCGAAATATATCCTTGGGCCCGCGCCTATCGCTCTGCGCGCGCGACGCCCGGCGCCCTGCTCTATCCCGTCGCGCGAACACCCGAACGCGAACGCGAGTTCACCTGGCTGGGCGAACTGGTCAATTACGACGCGCAACTGTGGCGGATGGCCGATCGGCGCGACATCGCGCTGACGACCCTGGCCGATGCCGCCGGCCTGTCGGTCGGCGGCCTGCCCGACGATGCCAAGACAGGCTTCCTGCGCGATCAGGGCATGACCATCAGCCTGCAATCCAGCGAAGACATCCTGCTGACGATGCTGATCAACGGTCGCATCGACCTGATGCCGGCCGACCGCGTCTCGTTCCTGGCCCGCCTGCAGCGCGACGGCCTCAAGCCCGATCGCTTCGTCTCGGCCCTGGCCCTGCCCGAAATCTCCCGCCCGCTCTACCTCGCGATTACGCCCGATGCCGACCCTGCCCTGGTCGCCAGGCTTACTGCGGCATTCGGCCCCACCGGCCTTCTGAATCACTAAAAATCCCAGTGATTCCAACAAGCTGCACGGCTGTGCTGACATCTTAATCTAGAATCTCATATTGACCGCCCCCCGGGCCTTGCTAACCTTGGTGGCAGGAGCGGCGGGGCACACAAAATCTTGTGGAAAACGTCGTTTCGCCCTGAATTTTCCAAGCCGTGCGGGCGGCGACTCGGGGCAGCGAATCGGCGGATCATTTTCTTGAAGGCAGGGGAGATCGACTCATGCGCGTCGAGCGTCTGTTCACCACGGCCCATGGCTCGCCTTACGATGGGCTGGAGTTCCGACGCGCCACCTCCGAAATCCGCAATCCCGACGGATCGGTGGTCTTCCGCATGGAGGACATCGAGGTCCCCGGCGCCTGGTCGCAGGTCGCCGTCGACGTGCTGGCCCAGAAGTATTTCCGCCGCGCCGGCGTGCCCGCGGTGCTGAAGCCGGTCGAGGAAGCAGCCGTGCCCGCCTGGCTGTGGCGGCACGAGGCCGACCAGGCCGCGGTGGCCCAGCTCGACGCCAAGCTGCGCACCGGCGGCGAGCGTTCGGCCAAGGCGGTGTTCGACCGCCTGGCCGGCACCTGGACCTACTGGGGCTGGAAGGGCGGGCATTTCGATTCCGAAGACGACGCCCGCGCCTGGTACGACGAGATGCGCTACATGCTGGCCGCCCAGATGGGCGCGCCGAACTCGCCGCAATGGTTCAACACCGGCCTGCACTGGGCCTACGGCATCGACGGCCCGGCGCAAGGCCACTGGTATGTCGATTACCGGACGGGCGAGATGACCCGCTCGGCCTCGGCCTACGAACACCCCCAGCCCCATGCCTGCTTCATCCAGTCGGTCGAGGACGATCTCGTCAACGAGAACGGCATCATGGATCTGTGGATCCGCGAGGCGCGGCTGTTCAAGTATGGCTCCGGCACCGGCACCAATTTCTCGGCGCTCCGCAGCGACGGCGAAAGGCTCGCCGGCGGCGGGCGTTCCTCGGGGCTGATGAGCTTCCTGAAGATCGGCGACCGCGCGGCCGGCGCCATCAAGTCGGGCGGCACCACGCGGCGCGCCGCCAAGATGGTGATCGTCGATGCCGATCACCCCGACATCGAAGCCTTCATCGACTGGAAGGTGATCGAGGAACAGAAGGTGGCGGCGCTGGTCACCGGCTCGCGCCTCAACCAGAAGCACCTGCAGGCGGTGATCGCCGCCTGCCACGTCGACACCGCGGGCGGCGACGCGCGCTTCGATCCGAAGCGGAACGACCGGCTGAAGCAGGCGGTGCGCGAGGCACGCCGGGCGCTGGTGCCGGACAACTACATCCAGCGCACCATCGAATTCGCCCGCCAGGGTTTCCGCGAAATCGAATTCCCGGCCTACGACACCGACTGGGACGGCGAGGCCTATCGCACCGTCGCCGGCCAGAATTCCAACAACTCCGTCCGCCTGACCGATGGCTTCCTGCGCGCGGTCGAACGCGATGCCGACTGGCAGCTGGTGCGCCGCACCGACGGGGTGGTGGCCAAGACGCTGAAGGCATCGGCGCTGTGGGACAAGATTTCCTATGCCGCCTGGGCCTCGGCCGATCCCGGCCTGCAGTTCGACACCACGATCAACGCCTGGCACACCTGCCCGAACGACGGTCGCATCAATGCGTCGAACCCGTGTTCGGAATACATGTTCCTCGACGACACGGCCTGCAACCTCGCCTCGCTCAACCTGATGACGTTCCGGCGCGAGGACGGCGCGTTCGACGTGGGCGCCTTCTCGCATGCGGTGCGGCTCTGGACCGTGGCGCTCGAGATCGCCGTGCTGATGGCCCAGTTCCCGTCGCGCGCCATCGCCGAACGCTCCTACCGCTTCCGCACGCTGGGCCTGGGCTATGCCAATATCGGCGCGCTCCTGATGGCCAACGGCCTGCCCTATGATTCGGATGCCGGCCGCGCGCTGTGCGGCGCGATCACCGCGCTGATGACCGGCGTATCCTACGCCACCTCGGCCGAGATGGCCGAGGCGCTCGGCCCCTTCCCCGGCTATGCCGCCAACGCCAAGGCGATGCTGGCCGTGATCCGCAACCACCGCCGCGCGGCGCATGGCCATGATGCCGGCTACGAGGGCGGCGTCGCGCCCGTGCCGCTCGACCATCGCGCCTGCCCCGACCAGGCCGTCGTCGCGGCGGCCACCGCGGCCTGGGACCGCGCGCTGGCGCAGGGCGAAGCCCACGGCTATCGCAATGCGCAGGTGTCGGTCATCGCGCCGACCGGCACGATCGGCCTGGTGATGGATTGCGACACCACCGGCATCGAGCCCGACTTCGCGCTGGTGAAGTACAAGAAGCTGGCCGGCGGCGGCTATTTCAAGATCATCAACCGCGCGGTGCCCTCGGCGCTGGCGACGCTCGGCTACGAGCCGGGCCAGATCGACGCGATCGTCGGCTATGCGGTCGGCCACGGCACGCTGGCCGGGGCGCCTGGCGTCGGCCATGACGCGCTGCGCGCCAGGGGCTTCACCGACGAGGCGATCGACCGCATCGAGGAGGCGCTGGCCGGCGCCTTCGACATCCGCTTCGTCTTCAACAAGTGGACGCTGGGCGACGAATTCTGCGTCGACACGCTGGGCCTCGACCCCGATGCGCTCGACGCCGTCGGCTTCGACATGCTCGCAGCCCTCGGCTTCGACGACAAGGCAGTCGAGGCGGCGAACCTGCATGTCTGCGGCGCGATGACGCTCGAAGGCGCGCCGGGCCTGAAGGACGAGCACCTGCCGGTGTTCGACTGCGCCAATCCCTGTGGCAAACTCGGCAAGCGCTTCCTCGCCTGGGACAGCCACATCCGCATGATGGCGGCGGCCCAGCCCTTCATCTCGGGCGCCATCTCCAAGACCATCAACATGCCCAACCAAGGCACGGTCGCCGATTGCGCCGCGGCCTACATGCTGTCCTGGCGGCTTGGCCTGAAGGCGATCGCGCTCTATCGCGACGGCTCCAAGCTGTCGCAGCCGCTGGCGGCCTCGATCGTCGAGGACGACCCGGTCGAGGCGGCCGAGCAGACCGAGGCGCTGGTCGAGGCCATCGTCAATGCGGCCACGGCCGAACGCGCCCAGATCGTCGCCGAGCGGGTGGTCGAGCGCATCATCGAGCGCCATGTCGCCGGCCGCCAGAAGATGCCGCAGCGCCGCAAGGGCTATACCCAGAAGGCCGCGGTCGGCGGGCACAAGGTCTATCTGCGCACCGGCGAATACGAGGACGGCAAGCTCGGCGAGATCTTCATCGACATGCACAAGGAAGGCGCCGCCTTCCGCAGCCTGATGAACAATTTCGCCATCGCCATCTCGATCGGCCTGCAATACGGCGTGCCGCTCGAGGAATTCGTCGAGGCCTTCGTCTTCACCCGCTTCGAGCCGCAAGGCATCGTCGAGGGCAACGATGCCATCCGCATGGCGACCTCGATCCTCGACTACGTCTTCCGCGAACTGGCCGTCTCCTATCTCGGCCGCACCGATCTGGCGCATGCCGAACCCGACGACCTGCGCCACGATGCGCTGGGCGGCGGCGCCGGCCAGGGCAACCTGCCCGCCCAGGCCGCGCCCGAGCAGCCCGCCGAGGTCGAGCCGGCGGTGCTGGCACTGGCCTCGAACGGCTATATCCGGTCCAATCTCTACGTGCTGAAGGGTGGCCGCCAGGCCACCGCCAGCGCGATGGCCGCGGTTTCGGCCACCCCGTCGCAGGCGGCGGTCGGCGCGGCCGCGGTAGCAGTCGAGACGGTACTGCGCAGCAGCGGCGGCGGTGGCTCGACCGGCGATACGCGGCGCGATCGCGCGATGCAGGCACGGCTGAAGGGCTACTCGGGCGACAACTGCCCCGAATGCGGCAACTTCACGCTGGTGCGCAACGGTACCTGCCTGAAATGCGACACCTGCGGCGGCACCACCGGCTGCAGCTGATTACGGACTGGCGGCGACCTGCCGATCTGCGGCATCCTCCCCCGAACTATCCCAAGGGAGGATGCCGGGGTTGCGCATACTGGTCGTCGAGGACGACGCCGTCCTGCGGGACGGCATCGTCCGCCTGCTGACAGCGCAGAGCTACCAGGTCGAGCGCGCCGGCGACGGGGCGGAGGCGCTGGAACTCGCCGCCCTGACCCGGCCCGACCTGATCGTCCTCGATCTGAGCCTGCCCGGCCTCGACGGCCTCGAGGTGCTGCGGCGCTTGCGCGACGGGCGCGACCGCACGCCGGTGCTGATCCTCTCGGCGCGGTCCGAGCTGCCTTCGCGCGTCGCCGGGCTCGATCTCGGTGCCGACGATTTCCTGGCCAAGCCGTTCGCCACCGAGGAACTGGTGGCGCGCTGCCGTGCGCTGATCCGCCGCGCCCATGGCGGCGGCGATACGGTCCTGGTCAACGGCCAGCTTGCCTACGACCTCGCCACCGGCTCGGTCACGCTGGGCGACGAACCGCTGGTGCTGCGCCGGCGCGAGCGCGAGGTGCTGGAAGCGCTGATGCGGCGGGCCGGCAAGGTCGTGGCCAAGGAACAGCTGGTCGGCCTGCTGTCGGGCGGCGCCGACGATCCGGCCGGGCCCAACGCGGTCGAGATCCATGTCGGCCGGCTGCGCCGCCGGCTGGAACCCGCCGGCCTCGTCATCCGCACGATACGCGGCCTGGGCTACCTGATGGACCGGGCGTGACCTGGCGGCCACGGTCGCTGCGCGGGCTGCTTGCCGCCTTCGTGCTGGCCCCGCTGCTCGGCCTCGGCACGGCGATGGTGTGGCTGTCGATCACCCAGGTCTACGAGGCGACCCAGGCGGCCTACGACCGGGCGCTCGCCGGCTCGCTGCTGACCTTGGCCGATCGCGTGGTGTTCGAGCGCGACATGCTGACGGTCGACCTGCCCTATGTCGCGCTGCAGCTGCTCGGCATCGGCGGCGAGGATACCGCCTATTACCGGGTCGCGGCCGAAGACCATTGGAACGCCTGGGGTTTCCTCGACCTGCCCCAGCCGCCGCAACGGCCGGAGACGCTGGTCAAGCCGATCTTCTTCTCGGCGGCCTATCGCGGCGAGAGCGTGCGGATCGCGGCGATCGGCCGCCAGGTGATGGACCGCGACCGGCCGCGCTGGGTGCTGATCGAAGTGGCCGAGACCGAGCGGCAGCGCCGCGCCGCCGCCCGTCAGATCGGCTTCGACGAGGCGGCGCGGCAGCTGGCGCTGGTGCTGCTCGCCGCCGGCCTCGCCTGGGCCGGCGTGCTGGTGGCGCTGCGCCCGCTCCGCCAGATCAGCGCCGAGATCGCGCGTCGCGGCCCGCGCGAACTGACGCCGGTCGACACGAGCGCCGCGCCGGCGGAATTGCGCCCGCTGCTCGACAGCTTCAACGGCCTGCTCGACCGCGCCCGCAGCCTGGTGGCGCTGATCGAGCGCTTCACCGCCGATGCCGCCCACCAGCTGCGCAGCCCGGTGGCGGGCTTGCGGGCGCAGAGCGAGGTGGCGCTGGCCGACGACGATCCGGCCGAATGGCGCCGCTCGCTCGACCAGGTGGCGACCACCGCGCTGCGGCTGGAGCGGCTGGTCGACCAGCTGCTGGCCTTGAGCCGGGCCGAGGCGCAGCGCGCGGTGCCGGAGCCGCCGGCCGTCACCGACATCGCCCTGCTGGCGCGCGCGCTGACGGCCGACGGCGTGCCGCAGGCACTGGAGCGCGGCATCGACCTCGGCTACGACGGCCCCGACGAGGGCGTGACGGTGCCGGGCGGTTCGGAGTTGCTGGGTGAGGCGCTGCGCAACCTGGTCGACAACGCCTTGCGCTACTGCCCGGCCGGTGCCGTCGTCACCGTGCGGGTGACGCGCGACGATGCAGCGACCCGCCTGACCGTCGAGGACGACGGCCCGGGTATCCCGCCCGACCTGCGCGCGCGCGCCATCGACCGCTTCTACCGCCTGCCCGGCAGCCCCGACGGCGGCTCCGGCCTGGGCTTCGCCATCACCCGCGAGATCGCCGGCTATTGCGGCGCCGCGCTCACCCTGTCGGAAGGCGCCGGCGGCAGGGGATTGGCGGCGACGCTGACCTGGCAAACCACCGTCGCTCCGGGCGAAGCGCAAGCGTAGACCCGGAGCCCAGGGCAAGGGAAATCGCAAGCGGCACGGCGCTTTCCCTGGGCACCCGCTGCCGGGGGTGCGACGAAGCCCTCTCACCGTGACAGGTAGGTGACAGCTTGAGCGGCTAACCTCCCCGCAACATCAACGGGAGGAAACTAATGATGCGACGCCGTTCGCTCGCGCTGCTCGTCGGCGCGGCCCTCGTCCTGGCCAGCCCGCTGGCCCGCGCCCAGGACCTGCCGGGCTACTATCCCGCCAATTACAAGGAAACGATCGCGGCCGCCGAGAAGGAAGGCAAGCTGATCATCTATTCGGCGACCGATGCCCAGGCCGCCTCGCCGCTGCTCAAGGATTTCGGCAAGCTTTATCCGAAGGTCAGCGTCGAGTACAACGACCTGAATTCGACCGAACTCTACAACCGCCTGATCTCGGAAATCGCCGCCGGGGCCGGTTCCGGCGACCTCGCCTGGAGCTCGGCGATCGACCTGCAGATCAAGCTGATCCAGGACGGCTACGGCCAAGCCTATGCCTCGCCGGAGAAGGACAAGATTCCGGCCTGGGCCAACTACAAGGACATGGCCTACGGCTCGACCTTCGAGCCCATCGTCTTCGTCTACAACAAGCGCCTGCTGCCGGCCGACCAGGTGCCGAAGGACCATAAGGCCTTTGCCGCCTACCTCAACGCCAATGCCGCCGCGCTGAAGGGCAAGGTCACGACCTACGATCCGGAGCGCAGCGGCACCGGCTTCGTCTACGTCACCCAGGACGACCGCAACGACAAGGGCTTCTGGGACCTGGTGAAGGGCCTGGGTAAGGTCGACGTCAAGCTCTACACCTCGACCGGCACGATGCTCGAGCGCATCGGATCGGGCGAGCATACGCTCGGCTTCAACATGATCGGCTCCTACGCCGTCAACCGGATGCGCAAGGATCCGTCGATCGCCATCCAGTACCCCGAGGATTACATCACCGTGGTCAGCCGGGCGATGTTCATCCCGAAGGGCGCGCGCAATCCGAACGCGGCCAGGCTGTTCATCGACTACATCCTGTCCCACCGCGGCCAGAAGATCATCGCCGACCAGTCCGGTCTCTATTCGATGCGCCAGGACGTCGACGGCAGCTATACCGCCCAGACCCTGACCAAGACCTACGGCGACAAGCTGAAGCCGATCCCGCTGAGCGACGACATCACCGCCTATCTCGACCAGCAGAAGCGGCTCGCGTTCCTGAAGAACTGGCGCGACAACCTGCAGGCCGGCAAATGAGGCGTGCCAACGCCTGGCGGATCGCGGTGATCACCGCGACCGCCATCGCGGTGTTCACGCCGCTGGCCCTGATCCTCTATCAGAGCATTCTCAGCGCGCCGTTCTTCATGCCGACGGCCAAGGTCAGCCTGGATGCGGTGGCCTTCGTCTTCACCGATGCCGATTTCTGGCAGGCCACGGCCAACACCTTCATCATCGCGATCGGCATGACGCTGATCGCAGTGCCGCTGGGCGGCATTCTCGCCTTCCTGATGGTACGCACCAACCTGCCCGGCCGGCGCTGGCTCGAACCGCTGCTGCTGGCCCCCGTCTTCGTCTCGCCGATGGTGCTGGCCTTCGGCTTCGTCGTCACGCTGGGCCCGGCCGGGTTCGTGTCGACGGCGGTGCGGGAAATCTTCGGGACCGTGCCCTGGACGATCTATTCGGTGCCCTCGATCCTGGTCATCGCCGGGCTGACCCATGTGCCGCACAGCTATCTCTACTGCTCGGCCGCGCTGCGCGCGCTCGGCTCCGACGTCGAGGAGGCCGCGCGCATCAGCGGCGCCGGCCCCTGGCGCGTGGCGCTGGGCGTCAGCCTGCCGCTGATCTGGCCGGCCATCGCCTATTCGGGCGTGCTGATCTTCTTCCTGGGCTTCGAGATGTTCGCGCTGCCGCTGGTGCTGGGCGACCCCGAGCGCGTCCTGGTGCTGACCAGCTATCTGTTCAAGCTGACCAACCGCTTCGGCGTGCCCTCCTACCAGCTGATGGCGGTGGTCGTCGTGGCGCTGGTCTGCGTCACCTTCCCGCTGGTCTACCTGCAGCGCCGCATGCTGCGCGGCACCGAGCGCTACGTCGCGGTCAAGGGCAAGGGATCGCGGCTGCGGCCGCTCAAGCTCGGGCCCATGCGCTGGGCCGCCTTCGTCGTCGTCATGGTCTGGCTGGCCGGTTCGGTCGGCATGCCGCTGGTCGGCATCACGCTCCGCTCCTTCGTCTCGACCTGGGGCATCGGCGTCGAGCTGATGGAAGTCCTGACCCTAGATCACTACATCGAGGTGTTCGACTACGAACCGCTGATCCACGGCATCGTCAACACGCTGCTGGTCGGCACGATCGGCGGGGCGATCGCCGTCGCCGTCTACACGGTGATCGCGCTGGCCGCCCATCGCTGGCCGTCCGGCTGGTCGCGCTTTCTCGACTATCTCGTGCTGATCCCGCGCGCCATGCCCGGGCTGGTCGCGGGCCTCGCCATCTTCTGGGTGTTCCTGTTCGTCAAGCCGCTGACGCCGCTCAAATCGACGCTGTTCTCGATCTGGCTGGCCTATTCGGTGGTCTGGCTGGCCTACGGCATGCGCATGATCTCCTCGGCGCTGCTGCAGGTCGGCCGCGAGCTGGAGGAAGCAGGGCGCGTCGCCGGCGCCTCGCTGTTGCGGGTCAACTGGCAGATCACCGTGCCGCTGATCCGCTTCGGCCTGGTGTCGTCGTGGATGCTGGTCTTCATGATCTTCGTGCGCGAATACTCGACCGGCATCTACCTGCTCGGTCCCGGCACCGAAGTGATCGGCGCCCAGCTCGTCTCGCTGTGGGGCACCGG
The DNA here is from genome assembly GCA_023433835.1 of Pseudomonadota bacterium. Lineage (GTDB taxonomy): Bacteria > Pseudomonadota > Alphaproteobacteria > Ferrovibrionales > Ferrovibrionaceae > JAFKFH01. The sequence continues at coordinate 339 of JAEYTW010000172.1, read as the reverse complement.
TGCCGTCGATGTCGTCTCCGCCCTTTCCGTCATCAACGTCGCGATCGTCGGCCTCGGCATGACGCTTGCGCTGCGCTTTGGGGTGAAACTCCGTGACTAAGCTGTCGGTCGACAATCTCCGCCTGCGCTACGGCGACGTCGAAGTCCTGAAGGGCGTCTCGATGACGCTGGCCCCCGGCGAGGTCGTGGCCCTGCTCGGCGCCTCGGGCTCGGGCAAAACCACGCTGCTGCGTGCCATCGCCGGGCTCGAGGAGCCCCATGACGGCCGCATCGACATCGCCGGCCGCCCCGGGTTCGACGGGCCGGCCGGCGTCGCCCAGCCGGGGGGGGGACGGCAAG
>JAEYTW010000129.1 GCA_023433835.1 Pseudomonadota bacterium | reverse complement strand
AGGCGAAGGCGTAGAACATGGTCAGGCGAGGCCGAGACCGTCGTCGGCCGAGACGATCGAGCCGGTGAGGAAGCGCGCCTCGCTCGAGGCCAGCAGCAGCAGCAGGCCGTCGAGGTCGGAGGGCTCGCCCACGCGGCGACGCGGGAACTTGGCGATCAGTTTCTTGCCGCCCTCGGTCTCCCAGTAATAATCGTTGATCTCGGTACGGATGTAGCCCGGGCAGATCGCGTTGACGTTGATGTCGTGGCGCGCCCATTCCAGCGCCAGCGCCTTGGTCATCTGCACGACCGCGGCCTTCGACATGCAGTAGGTCGACAGGTCGGGGATGACCTTGAGGCCGGCGACCGAGGCGATATTGACGATGCGCCCCTTGACGTTGTGCCGGATCATGCTTCGCGCGGCGGCCTGGGCGACGAAGAAGGCGCCGCGCGTGTTGGTGTTGAAGGTGAAGTCGTAATCCTCGGGCTCGACGTCGACGGCGCGCTTGGGCGCGCTGACGCCGGAGTTATTGATCAGGATGTCGATCGGCCCCAATTCGGTCTCGACCGCCTCGACCGCGGACCGGATGCCGGGAATATCGTTGACGTCCATCTTCACCGGCAAGGCGCGGCCGTCCAAGGCCGATATCTCGTCGGCCAGGGTGGCAAGCCGGTCGGTGCGGCGGGCGGCCAGCGCCACGCGGGCGCCGGCGCGCGCCAGGGTCAGGGCGAACTGGCGGCCCAGGCCGCTCGAGGCGCCGGTGACCAGCGCGGTTTTGCCATCCAGGCGAATTTCGTTGGACAAAATCCTCATTCCTCCCACTGAACCGATAACGGCCGGCATCGTTGGCGCAACATCGGTCGCGGTCAAGGGGCGGGTTGTCAGGCCGGGGGAAATCGGCGCAGAGTGACCGCCGGAGCAATCGCAACGGGCACGGGATGCCGGTAATCGCGCGCGTGATCGTCGTCGACAGCGACCTGGCCGCCGCGCGTGACTGGTGCAGCCGGCTGGAACGGCTCGGCTATGGCTGCGAGGTCGCAAGCCCCGTCGCCCTGCCCGCGCTGACCGCCTTCGACCTGGCCCTGCTGACGGACGGCGACCCCGAGGTGATGGCCCGGCTGCAGCCCTTGCCGATCCTGGTCGCCGGCGACGTGATCCCTTGCGGGGCGGCCGCGATCCTTGATCCCGGCTGCTCGAACGCCGCGCTGCAATCCCGCCTCGACGCGCTGAGCCGGCTCGACACCATGCGGCGTGAAATCCGCCGCCGCGGCGCGGTGACCGAAGGCTATGGCGGCGATGCCGCCCGGCTGCCCAAGGCGCCGGCCCATGTCGCCGATGCGCGCATCCTGCTCTATTCGCCGACGGCGGGCGAGGCCGCGCTGCTCGCCTCGGCCGGCGAGATCGCGGCGATCGACGACCGCTTCGCCCTGCTCGACCAGTTGCAGCACCAGCCGGCCGACGCGGTGATCCTGGCCGGGCCGGAAACGGGGCCCGAACTGTTCGAGCTGATCGACGATATCAGGCGCAACCCGCGCCTGTTTCACCTGCCGCTGGTCGCGCTGCGCGACGACGCGCTGGACGAACCCGCGGCCTATGGCCACGGCCTGACCGACCTGTGGCGCCAGCCCCTGAACCTGCCGCGGGCCCTGAGCCATCTCGACACGCTGATGCGCCAGTACCGCCATCGCCTGGGGCTGATGAAGGCCGCGCGCGAGTCGCGCCATCCCGCGACGGTCGATGCGCTGACCGGCCATTACACCTTCGGGTTCTTCATGGCCAACCTGGCCGCCCAGATTCGCGACGCGCGGGCCGAGAACCGGCAGCTGAGCCTGCTGGTGCTCGACGTGCTGGCGATGCGGCACCTGAACCGCGATCACGGCCATATCGGCGGCGACCGCCTGCTGCGCCAGATCGCCAGCCTGCTCGGCGGTCTCGTCCGCGGCGAGGATGTCGTGGCCCGGCTTCCGGGGGCCGCCTTCGCCGTGGTCCTGCCCGATACCGCGCCCGACGTCGCCCGCCGGGTGCTGACCCGGCTCGAGTCGATCGTCGAACATACCGAATTCGCCCTGCCCGGCCGCGACGATGCGGTCTATCTTGGCTTGAAACTGGGCCTTACCGCGGTAGGTCCAGGCGATGACGCCGATATTCTCCTGGCCCGCGCGCTGGCCGACATGCGCTGAAAGGTTCGCACCATGACCGCTCCCATCCAGATCGACATCGTCTCCGACGCCATCTGCCCCTGGTGCTTCATCGGCAAGCGCCGCCTGGAAAAGGCGCTGGCCGAGCGGCCCGATGTTCAGGTCGCGATCAACTGGCGGCCGTTCCAGCTCAACCCCGACATGCCGCGCGAGGGCATGGAGCGGGCCGAGTACGTCGCCGCCAAGTTCGGCTCGATCGAGCGGGCGAAACAGATGTATGCCAACGTCGCCGCGGCCGGCGCGGGCGAAGGCGTGACCATCGCCTATGACAAGATGCAGCGCACGCCCAACACGCTCGACGCCCATCGCCTGATCCGCTGGGCCGAAAGCGCCGGCGTGCAGGGCAAGGTGGTCGAACTCCTGTTCAACCGCTATTTCGAGCAGGGCGCCGATATCGGCAACCACGACACCCTGGTGGCGGTGGCGGCCGAGGCCGGGATGGACGGCGCGGTGGTGCGCGACCTCCTGGCATCCGATGCCGATCTCGAGGCGGTGCAGGCCGAGGATGCCTATGCCCGCAAGCTCGGCATCCAGGGCGTGCCCTGCTTCATCATCGATCGCCGCTACGCGGTCTCCGGCGCGCAGGAGCCGGAAGCCTTCATCGAGATCTTCAAGCGCGTCCAGGCCGAGGCGGCTGCTGCTGCGGCGGAGTAACGCTCCTCCTACCGGCTGAACAGCCAGTACCCTGTCGGATCGTCGGGGCATTCGATCGGGCCGCATTGGGCGAAGGTGGTCACCGCGTTGGCCAGGACCAGCGCGATGACGAAGAAGGCCGCGACCTTGGCCAGCGGCTCCGGCTGGTAGCGGGCATTGGCCGGGGCCACGCCCATCATCAGCAGCACGGCGACGCCCAGCACCACCGCGCCGAACAGGATGAAGGCCCAGGTGTAGAAATGCAGGCCCATCACGGCCGAGCCATAGGCGCCGGAGCCCGGCACGATATGCAGCATCACCTGGCGGCCCGAGGCGGTCATGCCGAACAGCGCGGCGAGGATGATCAGCCCGTAATGGGCCGGCCGCGCCCCGAATCGCAGGTTCATGACGAAACCGAAAGCGGTCAGCGCGAAGGCGACGCGCTGCAGCGTGCAGAGCGGACAGGGCAGTTCGCCCAGGGCGAACTGGAAGCCGTAGGCGGCGAGCAGCACGATGCCCAGCCCCAGCACGGCCAGCAGGTTGGCGAGTTCGACCAGGCGCGGCATCTCAGAACCCAAGCGCCAGCGGATCGGTGATGTGGTGGTTCAGCCAGGCCAGCGACAGCACGAAGGCCACGACGAACACGCCCGCCGCCAGGCGCCAGCGCCCGGCCCAGCCGATGATCATCGCCACGGCGATCAACAGGAACAGCAGGCTGCTCATCGAATCCTCCCCTGGTCTCGGACCCAGCTTATAGTATCGTCTGACCGGTCGTAACCACGCCGATAGGACGTCCGTGACATATCTCTGGGTGGCGCTGGGCGGGGCGCTCGGCAGCATGGGCCGCTACTGGCTCGGGGGGGGGGGGGGGGGGGGGGGGG
>JAEYTW010000079.1 GCA_023433835.1 Pseudomonadota bacterium | reverse complement strand
CCCCCCCCCCCCCCCCCCCCCCCCGGTCGCAGGCTGGTCAGACGACCTTGGTGGTCAGCCGGACGTTCAGGCTGCCCTTGGTCGCATGGCTGTAGGGGCAGACATGGTGGGCGGTGGCGACCAGTTGCTCGGCCGCCGCCTGGTCCAGCCCGCCGACCTCGGCGGTCAGGGCGACGTCGAGGCCGAAACCGCCGTCCTCGCGCGGGCCGATACCAACGTCGGCGGTGACCGATGCCGAGGTCAGCGCGATCTTCTTCTCGCGGGCGACGAAGCGCATCGCGCTCTCGAAGCAGGCGGCGTAGCCCGCGGCGAACAGCATTTCCGGGTTGGCGGCGGGCTTGCCGGGGCCGCCCAGCTCCTTGGGCATGCCGAGATTGAGGTCGAGGAAGCCGTCCGACGACTTCACGTTGCCTTCGCGGCCGCCGACGGCGGTAGCCTGGATACGGTACAGAACGCTCATGAGATGTCTCCTCGGTCAGTCTTGTGCGGCGTCGGGATCGAGATTGGCGACGAGACGCCTGAGGTCGTCGCGCAACCGGTTGAATTGCTCATGGTCGAGGCAGAGACGGCTGCCCATCGCCTTGGGCACGGCCAGCGCCTTTTCGCGCAGGGCACGGCCCGCGTCGGTCAGCCCCACCAGCACCACCCGCTCGTCTTCCGGCTGGCGCCGGCGATCGACGAGACCCGCGGCCTCCAGTCGCTTGAGCAGCGGGGTCAGCGTGCCGGAGTCGAGATGCAGGCTGGCACCGATCTCGGAAACCGAGCGGGCGTCGCGTTCCCACAGCACCAGCATGACCAGGTACTGCGGGTAGGTGAGGCCGAGCGGGGCCAGGATCGGGCGATAGGCACGGATCGTGGCGTTGGCCGCGGCATAGAGGGGGAAGCAGAGCTGGGCATCAAGCCGCAGCAGGTCCTCGTCCTTCATCGCCCGGCCCGCTGCAGAACATAGCCGAGCCGGGGAAAATGCACGCGCACCGGGCCGATGCCGTCGGCCTCGCGCACCAGCGTCACCCGGTCGTCCGTCAGCGCCACCAACCTGCCGGTCACCGCCTCCAGCCCGAAGCTTTCGGCCGTCACCGTGACTTCCTCGCCAGACCCGGTCGGCACCGGCGCGGCGTCGCGCGCCAGCGCATGCGCCTCGGCCGCGGCGATCTCGCGGCGACCGCCCTCGCCGAAGCCGGCAATCCGCGCGACCCAGGCCCGCAACAGCGGCCAGGATCCCAGATCAAGGCCGGATCGGGCAGCAAACCAGACGCAGTGATAGACTGCGAAATCGGCATAGCTCGGCGCCGCGCCCACCAGGAAATCGGCGTTGGCCAGCATCTCCTCGAGCCTGGCGAAGCCGACGGCGATCTGGCTCAGCAGTTGCGGCACCTGGGCGGCCGCGCGCTCGCGGTTCGGCTTGGCACCCCACATCGCGGCGCGGTCGGCCAGGAAGTCGTCGGGAATGCGCTCGATATTGTTGCCGACGAAATAGGGCGCCACCTTCCAGAACAGGAAGACGTCGGCCCAATGGCCGATCGCGCGGCCGGCGGCCGCCGCGGGGGCGAACAGCGGCGGCGTCGGCGCCACCTCGTCCAGCACCTCGGCGATCAGCGCGCTGTCGCAATAGATGTCGGCACCGATCTGCAGCACCGGCGCCCGGCGATAGCCGCCGGTCAGCACGGTCAGGTCGGGCTTGGGCATGATCGCCGGCATGCCGACCGACGCCCAGTCGAGCCGCTTGAAGCCCAGCATCGCCCTCACCTTTTCCGAATAGGGCGAGGCGTCATAGTGGTGCAGCACAAGCGTCGCCATCATGTCCTCCTTCGGATCCGATACCGGGAATCCTAGTATCGACACTCAATCGTGTCAAATTAAATTGTGCACAATTTAAATCATGGCACCGGGAGGGCGCGATACCCTCCCGGCGGGATCAATACGGCGTGACGGCCTTGAGCGTGGCGGCATCCAGCCGATGGCGCATGGTCAGGGCCTGCGGGTCGCGATCGGCCACGCCGCTGCGATGGGCGATCTCGACCGGATCGGTATAGCCGAGCCAGACCGCGCCGTTTTCTTCCCAGGCCAGCGCCCTGAGCGGCAGGTCGAGGGCGACGCTGCGCCGGCTCAGCATCAGCTGCGTGCCGGCCGCCGGATTGCCGAAGATCAGTTGCTCGGTAGCCGGCAGATCGAGCCCGGCGCCACGTGCGCCGGCGGCATGGTCGATGCGGGCCATGATGCCCACCCCGCCCTGTTTCAGTACCGCTTCCAGGCGGCTGATGGTCTCGGCGACCCCATAGGGGCTCTGCCGTGCCCGCATTCCCGGCGCGCCCGGCGGCGGGCCCAGCCGCGAGTCGTAGGCGCCGGCGATGCGGCGGGCGAGCTGGCTGAGATCGATGCCTTCGCGATTGACCAGCAAGGTCACGCAGACCAGTTCGCTGGCATCGGTGAAACGGCTGAGGAAGGCCGACTGCCCGGCCGTCGAGCCGACGACGTACATGAGCCCCTTGTGGCCGGGAAACCGCCAGCCGCCCATCACCGGTACCGCCCGCCCGTCATTGAGCCTGGCACCGCCATAGAGCAGCGCGCGATGCGCCGGATCCTTGACCAGGATCGCCCCGGCCAGGCCGATATCCCACAGGCTGACATCCTGGGCCGAGGCGAGCAGCGCCCCCGGCAGGAAGGCCGCGGCCGGTGCCTTGGCCGCCACGGCGTCGCGCCCGTCTGCACCGGCATAGCCGGTCGCCGGCTCGGTCGGGTTGATCAAGGCCGGATCGGTCAGAAAACCGGCGTGGCGGCCGCCCGTCGTCTCGACCGCTTCGCGCTTCACCTGGGCCAGATCCTGGGCGAAGACGGTGTGCTTCAGGCCCAGCCGCTCGATCTGGTTGCGCTGGACGAAGTCGCGATAGCCCTGCCCGCTCGCCGCCTCGACGATCAGGCCGAGCAGCAGGTAGTCGGTCGCGCTGGCCGCGACGTCGGCGCCGGCCGCAAAGGCCAGCGGCTGACCGGCGACGGCCGCGATCGCCTGGGCCGGCGCGGCGTCGGCCCCCGCGGCCGCGCGATAATCGGG
>JAEYTW010000074.1 GCA_023433835.1 Pseudomonadota bacterium | reverse complement strand
CCCCCCCCCCCCCCCCCCCCCCCGCCACCCCGGCGCAACCGGCCAGTTCGACCCGCAGGCCGTCGCGGCCCAGCGCGCCCTGCGCCACCCGCATCGCAGTGTCGGCAACGGGTACCGCCCGGCCCTGCGACAGCGCCAGGGCATGGAGGCCGCGATAGCCGCAGGCGGTGGTATCGATGGCGCGTGCGGCGCTGAGCCCGCCCGCGACCACAGCGCTGTGCCGCCCCGCGGCGACCGCCCGGGCCAGCGGGGCGCCGCCTTCCGGTTCGGCCGCAATCATCCGCGGCATGGCGTCGGTGAACCCGAGTCGCCGCAGTTCGGCGAAGCCCTTGGTGATGCCGAACAGCAATTCGGCGTAGCCGCTGGGCACCGCCACCGCGGCCGGCACCTGGCGGTCGAGCTGGAGGTAGAGTTCGTAGGCGATGGTCTTGTACCCCTCGGGCCCGAAGGGGTGGCCGGTATGGGTTGCCGCGGTATTGCCGACGAGGTACCAGCCGCCCTCGGTCGTCAGTTGCTCCAGCAGCGGCCAGCGCGCCGCCCTGGGCATCCGCACCGCCAACGCGCCGAAATCGCGCAGAGCCGGCCCATAGGCCTGCGGCATCGCATCGTCGCAAAGCACGAGGCAGGCCAGGCCCGCCCGCGCCGCATAGGCCGCCGCCGACAGGCCATGGTTGCCCGAGGATGCCAGCGCGATGCCGCGCGCCCCGGCCGCCAGCGCGGCCGAGACGACGCAGAGATTGAGACGGTCCTTGTGGCTCCAGGTCGGGTTGCCCGATTCGTCCTTGATCCACAGCTGGTCGCACCCGGCCCAGCCGGCAGCGCGCGGGGCGGCCACCAGCGCGGTTCCACCCTCGCCCGCCGTCAGCCCGGCCGCCAGCGGCGGCAGCAGGGCCTGCCAGCGCGCCAGCCCCGGCCCGACGGTATCGGGCCACGCGCCCTGGTCGAAGGCGGCATAGTCGTAATCGACTTCCAGCGGGTACTGCATGCCGGCCATGCTGGTGGCCGGGCAGATATAAGGCGCCGACTGGGGATACAGCGGGTACCGGTGCGCCGGGTCGCGGACTGAGACCAGGCCGGTGGCGAGAGAGGTCATCAGCGCACCGGCCAGGCGTACATCAGCCCGCCGCGGGTCCACAGGTCGTTGAGGCCACGGGGCAGCTTGTGCTCGGACTGCTGGCCCAGGTTGCGTTCGAAGATTTCGCCGTAGTTGCCGAGTTGGGCGATCATCCGCCAGGCCCAGCGGTCGTCGACCTTCAGCGCCGCGCCGACGCCGGGTTCGGTGCCGAGCAGGCGGCGAACCGGCGGGTTGGTGCTTTTCAGCTGTTCCTCGGCATTGGCCTTGGTGACGCCGAGTTCCTCGGCCTCGATCAGCGCGAACATCGCCCAGCGCACCAGGTCGAACAGCTCGTCGTCGCCCTTGCGCACAACCAGGGCGGTCGGCTCCTTCGACAGCCGCTCCGGCAGGATGACATGGTCATCGGGCCTGGCGGTGCCGAGCTTGAGACCGGCCAGCACGCTGGCATCGTTGGAGACCGCGTCGCAGCGGCCGGCGAGGTAGGCCGCTTCCAGTGCCGGCAGCGATTCGACCGTCACCGGCTTGAACGACAGCTTCAGGCCGCGGAAATAATCGGCCAGGTTCAGCTCGGAGGTCGAGCCGGGCTGGACACAGATCGTGGCGCCGTCCATCGCCTTGACCGAGGTGATGCCGGACGATTTCTGCACCATGACAGCCTGGCCGTCATAGAAGCCGACAGGGGCAAAGCGCAGGCCGAGCTGGGCTTCGCGCAGGGCGGTCGCCGTGGCGGTGCGGGCCACCATGTCGACCTCGCCCGATTGCAGGGCGACGAAGCGCTGTACGGTCGAATGCGGCACGAACTTCACCTTGGCCGCGTCGCCGACCAGGGCGGCGGCCACCGCCCGGCAGAGATCGACATAGAGGCCGGTCCATTCGCCCTTCTGGTTCGGCATGGTGATGCCCGGCGTGCCTTCGGAGACGCCGCAGACCAACTGGCCGCGGGCCTTGATCGCGTCGAAGGTGGCCCCGGCCTGGGCCGGGCCGCAGAGGGCAAGGCCGGCGGCCAGGATCGTGGCGAAGCGGTATTTCATGCTGCATCCTTCCATGCGTGATACCGCCAGCCTGGGCGCTCGCGCGGATTGCGTCTTCTCGCCGATCGCCGGGTTTTATGGAATTCTGCTGCGATGATCGACCGACCACCCCTTTGGCATACCCCCGCCTTGCCCGGCACCCTGCCGACCGGCGCCGCGCTGAGCAGCCTCGGCCGCGGCTGGACCGGCATCGCCGCCGAACTGCTGCGCGACGTGCCGCCGACGACCGTACGGGTGGCCGGCGCGGCCCAGCATCGCGTCGACCTGCGGTTCCAGGCGTCCGGCCGGCTGGAATGCGCCTGGGGCGGTGCCGAATACCGGGGGCCGAGCCGGCCGGGCGATATCGCCGTCATCCCGGCCGCGGCCGATGTCGCCTGGGCGGCCGAGGCGCCGGCGGGCGAGGTGCTGCACCTGCATCTGGCGCCGGCGCTGCTGGCTCAGGCTTTCGACGACCGCGGGCTCGATGCCGGCACGCCGCTCGCAGCCCGCTGCCGCTTCGTCGACCAGGGGCTGCTCGCCCTCGGCCGGATGCTGCGCGGCGAATTGCTGACGGGCACCGGCGGGCGGCTGTTCGCCGAAAGTGCCGGGATGATGGTCGCCGGCCTGCTGGTGCGCGGCCAGGCAGGCCTCGGGGCGAACCGCCCGGGCGGCCTGCCGGCCTGGCGGCTGAAACGCGTCTGCGACCATGTCGAGGCGCATCTGGCCGATGATCTCGGCCTGGACGGGCTGGCGGCCCAGGCCGGGCTGTCGCCCGCCCGCTTCGCCCATGCCTTCAAGGCCGCGACCGGCCGCGCGCCGCATCGCTACGTCATCGAGCGCCGGGTGCAGCGGGCGGCCGAACTGCTCGCCACCACCCGCGAACCGATCGCGGCGATCGCGCTCGCGGTCGGCTGTTCCAGCCAGGCCCATCTGACCACGCTGTTCCGCCAGGTCCTCGGCACCACCCCGGGCGCCTATCGCCGCGGAAGCTGACGGACAAGGCAGACAGGACCCCGGAGGACGATGCACACCCTTTTTACCATGCTGGCCGGCCTCGGCCTGATCTTCATCGGGACCCAGTTCCTGACCGCCAACATGAAGCAGTTGGCGGGGCCGCGGTTTCACAAGCTGGTCGCCAGCGCCACCCGCCATCACCTGCGCGCGGCGGGCGTCGGCGTCGCCGCCGGCGCGGTGATCCAGAGCGCCACGGCCGTCACCTTCATCGTGGTCAGCCTGGTCGCGGCCGGCGCCACCACGGTCAAGGCGGCGATGCCGATCATCACCTGGTCCTATGCCGGCTCGACCTTGCGGCTGCTGCTGGTGTCGGTCGATCTGGGGCTGGTGACGCTGGCCCTGCTCAGCCTGATCGGCCTGGCCTTCGTGCTGGGCTACGACCGCGATGCGCGCTGGCGCCACCTGGTCGGCGCGGGCCTGGGCCTCACCCTGCTGCTCTACGGCGTGCAGACGATGATCGGCGGCTCGGCGGGCTTGCGCGATTCCGCCGCGCTGCGCGATATCCTGGCCTTCGCCGACCGCTTCTACCTCTGGGGCTTCATCGCCGGGGCGGGGCTCGCCGCGGTCATCCAGGGGCAGACCGTGTCGGTGATCGCCATCGCCCTGACCGAGGGCGGGCTGCTCGACCTCGACCAGACCATCCTGATGGTGGTCGGCGCCAATTTCGGCACCGGCATCCAGTCGGTGCTGCAGGGCGCCGGGCTCAGCGGCACGACGCGCCAGCTCAACCTCTATCAGCTGGTGCTCAAGGTGATCGGCACCGCGGTGCTGCTGCCGCTGCTGATGGTCGAGCATTGGGGGCACGTGCCGCTGATCCGCGCCTTCGTCGGGCAGGTCTCGGGCGATCTCGGTATCCAGGTGACGCTGGTCCATTGGATGTTCCAGCTGACCGCGGCGCTGGTGTCGACCCCGATCAACGGTCCGCTGCTGCGGCTGATCGAGCGGCTGAGCCCGCCGACCGCCGCCGAGATCCTGTCCAAGCCCGAATTCATCGTGCCCGCCGCGGCGACGCAGGGCGACGTGGCATTGGCCATGGTCGAGCAGGAACAGCTGCGCCTGCTGCGCCGCCTGCCCGATTTCCTGGCCGGGCTGCACGACGCACCTGGCGGGAAGGCGGTGCCGGCCGCAACCCTGCGCGAAGCCGGCGACGAGCTGGCACGCACCATCGACGCCTTTCTCAAGTCGGCGCTGCAGAACCCGATGCCGCCGGAAATTCTCGACCGGCTGATGCGCCGCTGGAACTGCAACGAAGCGCTGCCGGTGCTGCACGACGCATTGGCCCATTTCGCACTGACCTTGCCCAAGGCCGGTCGGGATCCCGGCGCGGCAAGCATCACCGGCACGCTGGTCGAGGCGCTGCACGCGCTGCTCGTCACCCTGGCGGACGAGGCCGGCAGCGACGACGCGCTGGCCGCCTCCGACCTGATGGAGCGGCTGACCGGCGACCGCACCGCGATGATGCGCCGGCTGCGCGAAGACCTGATGCGGACAAGTCCCGGGCTGTCGGTCGCCGAGCGCCAGGCCATCTGGCGGCTGACCGACATGTTCGAGCGCATCACCTGGGCAATGCGCCGGCTGATCGTCAATCTCGGTCCGGGGGACCGGCCGGCCTAGCGTTCCTGTTCGGCGCGGAACAATTCCTTCGCGGTGCGCATCATCTGCTCGACGGTGCGGAAGAAGGCATCGACGTCGGCTTCCGGTATGCCGCGCACCAGCTGGCGGTTGCGCTCCTCGGCCAGGGCCATGATGCGTTCGAACAGCGCGCGGCCCTCGGCGCTCAGCTCGATCTGGGCCTGGCGGCGTTGGCGGGTGCGCATCAGCAGGCCGCGATCGACCAGCGCGGTCACGCCGCGGCTGAGCTGGCCCTTGTCGAGGCTGGCCAGTTCGGTCAATTCCCCGTGACTGAGCGGGGCGAATTCACCCGTCAGTACCAGGATACGCCATTCCGACGAGGCCAGGTCGAATTCCCGCTTGTAGGCAAGGCTGGCCGTGCGGCGCAGCAGCGTCGCCAGATGGATAACGCGCGACGAGACCAGGCGCGGCGCCCGGTTTTCCCTGACATCCTCGCTGGTCGGGCTTTCCACCACCGGCTTACGCGCCATTCATTCCTCCCCGTCAGGCTTTTCCACCTATCCGACTGCCACAGCCGAAGGCCGCTGCCAAGACCGATGATTTCCCATAGTTGACTTTAACAACAAACTAGGGTTTGCTGGGCATCAAGCGATAAGTAAAAAACCGGGGGGAAGCGATGTCTCGTCACGAGTCTCAGCCAGCTAGAAAAGTCGCGGCGGCAATTGCCGCGCTGCTCCTGCTCGGGCCGCTGCCGGCCTGGGCGCAGGGCTGGGCCGACCAGCCGGCGGTCAAGGAGCTCCATGCCAAGGCGAAGGCCGAGGGCGAGGTCGTGTTCTGGGGTACCCAGGCACGCGAGGTCGACTGGATCCCGCAGGCCTTCGCCAAGGCCTTTCCCGGCATCACCGTCAAGGTGGTCGGCGACAACAACATCACGACCACCGCGATCGCCGAGGCGCGCGCCGGGCGCAACCAGCTCGACGTGTTCTGGCATTCGCTGACCGGCGTGGCGGCCCTGCTCGACCGCGACCTGATCGCGGCCAACGATTGGAAGATGTTCGGCGTGGCGCCGGAAAACACCGAGGCGCAGGGCAAGCTCGGCTATACCAACAACATCGTCTACGCCTTCATGTACAATGAGAAGAAGGCGGACAAGGCGCTGCTGCCGAAGACCTGGAACGATGTCCTGAAGCCCGGGCTGAAGGACAAGATGGTCGCTTCCGAATTCCTGATGCCGCGGCTGTCGGGCGCGCTGGTGTTCTCGATGGGCCATGACGAGGCGATGAACTTCGCCCGCGGCCTGCGTGACAAGGCCGGCCTCCTGATGACCCGCGCCCCGCGCGAGCCGATCGTGCAGTCCGGCGAACGGACCTATTCGGTGGCCGAGCTGGACCAGCAGGTCCGGCTGTGGAAGTCGGAAGGCCTCGACGTCGGCTACGTCATCCCCGAGCCCGTCACCGCCTCGCAGTTCGTCGCCGCCGTCCTGACCAAGGCGCCGCATCCCAATGCCGCCCGGCTGCTGGCCGGGTGGCTCGCCTCCGACCAGGGCAAGGCCGCGCGCGAACAGGCGATCTTCACCGCCGACTATCGCCCCGGCTCGAAGAGCGCGATCGCCAGGCCGCTGCTCGACAGCGGCGTGAAGATCCATTTCGACGACATCAAACAGGTCGAACAGCGCAACAAGTACTTCAAGGAAGCCGCCGACATCCTCTCCGGCCAGATGCGCTGACCGGCCATGGCCGCTTCGTCTTCCGCTGCCCAGGGCAGGCTGGACCTGCCTGCCCGCCTCGTGCTGGCCCTGGCCGCGCTCGCCGCGGCCTGGCTGGTGCTGGTGCCGCTCGCCATGCTGCTGTTCTCGGCCTTCCGCGGCCCGGCCGATTTCCTGCCGTTCGAGGATGGCGCGCGCTGGGTCGTCGACAATGTCGCGCGACTCTACCTCAACCCGGGCTTCTTCCAGCGGCTGCTGCCCGATACCACGATCTCGGTCGTCGGCACGGTCGCGCTGACGACGGTGATGGCCTTCACCCTCGCCTGGGCGGTCGAGCGCACCGATTGCCCGGGGCGCGAGCTGATCGGCGTCTGCGTGCTGTTCCCGATGCTGGTGCCGGTCAACGTGCTGGCGGTGGCCTGGATCTACCTGATGGGACCGAATGCCGGCTGGATCAACCTGGCGATCCGCGGCGCGCTCGGGCTGGAGGGCCAGGGCCCGGTCAACGTGTTCTCGATGGGCGGGCTGATCCTGTGCCAGTCGCTGGCGCTGACGCCCTATGTCTTCCTGCTGCTGGCCCCGGTGCTGCGCACGATGAACCCGTCGCTGGAGGAAGCCTCCTGGGCCGCCGGCGCCACGGCGGGCACGACCTTCCGCCGCATCACCCTGCCGATCCTGATGCCCGGCATCCTGGCGCCGGTCATCCTCGCCACCATCATCACGCTGGAGCAGTTCGAGCTGCCGCTGATGATCGGCCTGCCGGCGCGGCTCAACATCTTTTCCTACCGCATCTACCAGGAGCTCAATCCGGCCGACGGCCTGCCGAACTACGGCGGCGCGGCCGCGGTGTCGCTGTCCTTCCTCGCGCTGGCCGCGATTCTCCTGTGGCTCTACAACCGCGCCATCCGCCGGGCCGACCGCTTCGTCACCATGACCGGCAAAGCCTACCGCCAGCGCCGCTTCGCGCTGGGCCGCTGGCGCGCGCCGATGATGATCTTCGTCGGCGCCTATGTCGCGCTGGCCGCCGTGCTGCCGGCCTTCGTGCTGGTCTGGACGTCGTTCTTCGGCTACATCCCGCCGTCGGCCGAGGCGCTGGCGCGGTTCTCGGCCAAGGCCTACCGGCAGCTTTTCGCCGATCCGCGCGTCTTGCCGGCGCTGAAGAACACGCTGATCGTCGCCATCGTCTCGGCCGGCATCGTCACCGTGCTGGGCGCGCTGCTCGGCTGGATCGTCGTGCGCACCAGGCTGTGGTTCCGCGGCGCCGTCGATTTCCTCTCGTTCCTGTCGATCGGCATTCCCTCGGTCATCGTCGGGCTGGCCATCATGGTGTTCTACCTGACCGTGCCGGTCGGCCTCTACGGCACCGTCTGGATCCTGCTGGTCGCCTATTGCTATCGCCTGGCCACCACCACCCGCACGGCACGAGCCGGGCTCCTGCAGATCCACCAGGAACTGGAGGAAGCATCGGGCGCCTCGGGCGCCGGCTGGCTGACCACCCAGTTCCGTATCGTGCTGCCGCTGCTGGCGCCGTCGCTGACCGCGGCCTTCGTGCTGCTGTTCATCGTCGGCCTGCGCGAATTCACCATCCCGCTGGTGCTGGCCTCCGACGACAACATCGTTCTCTCGGTGCTGCTGTGGCGGCTCTACCAGGGCGGCGACCCCGCCCGCACCGCCGCGCTGGCCTCGCTGATCGTGCTGGCCGTGCTGCCCGCGATCTTCCTCTTGCGCCGCCGCCTGGTGCCGAACGCGATGAAGGATTGAGCCGATGCTGAAGGTCGAAGGCCTGCGCAAGAGTTTCGAGACGCCGGAAGGCCGGGCGATGGTGATCGACGGCGTCGACTTCGCCGTGCCGGAAGGCCAGTGCTACGCGCTGCTGGGGCCGTCGGGCTGCGGCAAGACCACCACCCTGCGCTGTGTCGCCGGCCTCGAACAGGCCGATGAGGGGCGCATCACCATCGGCACCCAGGTCGTTTCCGACCCCGAGGCCGGCATCTTCGTGCCGGTCCATCGCCGGCCGATCGGCATGGTGTTCCAGTCCTACGCGATCTGGCCGCATCTCGACGTCTTCGACAACGTCGCCTATCCGCTGACGGTCGAACGGCCGCGCGTGCCCAAACCCGAGATCCGCGACCGCACCATGGC
>JAEYTW010000435.1 GCA_023433835.1 Pseudomonadota bacterium | reverse complement strand
GTCATCCATGTCGCCCACAAGGGCGCGGCCGGCGGGCTGTTCGATCGCGAGGGGCCGGGCGGCGCGTTCCTGGCCGGCATCGGTCCGGCCGACGGCGAGACGGTGGTCGAGAAGCGCCTGCCCAATTCGTTCGCCGGCACGACGCTGGAGGATGAACTGGCCAGGACCGGGCGCAAGTCGCTGGTGATCGCCGGTTTCATGACCCATATGTGCGTCGCCGCGACCGTGCGCGACGCGCTCGACCGCGGCTATCGCTCGACGGTCGTGGCCGGGGCCACCGGCACCCGCGACCTGCCGGAGGCGGCCGGAGGCGAGGGGGTGGTGACGGCCGCCGCGCTGCAGCAGGCGACGCTGGCGGCGCTGGCCGATCGTTTCGCCATCGTCGTGCCCAACGCCGAGGGCGTTCCGGCCTGACCGGGGGCCGCCCCGGCCCAGGCGGGGGCGGCCGTTTCAGCGGGATGCCAGCGCGCGGTTGACGACGGCCAGCACTTCCTCGATGCGGAAGGGTTTGCGCAAAAAGCCGCGATGATCGGTACAGCGGCGGGCGATCGTGGCTTCGTCGAGCGAGCTCATCATCACCACGGGGATTTGCTGCAGCGCCTCGTCGGCGCGCATCGCCGCGAGCACGCCGGGCCCGTCCAGCAGCGGCATCATGAAATCGAGGATGACGACGTCGGGCCGGTCCTTGGCCATCAGCCCGAGGGCCTGCTTGCCGTTGATGGCCGTCAGCACGCGGTAGCCTTCTTCCTCCAGGATGAACTGCAGGACTTCCGCCACCCCGAACTCGTCATCGACCACCAGGACGAGGGTCATCGCAAATTCTTGTCCTTGCCCAAGCCGTCGTCGCCCAGATCCTGCAGCCGGGCGGCACCGCTGAGAATATCTTCCGCGCTGCGGAAGGTATCGGCGAGCTTGATGCCGTCGCTGGTCAGGCGGAACTCACGCAAGGCGGCGTCGAAGGCGTTGTCGCGCACCTTGAGGATGGACAGCAAACGGTACAGCTGAGCGCGCAGTTCCACGAAGCGCAGCAGGATCAGATTGTCGGCCAGCACCGACAATCCGGCCACCGGCGTCACGACCTCCGGACCCACCAATACTTTCGTCTCGGTCGAGCAGATGGTGGTGACACCCAGCGCGCCCAGTTCGTTGCTCAGGGCGGTCAGGAAGTGGATCAGCCGTTCGGGGTTGGGCGAGGCCTGCTTGAAGCCGTCGAGGCCGTCGATGAACAGCCGCTTGACGTTGCGCCGGCGCACGGCGGCCAGCAGCCTGGCGCCGAGATCGTCGAGCAACTGTTCGGTCGGCTGGTACCACAGGCATTCCAGCGTGCCGTCGTCGAGCGGCCGGGAGAGCGACAGGCCGAGCCGTTCGGCCTTCTTCTGCAGGCGCACCGGCGTCTCGTAGAAACCGAACAGCAGGCCCGGTTCCGCCGGGCTCGATTGACAGAGGAAATGCAGGCCCAGCGTGGTCTTGCCCGAGCCCGAGGGGCCGAGCAGCATGGTCGTCGTGCCCGACGGCAGGCCGCCGCCGAGCATGTCGTCGAGTTCGGTGATGCCGACCGACAGGCAATGGGCGCGATAGCGATCGTCGTCCGGCGCATGGGGCAGCAGGGCCTCGAGCCGCGGGAAGATCGTGATCCCTTCCTCGCCGATGCGGAACGAGTGGCGGCCGACCAGGAAGTCGGAGCCGCGGAACTTCATCACCTCGAGCTCGCGCACCACCCGGTTGCCATAGCTTTGCCGGTGCAGGCTGATCAGCCCGTCGACCATCGTCTGCTCGGCGTGATAGTCGCCGCGGAAGCCGTTGGTGAGCAGGAGCGTCAGGCAATCCTGCATCGCCGTGAAGGTCTGCAGCTCATGGATGAATTTCTTCAATTCCTGCTCGGACGGTGTCGCCGCGGCCGCCACCGCAAAGCCGTCGAGCACCAGGAGCGTCGCGCGATGACTGGTCATTTCCCGGCGCAGCAGGTCGAGGAGGCCGCGCAGGCCGCCCTCCTGCAGGATGCCGAAGCCGGAGACGTAGGTCAGCGAACGCGACAGCACCTCGGTGTCGTAGAACGCGAAGCCCGAAATGTGCTGCAGCATCCGGGCATGCGATTCGGCCAGCAGCGTGACGTAGAGAACGCGGCCGCCGCTTTCGGCATGGCGAAAGCAGATATGGTTGCCCAGGACGGTCTTGCCGGCACCGGGCGCGCCCGAGATGATGTAGACGCCGCCCTTGAAGAAACCGCCATGGATGATGGCGTCGAGCCCTGGAATCGCGCTGCCGATGCGTTCAAGGGGTGGGGTGCTTGCCGTATCTCTGCTCATCTTGGTTCTGGTCGTTCAATCGCGCGGGGAATGGTTGCGGTAAAGGTAGACCCGGCTTCGGGCCCCGAGGCAACTACGATGTTACCCCCCATCGCTTCGACCAGTTGACGCACCACCCACAAGCCGATGCCGATGCCGGGCTGGGCATCGGGGCCGACCAACCTTTCGAACGTGCCGAACACCCGCTCGCGATGGCTTTCGGGGATGCCGGCACCCTCGTCGTGGACCGACAGCGCGACCTTGTCCGCGCTCGACGACAGCGTGAGCGTGATCGGCGCGCCGGCGCCGTGCTTGATGGCATTGGACAGCAGATTGTCGAGGATCTGTTCCAGCGCGACGCGGTCCCAAAGGCCCGTTTCCTCGCCGGGACCGACGTAATTGAGGCCCGAGCCGGCAATCGTCGCCCAGGCGCGATGGCGGTCAAGGGCTG
Organism: Pseudomonadota bacterium; assembly: GCA_023433835.1. Lineage (GTDB taxonomy): Bacteria > Pseudomonadota > Alphaproteobacteria > Ferrovibrionales > Ferrovibrionaceae > JAFKFH01. The sequence continues at coordinate 2,611 of JAEYTW010000435.1, read as the reverse complement.
CAAGCGCCAGCCCGGCCAGATCGACAGGCGCGGGTTCGAGGTCGAGGCGACCGGCCGCGATTCGCGTCAGATCGAGCAGCGTGGTGGCGCGCCGCATGTAGGTGTCGATGGCCAGCCGCAGCCGGTCGAGATTGCGCCGCAGGGTGTCATCGCTGCCGCCGGCCAGCCGCGCCAGGCGCTGGACCTGCATCAGGATCGGCGTCATCGGGTTGCGCAGTTCGTTGGCGACGAGCGCGATGAAGTCGGGCGTCAGGCCGCGATCGCCCGAAGCGCGCTGGCCGATATCCTGCAGGATGCCGAGGAAATAGCGCAGGCGGCCTTCGGCGTCGCTGATCGGGCTGACGGTCAGCGCATTCCAGAAGCTGGTGCCGTCGCGGCGATAGTTCAGGATGTCGATGCTGACCGCTTCACCGGCAGCGATGGCCCGGCCGATCATGCCCGCGGCCGCCCGGTCCGTATCGGGCCCCTGCAGCAGGCGGCAGTTGCGGCCGAGAATCTCGTCCGGTCCGTAGCCGCTCAGCTGCAGGAAGGCGGCGTTGGCCTGGACGATCGGATTGTCGGGGATGTTCGGATCGGTCAGCACCATCGGCAGGCCGGACGCCGCCACGGCACTGAACAGCAACTCGCCGGCCACGCCCCGTTCTATCGGGGTGGCCTCAACCATCAGCACGTCCGGGGAAAGAGTCCATTTCCGCCTCCCGCGTACCCCACCGGGAGCTCTAACGCGGTCGAGCGGAAAAGGTTACAGAAAAAAATCATCCGTCGGATCAAATGACGAGATCGCCGTTCGACCGCACGTCCTTCATGACGAAGAAGGTGCGGGTCTGGCGCACGCCCGGCAGGCCGAGCAGGGTTTCGCCATGGAAGCGGTTGAAATCGTCCAGGTCGCGAGCGCGGATCTTCAGGAAATAATCGAAATCGCCGGCGACCAGGTGGCATTCGAGGATCGCGGCGATTTCGAGCACGCTGGTCTCGAAATTGCCGAAACTTTCCGGCGTCGAGCGGTCGAGCACGACGCCGACATGGACCAGCACGCCTAGATCGACGCGCGCCGGGTCGATCAGCGCGGTGAAGCGGCTGATATAGCCGTCCTCGACCAGTCTGGCGACGCGGCGGTGGCAGGCGGCGGCGCTCAGGTTGATGCGCTTGGCCAGATCGGCGTTGGAGATGCGGCCGTCGGCCTGCAGTTCGCGCAGGATGCGGCGATCGATGCGGTCGAGGGCGTCGTCGGCCGGGGGCGTCGTCGCTGCCGTCATGTCGGGTTCAGCCCAGTTCGAAGGAAGTGATGCCGTAGACGCATTTCTCGGCCACGGCCGGGGCGGGGCCGCGATACATCCGCGCCGTCTCGAACTGCGGCGTCATGCGGAAGCGTTCGACCAGGCTCAGCGCGGCCTTGTTGGTCTCGGGGATATCGAGGAACAGCTTGCCGGTGCCGACCTTCGTGCAGAGGTCGAGGAACAGGGTTTCGGCGGTGCCTTCGTCGTCGGCAAACAGCGGGCCGATCTTGTGGCCGTCGCGGCAGGGGCGGGCGAGCGCGTAACCTTTCAGCTTGCCGTCGAGCAGCACCGCCGCACCGTGGTGGCCGGGGCCAGCGATCCAGGCATCGAGGAAGGCCGGCCGGGCCGCGGGGAAGCATTTGCGGTCGTAGGCGAGCAGCAGGTCGCGTGGCACCGACGTCAGCGGCAGGCGCCAGGGTTCGTCCGGCATGGCGATGATCGGGCAGGTCGGTGCCAGATAGCGCAGGTTGCGATGGGCGAGGACGAAGCCCGAGCGGGCGTAGTTTTCCTGCTGGGCGACGACGCCGTCGAGGCCGACGGTCATGCCCTCCAGCCGCTGCATGCCGGCCTGCCACAGCTGGTAGCCATAGCCCTGGCCGCGGAAGTCGGGCGCGGCGATATAGAAGCCGAGGAAGCCGAAACCGCCCTCGTAGCGCACGACCGAGATCGAGGCGGCAGGCTTGCCGTCGACCCGGGCCATCAGGAAGCCGCCGGAATCCTGCGCCAGGAAGGCGGTCGCGTCATGCAGGCCGGGATTCCAGCCTTCCGCCGCGGCCCATTCGATGGCGAGATCGAGGTCGGCGCGGTTCATCGTGCCGATGGTGCAGGGTTTCACCGTCAAGGGCGGTCCTCAGGCGGCTGAAATGGCGGGGCGGCCCCGTCGGGACCGCCCGTTTTCGATAGGGTCAGGCGTAGCCGGAATCGTCGCCGAAGTCACCGCCGAAATCGCCGCCGCCCTGGTCGTCGTAGCCCGCGTCCTGGTAACCCTGGTCGGCCCCGCCGCCCTGGTCGCCCCAGTTGCCCTGGTCCGGCTGGTTGGCGAAATCGGGCCGCTCCTGCGGTACCGGCGGCTGGTCGCCGTAGTAATTGTTGACCGTCTCGTTGATGACTTCGCCGGGCATGGTCGCCGCGTTGGCGACGCCGCCGAACATGGAATGGCCCGAGAACAGGCTCTGGACACCCTGGAACAGCAGGGCGCCGCCGGCCACGCCGGCCGCCATCGTGGCCGCCTGGCGCAGGAAGCTGGGGCCTTGCTGCGGCGGCTGCCCATAGGCCTGCTGGCCATAGCCCTGCGGTCCGGCCGGAGGGACGGCACCACCGCCCCAGCCGCCGCC
>JAEYTW010000019.1 GCA_023433835.1 Pseudomonadota bacterium | reverse complement strand
ATCGTGGCCATCGTCGAACGGGCCGGCGCGGTGCTCGACCGGGCCGCCGCGGGCGCGCTGACCGGCCATGTCGTCGCCCGCGCCGAGGGTGATGCCGAGGGTGTGGGGGCCGTCGTGGTCGTCGCGGTCGATGCCGACGGCCGGCATGTCCCGGGTACGGAACAGCGCTTCGATTGCGACACCGTCGTGCTCGGCGTCGGCACCATCCCCGCGATCGAGCTGCTGGAAGCCATGGGTGCGTGCGTCGCCTTCGACGCGGCGCGCGGCGGCCATGTGCCGGTGCTCGATGCCCGCCAGCAGACCACGCGGCCCGGCATCTACGCGATCGGCGACTGCGCCGGCGTCTGGCCGGGCAAGAGCCGCGATGGCGCGGTGGCGCAGGCCGAGGCCGAGGCGGCGGTAGCCGCGATCGCCGCGGTCGATGCCGGCGACGCCGTGCAGCCCGACGAGCCCGCCGTCGACCTTGCCGCCTATCGCTGCGGCTGGGTCCGCGCCTCGGTCGTCGAGGCATCGGGCGAACCCTTTGTCTGCCAGTGCGAGGAAGTGACGGCGCGCGAAATCCTCGAGGTGCGGCCGCCGCGCTATCTCGGCTGGACCCCGCCGACGCAGAAGCCGGCCGACCTGCGCAGCCTGCTGGGTGCAGGCCCGCCCCATCCCGACCAGGTCAAGCGCCTGACCCGCGCCGGCATGGGCGCCTGCCAGGGCCGCCGCTGCCGCGAGCAGGTCGCGACCCTGCTGGCGCTCGGCGCCTCGGAACCGCTGGTACAGGTGCCGCTCGCCTCGTTCCGCGCGCCGGTGCGGCCGCTGCCCCTGTCGCGGCTCGACCTCGGCGCCGACCCGGTGACCGTGGGTCGCGGCTGGGATTCCTGGTTCGGCATGGCGCCGCAATGGGTGCCGTTCTGGAAGGTGCCGACGCACTACACCGCCTCCGGCCGCGACGGCGACGGCGGTCCGGTGGCGAGCGAGTGAGGAGCGGGCGATGAACACCGAGGCAAAAAGCGGCGCCAGCGTCGTCATCGTCGGCGGCGGCGTCACGGGTCTGAGCGCCGGCTGGTGGCTCGCCCGCCAGGGCGTCGACGTGCTGGTGCTGGAAAAAGGCATCGTCGGCTGGGGCGCGTCGGGCCGCAACGGCGGCGGCTGCTCGCATCACCACAGCCCGCTGTTCCTCGAGGAGCAGCGCCTGTGGCCGGTGATGGACGAACTGCTGGGTTACCCGACCGAGTTCCGGCCGGGGCGCATCCGGCTGGCCTGCGACGAGAACCAGATGGGGCTCTATCGCCGGGCGCTGGAGAACGGGGAATACCAGGGTTTCCACTCCGACGCGCTCGACCCCAAGCAGGTGCGCGAGCTGGTGCCGCTGGCCGGCGACGACGTGGTCGGCGGCTATCACTATCGCTTCGGCGGCCATGCCAACCCGCATCGCACGGTGCAGGGTTATGCCTGGGCGATCGAGGATCTCGGCGGCAAGGTGCTGCAGCATACGGCGGTGCAGGGCTTCGTCACCGCCGGCGGCAAGGTGACGGCGGTGAAGACCGACCGCGGCGAGTTCGGCTGCGACCATCTCGTCATCGCCGCCGGCCCTTATACCGAGCAGCTGTCGGCCGAGCTCGGCGCCACCGTGCCGGTGATGCCGGCGCGGGCCGAGATGATCGTGACCGAGCCCTTGCCGCTGATGCCGCTGGGCGGCGTCGACGGCAACGGCCTCTACGGCCGCCAGACCCTGCGCGGCAATCTCGCCTATGGCGGCGGCCCGCATGAATGGCTCAATGTCCAGGACATCGAGGGCCATCGGCCGCAATCGACGACCCTGACCGGCGACATCGCCGCCCGCCTGGTCCGCCTGCTGCCGAAGGCCGCCCATGTCAAGGTGATCCGCAGCTGGGCCGGCTTCATCGAGAACACGCCCGACGGCCGCCCGATCATCGACCGCCTGCCGACGGTCGAGAACGCCATCGTCGCGACCCTGTCCAGCGTCGGCTTCGGCCTGTCGCCGGCAACGGGGCATGCGATCCAGGAGATGGTCACCGACGGCCGCTGCAGCTTCGCCGACCTGTCGACCTTTGCCCTGTCTCGCTTCGACAGGCTTGAGCCGAACTGGCGTGAATTGCAGGGCTGGCGCCCGATGCCGGTTCAGGCATAGGCGCGAAGCCCACCATCGTCATCCCGGCGAAAGCCGGGATCCGGGGCAAGGGGCGTCGCAAGCGGCGAAGCGCTTACCCTGGATCCCGGATCTCCGCTTCGCTTCGTCCGGGATGACGATTCGCCTTTTTGTCGGCTGTCGGGGGTAAGCAAAAAAACCTACGATCGTCATCCCGGCGAAGGCCGGGATCCAGGGCAAGGGATGTCACAAGTGGCGAGGCGTCTGCCCTGGAGCGCGACGCTACAGCGCGATCGTCACGTCCGTCTTCGGGCGCGACGAGCAGGCGAGGATGTAGCCATCCGCCTCGTCCTCCGGCGACAGGCCGCCGTTATGGGCCATCGCCACCTCGCCCGACACCATCTTCACCCGGCAGGTGCCGCAGATGCCGGCGGCGCAGCCGCAGGGGATGACGATCTGGCGGCGGGTCGCCGCCTCCAGGATGGTTTCATGCGCGGCGACGGGGAAGCTGCGCGCCCCCAGGGTCACCGTCGCGGCGGGCGCATCGCTGGGTGCTGCGGCCACGACCGGTGCTGCCGGCGGTGCGGCGAAATGCTCGATATGGAAATCGGCCGCAAGCCCGCCCTCGGCGGCATGGATCAGCCGGGCGGTCTGCATGAAGCTGTCAGGGCCGCAGCAATAGACCCGACGCCGGCCATAGTCAGGCACCGCGACCGACATCAGCCGCCGGCCAAGCCGGCCGCGATAGCCGAACCAGCCCGGCGCCGGGCGGCTCAGCGCGACGCTGACCGCGAGCTTCGGCAATTGCCGCTGCAGTTCGGCCAGTTCAGACCCGAACACCAGCTCGTCGACATCGCGCGCGGCATGGAACCAGGCGATGTCGGTCTCGGGCGCGGTGGCCGCCAGATGCCGCAGCATCGCCATCAATGGCGAGGCACCGGACCCGGCCGAGACGAAGGCGACCGGTCCGTCGCCATCCAGCACGAAACGCCCGACCGGGCCGGTAGCCGCAACGGTCATGCCCGGGGCCAAAGCCCGGTGCAGCCAGGTGGTGCCGCGCCCCTCCGGGTGGCGCTTGATGGTCAGCTCGATCGCGTCGCCGCCCGGCGCCGAGGCGATCGAGAAGGTGCGATAGAGCGTGTCGCCCCCGATGTCGAGGGCCAGTGTCATCGCCTGGCCGGGCAGGTGGCTGAACCCATGTTCCTGCGGGCGCAGCACGAAAGTCTTGATCGTCGGGGTCTCGTCGCGAATGGCGACACAGTCGAACAGCATGGCGTTCACTCGGCGGCCTCCGCCAACGGCCTGCCGAAATAGGCGGCCATCTTGCCCGCATACCAGTTGGTGAAGTTGCGCAGCATGAATTCCGATGGGGCGTAAGGCCCCGGGCGATAGGCCATCGACGAGATGCCCTCGTGATTGATCTGGGCCAGCCGCGCATCCTGATCGTTCGTCGCGATCCACACCCGGGTCAGCCGTTCGACATCGTAGTCGACGCCCTCGACCGCATCCTCGTGCACCAGCCAGGTGGTGCGCACCGCGGTGCGGCCGGCCGACAGCGGCAGCACGCGGAAATGGATGATGTGGTCGGCCAGGAAGTGGTTCCAGTTGTTGGGCACCCGGAACATGCGCACCGAGCCGAGATCGGGGTCGGTGAAATCGCCGAGCAGCTTGCGGCAGGCCGGACCGCCATCCATGGTGAAGGAGACCGCGCCGTCATGGAACGGCAGGCGGATGCAACGGAATTCCTCCGCCCCATTGGCCGGCAGATGGGGCAGGCCGTAGCCTTCCCAGCGCGCGGTCTGGCGATCCATCAGCCGCTGGAAATCGGCGGTGCCTTGCGGGTCGTCGGACAGCGCGAACTCGACCAGCGTCGCCAGCAGTTCCGGGTGGTTGCCGGCGCAGTGATAGCATTCGCGGTTGTTCTCGATGACCAGCTTCCAGTTCGCCTCCTCGATCAAGGTCATCTCGTAGGCGACCTTGGTGCGGTCGGGCTGGTGCGGCGCGATATAGGGCGCGACGGTGCGGCGGAAATGGCCGAGGTCGGGCGGGGTGTCGCTCAGGCAGATATAGACCATGCCGCAGTTCACCTCGACCGCGACGGGCTTCAGGCCGTAGCCGCCGGGATCGAAGTCCGCCGGCATCTGGCGGGCATGCAGCAGGCGGCCGTCGAGTTCGTAGACCCACTGGTGATAGCTGCAGGTCAGGCGGTTGGTGCGCCCCTTCTCGGTCAGGCAGATGCGTGAGCCGCGATGGCGGCAGGAATTGTGGAAGGCGCGCACCTGGCCGTCGCGGTCGCGCAGCACGATCACCGGATTCTTGCCGACGGTCAGCGTCAGGAAATCGCCGGGCTGCTTGATCTCGCAGACATTGCAGGCGAACAGCCAGTCGGTCTCGAACACCGCGGCGATGTCGGCCTCGTGGAAGGCTTCGTCGACGTAGAAGGCCTGGGGCAGGCTGAAGCCCTCGCGGCGTTCCGCCAGCAGGGATTGGACGCGTTCGGCTGGGATCATGTCGTGGCTTGGCCTTGGATGGATGCAACGCCGTCATCATCGCGCCGTCGGGGCCGATTTGCCGGCCGGTTTGCGACCGCCCCGGCGATGGAGACGACATGTTCTCCGCGTAAATGTCGTATTCGTATCTTCTCGGGTCGTATTTGACTGTGTTGCGCAGCCAATGATCAGGGACCCTTGTGCAAGGAGGTTTCCATCATGGCAGGAACGGCTGCGCCGCCGCAGGGCGGGCTCGAGCTCGGTTTCGTGTTCCTTCTGGTCGACGGCATGTCGATGATGAGCCTGGCGTCGGCGGTCGAACCGCTGCGCTCGGCCAACCGCCTGGCCCAGCGCACGCTTTATCGCTGGCATTTCGCCAGCCTCGACGGCCGGCCGGTGGTGGCCTCGAACGGCGTCGAATTCCGCACCGAAGTCTTCGACGAGGTGGTCCAGCGCGCCGCCTATGTCTTCGTCTGCGGCGGCCTGCGCATCCAGGCGCCGGACGAGCGCCGGGCGCTCGGTGCGCTGCGCCAGGCGGCGCGGCGCGGCATCGTCATCGGCTCGCTGTCGACCGGCACCTATCTCCTGGCCCGCGCCGGGCTGCTCGGCGGTTACCGCTGCACCATCCATTGGGAGAACCGCCCGGCCTTCGAGGAGGAATTCCCCCACCTGATCTGCACCGGCAAGATCTTCGAGATCGACCGCGACCGCATGACATGTTCGGGCGGTACCGCGGCGATGGACCTGATGCTGCAGCTGATTTCCGAACAGCACGGCGCCGATCTCGCCCGCGGCGTCGCCAACCAGTTCCACCACGAGCGCATCCGCGACGAGCGCGACGACCAGCGCGGCGGCCGGGACCAGAGCCTGGCGAACCTGCCCAACACCTTGCGCGCCGCCATCGAGCTGATGCGGCGCCATATCGAGGAACCCTTGAGCATCGCCGAGATCGCCGACCGCGTCGGGCTGACCTCGCGCCAGGTCGAGCGGCTGTTCCTGCGCTACCTGAAGGTGACGCCGGCGCGCCACTATGTCGGCCTGCGGCTCGAGCGTGCCCGCGAGCTGCTGCTCTATTCCGACGTGCCCGTCCTGGATGTCGCCGTCGCCACCGGTTTCGCCTCGACCTCGCATTTCGCGCGCTGGTTCCGCCGCGCCTACCAGACACGGCCATCCGATCTGCGACGTCCCGGCGGGGCCTGATGTCGCGTTCCTGCTCTAGCAGGTCGGAAGGCATGGGGGCAGGCGGCACCCATGCGGGCAACACTTGAGGCCTGAGCCGGCGCGCGTTGCCAGAACAAGTCGGTCGCCAAGAAGAATACGGGGGCTTCGATCTTGGACACTCTGCGCTTTGCGATCGACAACTGGTCGGTCATCGCCGTCAGGGCGGGCGAGCATCTCTCGCTCGTCTCGGTCGCCGTGGTGGTGGCGATCGCCACCGGCGTGCCGCTGGGCATCCTGATCACCCAGAACCGCGCCTGGGCCGACCGCGTGCTCTACGTCGCCGCTGTTGTCATGACCATTCCGTCGGTCGCGCTGTTTGGCGTGCTGATCCCGCTCTTGTCGCCGATCGGCTACGGCATCGGCTACCTGCCGGCGGTGATCGCGCTGATCCTCTATTCCCAGCTGCCGATCATCCGCAACACCTACACCGCGATCATGAACATCGACCCGGCGTTGCGCGAAGCCGCGCGCGGCATGGGCATGACGCCGCTGCAGCGGCTGCGCGAGGTCGAATTGCCGATCGCCCTGCCGGTCATCGTCAACGGCGTGCGCAACGCGGTGGTGCTCAACATCGCCATTGCCACCATCGCCACCTATATCGGGGCCGGCGGCCTCGGCACCTTCATCTCGCGCGGCATCTCGCAGACCGATTTCCGCCAGCTGGTGACCGGCGCGGTCGCCGTCTCCGTCCTGGCGATCGCGGCCGACCTGGCGCTCGTCTATCTCCAGCGGCGGCTGACGTCGCCGGGCCTGCGCTGAGGAGGCCGGACCATGATCAGGCTGGAACACGTCACCAAGATCTTTGCCGGCATCACCGCCGTCGATGGCGTCGACATGGAAGTCGGCGCCGGCGAGGTCTGCGTCCTGCTCGGCCCGTCGGGCTGCGGCAAGACGACGACGATGAAGATGATCAACCGGCTGATCCAGCCGACCTCGGGCAAGATCTTCGTCGACGGGCGCGATACCGCCGCGGTGGACGAGGTGACCCTGCGCCGCTCGATCGGTTACGTCATCCAGCAGATCGGCCTGTTCCCGAACAAGACGGTCGAGGACAACATCTGCGTCGTCCCCGATCTGCTGGGTCATGACCGCCGCCAGTCGCGCAAGCGCGCGGCCGAACTGCTCGACATGGTCAACCTCGATCCCGGCATCTTCCTCAAGCGCTATCCGAAGGAACTCTCGGGCGGTCAGCAGCAGCGCGTCGGCGTGGTGCGCGCGCTGGCGGCCGATCCGCCGGTCCTGCTGATGGACGAACCGTTCGGCGCGATCGACCCGATCAACCGCGAGGTGATCCAGGACGAGTTCATGAAGCTGCAGGCCGAGCTGAAGAAGACCGTGGTCTTCGTCAGCCACGACATCGACGAGGCGGTCAAGATGGCCAGCCGCGTCGCCATCTTCCGTGCCGGAAGGCTGATCCAGTACGACACGCCCGACAATATCCTGGCCCATCCGATCGACAGCTTCGTCGCCGATTTCGTCGGCTCGGACCGTACGCTGAAACGGCTGCGCCTGCTGAAGGTCGCCGATGCGATGGTCGGCGATCCGCCTGCCGTGCGGGCCGAGGATACGCTCGATACCGCCGCGCGGCTGATGGAGGAGCGTGGCCATGTCTCGATCGTCATGGTCGGGCCGCGCGGGCGGGCCCGCGGCTTCGTGCGCCTCGACGCGGCCCACGGCCGCCCGGGCACGGTGGGTGAGAACCACGAGAAGCTGCCCTGCATGATCAATGTGCGCGACGACCTGCGCACCGCGGTCTCGCAGATGTTCATGCACGACCTGACCTGGCTGCCCTGCGTCGACGACGACGGCTTCTATCGCGGCTACGTCACCCAGCGCGGCATCACCCATCTGCTCGGGGCGACCTACCGTGACCGCTAGCGCGGTCCAGCCCGGCGCCGGGCACCGCGCCTGGCGCGGCGTGGTGCTGCTGGCCGTGTTCGCCCTCGGCATCTGGGCACAGTCGTCCGGTATCGTGCCGGCGATCCTGAAATACCGCGAGGACATCGTCTATCTGGCGCGCCAGCACATGACGCTGGTCGCCATCTCCGGGGCCATCGCCATCGCCATCGGCATTCCGCTGGGCATCCTGATCGCGCGTTCCCGCGTGCCCTTCCTGGGGCCGGCGATCGGCCAGGTCATCAATCTCGGCACGACGATCCCGACGCTCGCCATCCTGGCCCTGGCCATGACCGTGCTGGGCTTGGGCACGCCCTCGGCCCTGTTCGGTCTGACGGTGCTGACCCTGCTGCCGATCATGCTGAACACCGTGGCTGGCCTGAAAAGCGTGCCGCCGCCGCTGATCGAGGCGGCGCGCGGCATGGGCATGACCGATCAGCAGATCCTGATGAAGGTCGAGCTGCCCAACGCGATGTTCGTGATCCTGGCCGGCATCCGTACCGCGCTGGCGATCAATGTCGGCACCGTGCCGCTGGCCTTCCTGATCGGCGGGGGCGGCCTGGGCGAACTGATCTTCACCGGCATCGACCTGATGGAACCGGGCCTGCTGCTGGCCGGGGCCATCCCGACCGCCTTGCTCGCGGTGTTCGTCGACATCTTCGTGGGCCAGTTGCAGTTCTGGCTGGTGCCGCGCGGCGTCAATCCCTTGCGTTAAAAAACAGGAGAGGACTTCCATGAATCTGCGCAGCCTCAAGACCCTCGCCCTCGGCGCCATCGCCGCCACCCTGTTGTCGGGCGCGGCCCTGGCCCAGACCGTCGTCGTCGGCGGCAAGAACTTCACCGAGCAGCAGCTGATGGCCGAGATGACCAGCCAGCTTTTGAAGGCCAAGGGGTTCACCGTCGACAAGCGCGCCGGCCTCGGCACCGCGCCGCTGCGCCAGGCGCAGGAGAACGGCCAGGTCGACGTCTACTGGGAATATACCGGCACCTCGCTGATCACCTTCAACAAGGTGGCTGACAAGCTCGACGCGGCCCAGACCTATGCCAAGGTCAAGGAGCTCGACGCCGCCAAGGGCCTGGTCTGGCTCAACCCGTCGAAGGCCAACAACACCTACGCGCTGGCCATGCGCAAGGCCGACGCCCAGTCGAAGGGCATCGCCACGCTGTCCGACCTGTCGGCCAAGGTGAAGGGCGGGGCGGCCATGAAGTTCGGCTGCAACGCCGAATTCTATGCCCGGCCCGACGGGCTGAAGCCGCTGGAGGAAACCTACGGCTTCGCGTTCGGCCGCGACAACGTCGTGCGCATGGATACCGGCCTGGTCTATCAGGCGCTGAAGGATTCGCAGGTCGAGGTCGGGCTGGTGTTCGCCACCGACGGACGCGTGCCGGCCTTCGACTTCCTGGTGCTGAAGGATGACAAGGGTTTCTTCCCGTCCTACGCGCTGACGCCGGTCGTGCGTAAGGAGACGCTCGACAAGAACCCGAAGCTGGCCGAAATTCTCAACGGCCTGTCGGCCAAGCTCGACGATGCGACGATGGCCAGGCTGAACGCCTCGGTCGACGTCGACAAGAAGACCGTCGAGGAGGTTGCCGCCGGTTTCCTCAAGTCGCAGAACCTGGTCTGATTATGATTTAGAGCCATCGGCGCACCCGCGAAGGCGGGTGCCCAGGGCAAGGGCGTCGCAAGTTGCGCCGCGCTTTCCCTGGGCCCCGGGTCAAAGCCCGGGGCGACGATCGGCCTGAGGTCATTGGTGTGACCTCAAACATCAGCATCCAAGGACGCCATGAAAACCGTGATCCGACTGGGTGTGGCGCAGATCGCCTGCACTGCCGATACCGCAGAGAACCTTGCGCAGCACCGCGCCGCCATCGCCGAGGCCCGTGATCGCGGCATCGATCTCCTGGTCTTCCCCGAACTCTCCGTCACCGACTACCGCAGCGTGCCGGACCTGTCGGCCGCCTGCCGGCCCGAGGACCTGGCCGATCTCGGCGGCGAGATCGCCGTGCTGGCCGGGTTCATCGAGGCGGGCCGGCCGGGGCTTCATCACAATTCGGCCGTGCTGCTGCGCGGCGGCGCCGTCGTCGGCTGCCATCGGAAACTCAACCTGCCGACCTATGGCGGGCTGGAGGAAGGCAAGCACTATGCCGCCGGCCGGCGCCTCGACCTGGTCGAGGCCTTGCCCGGCTGGCCCGTCGCCACGCTGATCTGCGCCGATGCCTGGAATCCGGCACTGCCCTGGCTTGCCGCGCTGAAGGGGGCCGCCCTGCTGCTGTTGCCGGTCGCCTCGGCCCGGGCCGCGGTCGGCGGCGATTTCGACAATCCCGGCGGCTGGGACGTCACCTTGCGCCAGATCGCGCTGACTTACGGCCTGCCGCTGGCGATGGCCAATCACTGCGGCCGGCGCGGCGACCTCGATTTCTGGGGCGGCTCGCGCATCCTCGGCGCTGATGGCAGCTGCCTCGCCGTGGCCGGCGAGGGGCCGGGGATCATCCAGGCCGATATCGCCTTGGCCGATATCGCCGCCGCCCGCCACCGCCTGCCCACCATGCGCGACGCCGCGCCGCTGACCGTGCAGGCGCTGCTGTCCGATGCCCTGAGGGATCTGCGATGACCGCCATCACCTTTGCCCATGAACTGCGCTTCACCGACCTGCCGCCGCAGGTGGTCGAGCAGGCCTTGCGCTGCATCCTCGATCTCGCCGGCGTCGCCGCCGCGGGCACCGAGACCGACCTTGCGCGCATCGTGCGCGACTTTGCCGCCGACCAGATGGCGGCCGGGGCCAAGCCGGCGCGGTTGATGTTCGACGGCCGCCTGGTCAGCGCCAGCGGCGCGGCCTTCGCCGGCGCCTCGCAGATCGACGCCTTCGATGCCCATGACGGCCATGCCCTGACCAAGGGCCATGCCGGCGTCGCCATCCTGCCGGCGGTGCTGGCGGTGATGGAGGCGGAAGGCGGCCGCCAGGCGGGGCGCGAACTGATCGCCGCCGTTGTCGCCGGCTACGAGATCGCCACGCGCGCCGGCATCGCGCTGCATCGCACGGCGCAGGACTACCACACCTCGGGTGCGTGGAATGCGATCGCCTGCGCGGTGCTGACCGCCCGGCTGCTCGGCCTTGATACCGCCAGGACCCGCGAAGCGGCGGGCATCGCCGAATATCACGGGCCGCGCAGCCAGATGATGCGCTGCATCGACCATCCGACGATGGTCAAGGACGGTTCGGGCTGGGGCGCGCTGGGCGGCGTCTCGGCCGGCTATCTCGCCGCCGCCGGTTTCACCGGCGCGCCGGCCGTGCTGCTGGAGGACGAGGCCGTCGCCGACCTGTGGGCCGACCTCGGCAGCCGCTGGCGCATCACGGAGCAGTATTTCAAACCCTATCCGGTCTGCCGCTGGGCCCAGCCGGCCATCGAGGCGGGCAGGGCATTGCAGCTCGGTCACAACGTCACCGCCGGGGCCATCGGGCACATCCGGGTCGAAACCTTTGCCGAGGGCGTGCGGCTGGCCGGGCACGCGCCCGCCACCACCGAGGCGGCGCAATATGCCATCGCCTTCCCGCTGGCCGCGATCCTGACCCGTGGGGCCTTGAGCGGCGCCGACATCACCGGCCCGGCGCTGACCGATCCCGCCATCCTCGATCTCAGCCACCGCATCGAGCTCGTGGTCGACGAGGCGCTGGCGGCGCGGTTCCCGGCGGAGCGGCTGGCGCGCGTCACCTTCACCCTGCGCGACGGTCGCGAACTGGTGTCCGACGTCACCCCGGCGCGCGGCGATCCGGCGGCGCCGCTGTCGAACGACGAGGTGGCGGCCAAGTTCGGCCTGCTGACGGTCCGTCTCGGCCCCGCGCGCCAGAAAATCTTGCGCGCGGCGGTCGCCGGCCTGGCCGGCCACGGCGATATCGGCGCGTTGCTGACGGCCGTGGCCGAGCCGATCTGACCGGTGAAGTCCTTGATATGACGAAAGGAACGCCCATATGGTGAGGCCTTGGGCGGTGATTCTGCAAGGTTGATGAAAGATAAAATTGAATCAATCTTGCATCGACGTACAGTGATTCACGAATCTGTGACCGCCGTCACGGCGCGATGGTCCCGAAGGCGGCAGTATCGGCAACTGGAGGAGTACTTCCATGGTTGCTGCATCAGTTTTGCACCGACTCAGACAGTGTGCCGGCCCGGCCCCCGCCGGCCGGCCGTCGCCCGACCGTCTGGCACGCCGCATCGCGGCGCTCTATCGGTCGTGGACCCGTCCCGGTTTCGACCTGCGCGAGGTGATCGACGGTTACCTCGCCGAGATCGGGCTGCCCGATCGTACGCCGCTGAAAACAGTGGCGCGCCGGCTGGCGACCGACCTGAAGCAGTGGGAGGGTCATCCCTACCATTCCTCGCTGCATCACGCCGAGGTCGCCAACAACGCGATGGTGCTGACCTGGCTGTCGGCGGAACGCGGCAAGGCGCTGGCGCCGGCCGATGTGCTGTTGCTGCTGGTCGCAGCCCTCGGCCACGACCGTGACCATGACGGCACCACCAACGGCGACACGCCGTTCCGGCTCGAGACGATCGCGGCCGATGCGGTCGACCGGATTTGTGTCGAGGCGGGTGTCGACCTCGATACCCGTGCCGATCTCCGCCTGCTGATCCTGTCGACCGACGCGTCGATGCGGCTCAAGCTTCATGCGCTGCGCGAGAGCGTCGATCCCGACAGCGTCGAACTGCCGCGGGCGCTGGAGCGGTTGCGCCATTCGCACCGGCTGTTCCGCCTGGTACGGCTGTTGTCGGACGCCGATCTGATGTCGTCGGCGGCGCTGACCAAGCGCTGGAGCCTTGAGCAGAGCGCTCGGCTGTCGGCCGAATGGCAGAAGCCGGTCGACCACGCCTGCCTGTCCTATTTCTTCGACGGGATGGTCGGCCAGGACATGCTGTCGAAGGCCGGGCGCTTCTTCTCGGGCAACCTGCGCAAGATCCGCGCCGCGGCGCTCGACCGGGCCGATAAATAGATCAGTTGAGCAGGCGGCGGCCGGTGAGGACCGGGGTACGTGCCGGCGGTGGCCGGGTTCCGTCCTGCCGCAACAACGCCTCGGCCAGCCGCCCCGCCTGCTCCCTGATTTCCGGGATGACCGCCGGATCGAGCGCGTTGCCGCGCAGCAGCGGGCCGATCGCGAACAGTCCAGGACCCAGCCGGCCGGTGTCGTCGGCATCGAGACCATTGCCGGCGCAGCCCGCCCGCACCAGCCCCTGCCGCAACAGGCGCTTCAGCAGCGGGTCGGCCTCCGGCCCGGTGGCGAGCCCCGTGCAATTCACGACGCGCGCGACATCCAGTATCTGCGTTGCGTCGCCGCCGCGTGCCCGCCAGGCGACACGCGCGCCATCCCATTGCGCCTCGATGCCGTCGATCTGGCCGGCCAGCACCGTCAGCCGGCCGTCCTGGCGCAGCCGGGCGATCAGCGCGGCGGTCGATGGCGGCATGCGGAAGCGATGGGCGTCGTAGTAGGGCCGCATATGACGCCAGAGGCGGCGACGTTCGGCATCGTCGAGCCGGGCCCAGAACTGCTTGACCAGCGGCCGCAGTGCCTCGAAGGCCGGCTGCCAGTCGTCGGTGGCATGATCCCCGATCGCCCGGCGCAGCACGCGCAACAGCTGCGAGGCGCGCGCCGGCGCCTCGGCGATGTCGAGCAGCATCAGCGGTTCGGCTGCGGCGCGCCGTGCTTCCGGCACCAGGCCGCGGCGCGACAGCACGTAGAGCGGCCCGCGATGGCCATGGGCAACCAGGCTGACGACCGCATCGGCCATGGTCAGCCCGCTGCCCAGCAGCAGCACCGGCGCCTCGGGACCAAGGCCGTCTGCCAGCGCGCGCGACCACGGGTCGGAGGCGACGAGGCCCTGGCGGCGCGCTTCCTCGAACCCGTTGATGCGCGGCATGGCCGGGGCGTTGCCGGTGGCCAGTACCATGAGATCATGCCGGGCGGTGGCGCCCGCGCCGAGCCGCACGACGAACTCGTCGTCCTCGCGGGCCAGGCCCTGCACCCGGGCGCGGCGATGGACGAGGGTCATGCCCGGCCCGGCGCGACGGATCGCGCGCTCGACCGTGGTTGCGGCATATTCGGCAAACAACTGGCGCGGCAGGTAATCGTCCGCCTTGGCCTCGACCAGCGCGGGCCAGCCCAGCCGCGGGCCGTTGGCGGCAGCGAAGGCGCGGAACTCGTCGGCATCGTCGGACAGCGAAACGCGTGCCGCGGCGGCGTTCATCAGATGCCTGGGCCCGGCGGCGCCGTAGGCGAGGCCCGCGCCCAGGCGGGCGGCGGGTTCGTAGATGGTGATTTCTATCGGCGTTTCCGCCTGGCGCAGCAGGGCCACGGCAACCAAGGCGCCACTCAATCCGCCGCCGATAATCCCGATCGACAGGTCGCGTCCGTCCATCGCGTGCTCTCCCCTGGTCGAAGGCCCACATCGGATACGCAGTCAGCGCCATCGACGATACAAAAACCAATCGATCTGGCAACGGTCCAGATCACAGCTGATTTTCGGGAATTTGTAGGACTAAAATCGTATCTTCATGTCCGCGCTGTTGGCCCGACCGTAGCAAAATCCGACCGCGGGGGCGTCAACATCCCGCCGCCTTAAACCCGCATCGTTTCTGTTCGCCGGCGCCAAACCGATGTCCCACCTTGTCATGCCGATCATCACTACTAAAGAGATTATATATTCTATAATATTCAATTTTTAATGGAATTGTCGGAAGTAGTTGATTAGACATCTGTCGGGGTTGCTCTACATTACGCGTGTCAATCCTTGGCCATCTGCAATCCAGGGCGCCCCGCCATGTCGCTGATCGACGATCTCAAAGTCATCTGGAAGATAGTGCTGGTCATCGCCCTGCTGGCGGTGCTGGCGATATTCACCACGGGCCTGGCCATTTATCGCATGGGGGTGGCCGACGACCACTATACCAGCTTGCTGGCTCGGGAGGCGGCGACCACGCTGCTCGCCCGCACCAACAACACTCGCGCCGAGACCGGCTCGCTGCTGTTCCAGATGGTGTCGCAGGCCGATCCGGCGGCGGTGAAGGCGACGCAGGAACAGCTGAAGGCATCCGCCCGCCAGTTCGAGGCCCGCATCGACGAGGTGGCGACCGGCCTGCCTGGGCTGGCCCCGCGGCTGAAGGCGATCGGCGACGATTTCAAGGCGATCATGGCCGCCGGCGAGCCGATGCAGGCCCTGCTGCTGACGGGCACGGCCGAGGCCCGGGGCCAAGCCGCCACCCAGATGCAGGGCGAGCTCGCCAATCGCCTCCGCGCGTTGCGCAGCGCAATGGCCGGCGCGATCGAGGAGGCGCAGGAGGATGTCCAGGCGACATCGGCCCAACTCAGCGCCGAATACGTCGCCATGCGCAATTCGATGATCGCGGTGCTGGCGGTCGGGCTGATCGTCGTCTGCGGCATCGCGCTCGTGATCGGCCAGCGCGGCATCGCGCGGCCGTTGGAGCGGCTGGCCGGCATGATGAAGGTGCTGGCCGAGGGCAATTTCGGCATCGACGTCGCCGGCGTCCGCCGCGGCGACGAGGTCGGGCTGATGGCGCGCAGCGTCGAAGTGTTCAAGCGCCAGGGCATGGCCAAGGGCGAGCTGGAGCGCGAGGCCGAGGCCGCGCGTGCCCGCGCGGCTCTCCAGGCTCGCGAACAGGCCCTGCGCGACCAACAGGCCGCCGAGGAACGGCGGGCCCTGGAGGTGCAGGCGCATGAGGCCGAGTTGCGTGGCCAGCGCGAGGCGGAGGAGATGCGGGCACGCGCGGCGACGGAACGCCGCGAAGCCGAGGCGCGGACACGAGCCGAGGCCGAGCAGGCCCGCCGCGACGAGATGCACCGCCTGGCGCGGGCGTTCGAACAGACCGTCGGCGGCGTCGCCAATACGGTCGCCTCGGCCGCCGCACAGATGCATGCGGCGGCGCAATCGATGACCCGTATCGCCGACGATACTGCGCGCCAGTCGCAGGATGCGGCGCAGGCCACCGAGACGGCGTCGTCGGGCGTGCAGACGGTCGCCTCGGCCACCGAGGAATTGTCGGCGGCGATCGGCGAGATCGCCGGCCAGGTGGCATCCGCCACCCGCATCGCCCATCGCGCGGTCGAACAGGCACAGCGTACCGACGGCATCGTCAGGGGCCTGGCCGCTTCGGCGGAAAAGATCGGCGAGGTGATCGGCCTGATCAACCAGATCGCCGGCCAGACCAACCTGCTGGCCTTGAACGCCACGATCGAGGCGGCGCGGGCCGGCGAAGCCGGCAAGGGCTTTGCCGTCGTCGCCTCGGAGGTGAAGAGCCTGGCCAACCAGACCTCGAAGGCCACCGAGGAGATCGGCCAACAGATCGGCTCGGTGCAGGCGACCACCCAGGAGGCGGTCGGCGCCATCCGCGAGATCGGCGACATCATCCAGCAGATCAACGTCATCTCCGGCTCGATCGCCTCGGCGGTCGAGGAGCAGGGCGCGGCGACGCGCGAGATCGCCCGCTCGGTCGAGCAGGCGGCGGGTGGCACGCGCGCGGCATCATCCGGTGTCGCCTCGGTCACTGCCTCGGCCGAGCAGGCCGGCCAGACGGCGGGCGAGGTGCTGGAAGCCTCCCACGAGCTGTCGCGTCAGGCCGCGCATCTTCGGGCGGAAGTCGACCGCTTCATCGCCCAGGTGCGTTCGGCCTGAGTGTCGCTTCGAACAACGCGATGAAATCGGGCCGGCCGAAGAAGCGGGCCCAGCCCGGCGCTGTGGAATTGTATTTGTCGTCGCGCATGTTCGGGTCGGCACCGCATCCAGCAGGGTGCGGGTGATGCGTTCGACCCTTCGCGCGATCCGCCGGTCACCTGTCCGACCGGAATCGAGGCCAGAGCATCCCGCGTCCTCTTGGACGCGGATAAGATGCTCTAAGTTCTTGAAATAGATCAAATTATCCACGCCAAATCGATTCCGATTTGGCGTGGATAATTTGATCTAGCGCCGAGACCGCACGGGTGTCAATTGCGTCCGCTCTGCTCCTTGGCGGCGGTCTTGGCATGTTCGCCGTCGAGGCTGGTGTAGGGCGCGCCTTCGGTTGCCTTGAATGTCTGAGTGAAAGTTCTTGCGGCGTTCTCGTCGCCAAGGCCGCCCGGCATCGAGACCGTCATCGTGATGACGTCCCCGACATGTGTCCGCTGGCCGCGTGCCGCCTGCAGCGTTGCGCTCCAGTCGACGTTTACCGGCTTGTCCGGGGTAGCCAGCCTGGTCAGGGCCAGCACCTCGCGCTCCCAGGGTATCATCGCCGTGTTGGCTGATTCGGTGCCGGCCACGAGATTGGCTTTTTCATTCTGGCCGCCCAGGCGACTGCCCTGCAGGTGCAGCCATTCCCATTTCACCGCATTGGCCTTGGCCCCGATGAAATGAGCGACATAGTCGCGGGCGGAGACATCGTTCATCGCCGCCTTCTGCCCGGTGCCGCGGCTGCCCCGCACCGCGGGCCGTTTATATTCCTTCTTCCGTTCCTTGTTCGCCCCCGGCGGATCGATCGGCGGGTTGTCGACATTGGCTTTGTGCAGGCCTGCGTCGAAGGCGGTGGTCCGCGCCGCGGGCGCATCCGGATAAGGCTCACCGAGAAGAGCTTCCCTGGACAGACTGAGGAGCCGCAGCAGATCGTCCCTGGTTTCGACATAGAAGTAGCGGTCGTGCCGCCGTTCGTTGGCAAACGGGAAAGCCGCCGAATAGGCATCTCGCATCGGCTCGAAGACGCCTGTCGCGGTTTTTGTCACATTTTCGTAGCCCTGTGCCTTGAAACGCGCCGCGGTCTTTTCGTCATCCGTCCAGAGAAAGCCGTCTTTTGGCGACTTGAAGCGGAATGCAAGTGCGCCGAATTCACCCCCGGCTCCTTGCTTGGGTTCGCCGCTCAGGACGCGGGAAATGATCTGATCGGGCAATCCCGCAGCATGGTCGGCGGAGATCAGGGCTGTGGCTGCCGCCTTGATCGCACCGAGCGTGGTCTTCTGCTCATCCTCCGCCACCAGTGGCAAGTCGTTCGGGCTTCCGAGCAAATCATTCAGCCCTTCCTCCGAGACCTTTTCCGCGGGGGCGTAGAGGTGGACCTTGGCACCGGCATCGGCCAGGTCGAGCTGACAGTCGGGATCCATGGCGCGCTTGAAGACACTGCGCGCCTGCTGTCCGGCGTAGACCAGAAAGTGACCTTGCGCTCCATCGGCCTCGTAGAGGCCGTCATAATATGACGGGTCGATGTCACCCTCGTTGGCCTCCTCGAGCGCAACGAGGCGTTGTTCATCGACCGGCTTCACCGCCCGCTGTACGACGGAACCCTGCACGTTCTCCTGGAGCTGCCGGGCACGCTGCCCGGGACGGCCGGCCATCATCCTTGCCTGCAGCGCGGCCATATGGCGTTGGCGCGGCGTGGTCAGAGCCGGCCGCACGCTGCCCGTCGGTTCGAACGGTGCGGTTGTCGATTTTTTCGGCGCGTAAACCGTGTCCGCCATGGCCAGTATCGAGCAGATAACCCTTGCGGGTATCGTGCCTGATATTGGCGACCTTGAACAGAGACGGCTTACGATGGCGCCTGCGTCTTCAACCGGCCTCGATGAGCCTGCGGCGGCGGCGATAGGTTTCCGAACGCTGGGGGCGGACGAAGACGGCGGAAACCTGGGGGTGCGCCTCGGTGATGCGGCGCTCCATGCGTTCGACCGCCAGTTCCATCTCGTCGGCGGAAAGGTCGTCGTGGAATTCGACGCTGAGGTTGACCACGACCTGATCGGGCGACAGATGCATGGTCAGTGCGCCGTTGACCCGTTCCACCCCCTTGTCGGCGCCGGCCAGCTGGAGGATCGAGCGCTCCACGGCGGGGTCGGCCGCCTCGCCGATCAGCAGGCCCTTGGTCTCGCGCGCCAGCAGCATCGCGGTCAGGCCCAGCACGATGCCGATGACGATCGAGGCGACGCCGTCGAGTTGCGGCAGATCGAAGGTCTGGGCGCAGAGGATGCCGACGAAGGCGATGGCCAGGCCGAGTAGCGCGGCGCTGTCTTCCAGCAGTACCGTGAACGTCGTCGGATCCTTGCTCAGCCGGATGGCTTCGAGATAGCCGGCCTCACCCTTGGCCGCCTGGAATTCCTTCAGCGCCGCCCACCAGGAACCGCCCTCGAACAGGACCGAGAGGCCGAGCACGACATAGGTCACCGCCGGATCCTCGACCGGCTGCGGATGGCGGATATGGATGATGCCTTCGTATATCGAGATGCCGGCGCCCAGCGCGAAGACCAGCAGGGCGACGATGAAGGTCCAGAAATAGAGTTCGCGGCCATAGCCCAGCGGATGCGCCGCATCGGGCGGCCGGGCCGCGCGGTGCAGGCCGTAGAGCAGCAGGCCCTGGTTGCCGGTATCGACCAGCGAATGGATCGCCTCGCTCAGCATCGCCGAGGAACCCGTCCACAAGGCCGCCCCGCCCTTGGCCGCGGCAATCGCCAGATTGCCGGCCAGCGCCGCGTAGATCACGAATTTGGAGCCGCGTCTTGCCGTCATGGCAGGCGGAACGCGGGGAAGGGGCGTTCGGTTCAGCCCGGCTTGATCGCGCCCAGCACCATGTCGGTCACCAGTTCGATCAGCTTGCGCCGCATCTCCTCGCTGACTTCGGCGACGCCGAAACCGTAGAGCAGGGTGTGGCGCGCGTAGAACATATGGTCGATGGCGCCGAACAGCGTGAAGTAGAAGATCATCGGGTCGACGTCGCGGAACTCCCCGCGCCGCACGCCCTCGGCCAGCAACTGCCGCTCGAACTCGACGACCGGGCCGACGAAGAAATCGGCGACCTGCCGGGCGGTCTCGTCGGTCGACTGATGCAGCAGGTCATGGATCAGCCGGTTCAGGTAGGGCGTGCGATAGTAGGCGTTGACCACGCCGGCGATGTGCAGCTTCAGCTTGGCTGTCGGCGACAGGTCGGCGCGCAGCAGGGCATGCAACTGGTCCATCGCCGATTGCGCGTCGCGTTCCAGCAACGCCACCAGCAGGCCGGTCTTGTTGCCGAAATGATATTTGACCAGCGCCGAATTGACGCCCGAACGCTGGGCGATGTCGCCCAGCGATATCTCGGTCGAGCCGCGCTCGATCATCAGGCTCGATGCGGCGGCGAGCAGCCGGGCGGCGGCGTCGCTGCGCCCGCTGCGGCGGCGCGTGGTCGCAGGCGATGTTGTGGCCATAAGATCCTTCAGTCCCCCGGGAAAACAGCCATAGCCCGGCTGGTCGGGTCAAGCAAGGTCGGCGCGATCCTTCGCTACCTTAGCATTAATTAATTGATTGACTAAATTTTCCTCCTGGCGATCATTGCACCCGACACCGGCATCGGCCGGATGCATATGGGAGGAAACGGTGAAGAACACCCTGACCCGCGGCGCGCTGGCCGCGACGCTTAGCCTTGCCGCCCTGCTGGCCGTGCCGGCCCGGGCGCAGGTTTCGGATAATGTCGTCCGCATCGTCGTGATGAACGACCAGTCGTCGGCCTATTCTGATACGTCGGGCAAGGGGTCGGTGGTGGCCGCCGAACTGGCGATCGCCGACAACGGCGCCAAGGCCGGCGGCGCGCCGGTCGAGATCATCACGATCGACCATCAGAACAAGGCCGATATCGGCGCCACCCAGGCCAAGAAGGCGATCGACGTCGACAAGGCCGATGCCTTCTTCGACATGGCCAATTCCTCGGTCTCGCTCGCCGTGCAGCAGCTGACCCGCCAGGCCGGCAAGATCGCCGTCCATGTCGGCTCGGCCCATGTCGACCTCTACGGCAAGGAATGTTCGGCGACCGGCGCCCTGTGGCTCTATGACAGCTACTCGCTGGCCAAGGGCCTCGCCAGGGCGATCTACGACGACCAGCACAAGCGCTGGTTCCTGGTGGTGGCCGACTATGCCTTCGGCCACGCGATGCAGGCCGACATGACCTCGGCGCTGCAGGCCCAGGGCGGGCAGGTCGTCGGCGCCGTGCGCCATCCGCTGTCGCTTGCCGATTTCTCGTCCTTCCTGCTGCAATCCTCGGGTGCCAACGCCCAGGTGCTGGCGCTGCTCAATGCCGGTGCCGACACGTCTAACGCGCTGAAGCAGGCCGGCGAATTCGGCCTGGTCTCGAAGGGCGTCTCGATCGCCGCGCCGATCTTCACCATCGTCAACGTCAAGGCGATCGGCGTCGAGCTGGCCCAGGGCACCCAGTTCCTCGGCGGCTACTATTGGGATGCCGATGACGAGAGCCGGGCGTTCGCCAAACGCTATGCCGAGAAGATGAAGCGGCCGCCGACCCATGCCCAGGCCGCGGTCTATTCGGCCGTCAATCACTACCTGAAAGCCGTCACCGCGGCCAACAGCGACGACGGCGTCACCGTCATGAAGAAGATGAAGGAATTGAAGGTCAACGACTTCATGACCAAGAACGCGACGCTGCGCGAGGACGGGCGCCTGATGCGCGACATGCTGCTGCTCGAGGTCAAGAAGCCCGGCGAGGTCAAGGCCGAGTGGGACCTGCTGAAGGTCAAGGGCGTCGCCAAGGCGGACGAGATCATCCGGCCGCTGTCGGAAGGCGGCTGCCCGCTGGTCAAGTCCTGAACCGGAGGCGGCGGCCATGCTTCATCCTTCGTTCCATGCCCGCCGCCAGCCCGACAAGCCGGCCTATGTCATGGCCGGCTCGGGTGCGACGCTGACCTATGGCGAGCTCGAGACGCGCTCCAACCAGGGCGCCCATCTCTTCCGGTCGCTGGGCCTCGAGCCCGGCGACCACGTCGCGCTGCTGCTGGAGAACTCGCTGCGCTTCATGGAAGTCTGCTGGGCGGCACAGCGCTCGGGCCTCTATTTCACCGCGATCTCGACCCATCTGACCGCGCCCGAGGTCGCCTATATCGTCGGCGATTGCGGGGCCAAGGCCTTCGTCACCTCGTCGGCGCTGGACGAGACCGCGCGGGCGGTGGCGCCGCTGTTGAAGCCCGACGTGGTGCGCTTCATGGCAGGCGAGACGGCCGCCGGCTGGCGGTCGTGGGAAGCAGCCATCGCGGCCCAGCCCGGCCAGCCGATCGCCGACGAGGTCGTCGGCTACGACATGCTTTATTCCTCGGGCACCACCGGCCGGCCGAAGGGCGTCAAGCCGGCCTTCGGCAATGAGAAGCTCGGTTGGGTCAACCCGCTGATGCGCGTCCTGTGCCAGGACATGTGCGGCATGGAGGAAGCCAGCATCTATCTGTCGCCGGCGCCGCTCTATCATGCCGCGCCGCTGCGCTACAACATGATGACCGTGGTGTTTGGCGGCACCTCGGTGATCATGGAGAAGTTCGACCCCGAGGGCTTCCTGCGCCTGGTCGAGACGCATCGCGCCACCCATACCCAGTTGGTGCCGACGATGTTCGTGCGCATGCTGAAGCTGCCCGACGAGGTGCGGCAGCGCTACGACGTTTCCTCGCTGCGGGCCGCCGTGCATGCCGCCGCCCCCTGTCCGGTCGACGTCAAGGAACAGATGGTCGCCTGGTGGGGGCCGATCTTCATCGAGTACTACGCCGGCACCGAGGCCAACGGCGTCACCATCGCCAACACGGCGGAATGGGACAGCCATCGCGGCACGGTCGGCCGCTCGGTGGTCGGCACCATCCATATCCTCGACGACGACGGCAACGACTTGCCCACCGGCGAGATCGGCGCGGTCTATTTCGCCGACGGGCCGAAATTCTCCTACCACAATGATCCGGACAAGACGCGCGACGCCTATAACGACCGCGGCTGGTCGACCCTCGGCGATGTCGGCCGGCTGGACGAGGAGGGTTATCTCTACCTCTCCGACCGCAAGGCCTACATGATCATCTCGGGCGGGGTGAACATCTACCCGCAGGAAGCCGAGAACGTGCTGATCAACCACCCGGCCGTGGGCGATGTCGCGGTGTTCGGCATTCCCGACCCGGAAATGGGCGAGCAGGTCAAGGCCGTGGTCCAGCTGCAGGATCACGCCAAGGCCGGGCCGGCGCTGGAAGCCGAGCTGATCGCCTATTGCCGCCAGTCGCTGTCCGGCGTCAAATGCCCGCGCAGCATCGATTTCCAGGAGACGCTGCCGCGCACGCCTACCGGCAAGCTGGTGAAGCGGATCCTGCGCGATAAATATTGGGCTTGAGGGAAGGAAACGAAATGTTCCAGGACGGCCTGTTCAAGGGCAAGCGCATTCTGATCACCGGCGGCGGCACAGGCCTCGGCCGCGGCATGGCCGAAGCCTTCCTCAAGCTCGGGGCCGAGATCTTCATCTGCGGCCGGCGCAAGGGCGTCTGCGACGAGACCGCGGCCGAGCTGATGGCCGCCCATGGCGGCAAGGTCACCGCCTACGGCGTCGACATCCGCGATCCCGGCTCGGTCGACGCGATGGTCGAGGATATCTTCTCGACCGGGCCGCTGACCGACCTGGTCAACAATGCGGCGGGCAATTTCATCTCGCGCTCGGAAGACCTGTCGCCGCGCGGCTTCGATGCCATCGCCAACATCGTCATGCACGGCACGTTCTACGTGACCCATGCGGTCGGCCGGCGCTGGATCGCCGCGGGCGTGCCCGGCAGCGTCGTCTCGATCGTGACGACCTGGGTGCGCAACGGCGGGCCGTTCGTCGTGCCCTCGGCGATGTCGAAGTCGGCGGTGCATGCGATGACGATGTCGCTGGCCACCGAATGGGGCCGCTACGGCATCCGCCTCAATGCGATCGCGCCGGGCGAGATCCCGACTGAGGGGATGAGCAAGCGGCTGAACCCCGGCGAACAGCCCGGCGAGCGCACGGCGCGGGTCAACCCGATGGGCCGCATCGGCACGATGGAGGAATTGCAGAACCTCGCGACCTTCCTGCTCTCCGACGGCTGCCGCTGGCTGACCGGCGAGACCATCGCGCTCGACGGTGCCCAGGCCCATGCCTCGGGCGGCAGCTTCTACGAACTGCGCGAGTGGGACGATGCCCGCTGGCAGGAAGCGCGCGACGCGATCAAGAGCCAGAACGAGAAGGACCGCGCCCAGCGCGGCCGCGGCTGATGACCGATCGGATCGCCGTCAGCGTCGCTGGCGGCGTCGCCGAGGTCCGGCTGAACCGGCCGGACAAGATGAACGCGCTGGACCCGGCGATGTTCGACGGGTTGCTGGCCGCCGCCGAGCGGTTGGCTGGCGATACGACCTTGCGGGCCGTGGTGCTGCATGGCGAGGGCAGGGCTTTCTGCGCCGGCCTCGACATGGCGAGTTTCGCGGCGATGGCCGGCGGTGACGGCATCAAGGGCCTCAGCCCCCGTACCCACGGCATCGCCAATCGTTTCCAGCATGCCGCCTGGGCTTGGCGCGAACTGCCAGTACCGGTGATCGCCGCGGTGCATGGCGTGGCTTACGGCGGCGGCCTGCAGGTCGCGCTCGGCGCCGATATGCGCTATGCCGCGCCGGGCACGAAGTTCTCGGTCATGGAGATCAAGTGGGGGCTGGTGCCCGACATGGCCGGCACCCAGGTGCTGCGCCATCTGCTGCGTGACGACGTGGTGCGCGACCTGACATTCACTGGCCGGGTGGTCGAGGCCGACGAGGCCTTGTCGCTCGGCCTCGTCACCCGTGTGGTCGACGACCCGCTGGCGGCGGCCCGCGCCGTGGCGGCCGAGATCGCGGGCAAGAGCCCCGATGCGATGCGGGCGGCCAAGCGCCTGCTGAACCTGGCGCCGGTGGTCGATCCCGCTGCCGGGCTGCTGGCCGAATCGGTCGAGCAGGACGTGCTGATCGGCAGCCCGAACCAGCTCGAGGCGGTCGCGGCCAACCTGGAAAAGCGTGCGCCGAAGTTCCGCGATCCTGCGTAAAAGGCCAATGCGTCGTCCAGGCCAAGGCCGGGACGACGATTGGTGCCTTCAGAGCAACGTCAGCCCCTGATCCTCTCCCGCGCCACCTTGATGCCCGCTCGCTCGCGGTCCCAGGTATCCCCAACGACGCCGGCCGAGCGCAGCACGTGCTTTTCGACCTTCTGGGTCGGGGTGCGCGGCAGGTTTTCTAGGACGCGGATGTAGCGCGGCAGCATGAAGTGGGCCAGCCGCGGGCGCAGGTAGTCGAGCAGCTCGACCGGATCGATCGTGGCGCCGGGGATCGGGGCCACGATCGCCAGCACGTCGTCCTCCGAGGTTTCGTTCGGCACGGCCACCACGGCGCATTCGCGCACCTGGGGATGGGACAGGATCTCGACCTCGACCTCGAACGACGAGATGTTCTCGCCGCGGCGGCGGATGGCATCCTTCATGCGGTCGACGAAGAAATAATTGCCCTGGTCGTCGCGGCGGAAGGCATCGCCGGTATGGAACCAGCCGTTGCGCCAGGCGCGCGCCGTCGCCTCGGCATCGCGGAAGTAGCCGGAGTTCAGCGCCCAGGGGGCATCGGTGCGCAGGATCAGTTCGCCCACCGTGCCGTCCGGCACGGGGCAATCGTTGTCGTCGACGATGCGGACCTCGAGGCCCGCGCGCGCCTTGCCGCAGGTGCCGGCCGCCGCCGGATTGGGCTCGGACACGATCGGCACGTTGATCTCGGTCATGTTGAACAAGGTCCAGACCGTCATGCCGAAGCGATCGGCGAAGGCGCGCCAGTCGTCGGCCAGCGGGATCATCATCACCTTCTTCAGGGTATGATCCCGGTCGGTCTGGCCGGGAGGCCGCTTGGCGATGAACGAGGTCATCACGCCCAAGAGGATCAGGAAGGTCGCCCGCGTCGCCCGCACCGCCGGCCAGAAGGCTTCGGTGGCAAACTCGCCGGCGACCCCGACCGCGCCGCCGCGGTTGAGCGAGGCGACCACGGGCAGGGTGCCGCCGACATGGAATAACGGCCCGTAGAGCAGGAAGCAGTCGTTTTCGTCGAGCATGTAGAACGAATTCGGCCCGCTCATGTCATGCAGATGGGCATAGGACGATATGACGCCCTTCGACCGCCCGGTGGTGCCGGAGGTGTAGATGATCGACTGTACGTCCCAGGGCTCGATCGGCCGGGCCAGGGCGGGCAGGGCGGCGGGATCGCCGTCGAGGGCACCGACGTCATGCATGGCGAGGCCCGGTACCGCCTGGGCCTCGCCGCCGATGACGACGCAGGCCTTGAGCTCGGCCAGGTCGATATCGGCCAGCCGGCCGACCAGGTCGGCCGAGGCGACGATCAGTTTCGAGCCGGCATTGGCCACGACATGGGCGAGCAGGTTGCCGCGATAGGCTGTATTGACCGGCACGTAGGTGGCGCCGAGCCAGTTGATGGCAAACCAGACCCGGATCATCTCGACGCCGTTGGGCAGCCAGACGGTGACGGTATCGCCCTGGGTGACGCCGAGAGCCGCGAGGCCCGCCGCGGTGCGCTCGACCGTCCGGCGGAACCCGCCGTAGGAAATCGCCGATCCGTCGCCCTGGCGGATGAAGTCCCGGTCGGGATGCTGCTCGGCCCGGCGTTCCAGGACGTAGCGCAGCACGCAGGCATCACGGGCCGGTACGGCCACCACGGGTCGGGACATCGTTTCCTCCAGGCTGTTCCCCGGAAATTATATCAACATGTTGATCATTTGGAAGATGCCTTGCGCTTGGGCGCGGCCTCCAGCTTGATCGACCGCATGGCGCGACTGATGCGCCCCAGCGTCTCGACGAAGGCCGCCTTTTCCTCGAGCGACACGCCCTCGGTTCCCTGGCGGTAGAAGCGCAGCGAGCCGTCGAACAGGTCGGCCCAGGCGCGATGGCCGGCCTTGGTCAGCCGCACCATCTTGATGCGGCGATTCGTCGGGTTCTCGACCCGCTCGACGAAGCCCTGTTTCTCCAGCCGCTTCAGCACGCCGTCGAGATTCTGGCGGCTGACCACGAGGTATTCGACGAGGTCGGAGAAGCCGATGCCGTCGACCGGTTCGCGCGACAAGGCGCCCAGCACGGCGCCCTGGATCGCCGAGAAATTCAGTTCGCGCTGGGCCTGGCGCTCGTAAATGTTGGACGCCTGAAACAGCCGGAAAAACAGCCGGTTGTTCACCTCGTCGTCGGGTTTCAACGCCGGCGGCGACGCCGCCTTGGCCGTGTTGCTACGCGTCATTCCGCCCCCATCGTCCTATCTGTATCATGTCAACATATTGACATGAATAATCGCTGCTTCTACGGTTTTGCAGAAACCAGGAACCAACTTCGACCCGGCTCGGCGACCGTGGCGCGGCCGGGCGATCATCCCATAGGATGCGGGCTTGCCAATGATTTTCTCCAAATTGCTGATTGCCAACCGGGGTGAGATCGCCATCCGGATCGCCCGGGCGGCGGCCGATCTGGGCATCGCCACCGTCGCCGTGCATGCCCGCGACGAGGCGCGTTCGCTGCATGTGCGAACGGCCGACGAGGCCGTGGCCCTGCCGCTGGAGGGCCCGGCCGCCTATCTCGACATCGCCGGCCTGGTCGCGGCCGCGCGGGCGACGGGCTGCGACGCCGTCCACCCCGGCTACGGCTTCCTCAGCGAGAGCGCGGCCTTCGCCGCCGCGGTGCGTGCCGCCGGCCTGACCTTCGTCGGGCCCCGGCCCGAGCTGTTGACCCTGTTCGGCGACAAGGCCCAGGCCCGGGCGCTGGCCGGGCGCTGCGGCGGGCCCCTGATGGCCGGCACGGCCGGGACCACGACGCTCGAGCAGGCGCAGGCATTCTTCGCCGGCCTCGCGCCCGGCCAGGCGATGATGATCAAGGCGATCGCCGGCGGCGGCGGCCGCGGCATGCGGGTGGTGCAGGCGGCCGAGGAAATCCCCGCCGCCTTTGAGCGCTGCCGGTCGGAGGCGCAAGGCGCCTTCGCCAACGGTGCGCTCTATGTCGAGCGCTACATGGCGGCCGCCCGCCATATCGAGATCCAGGTGGTGGGCGACGGCCGCGACGTCGTGGCGCTGGGCGAGCGGGAATGCACGATCCAGCGCCGCAACCAGAAATTGGTGGAGATCGCGCCGAGCCCGACCCTGCCCGCGGCGATGCGCGAGCGCCTGTCCGACGCCGCCTTGCAGATGGCGCGCAAGGTGGAATACGAAGGCCTCGGCACCTTCGAATTCCTGGTCACCCAGGACGGCACGGACTTCGCCTTCATCGAGGTCAACCCGCGGCTGCAGGTCGAGCATACCGTGACCGAGGCGGTGATGGGCATCGATCTCGTCCAGACCCAGCTCAAGATCGCCACCGGCAGCCGCCTGGCCGATGTCGGCCTGGGCGGCGCCTTGCCCACCCCGCGAGGGCATGCCATCCAGCTGCGCATCAACATGGAGACCGTGGCGGCCGACGGCACGACGCGGCCGACCGGCGGCACGCTCGCGGCCTTCGACAAGCCCTCGGGCCCGGGCATCCGCGTCGACAGCTTCGGCTATACCGGCTACGCCACCAGCCCGCGCTATGACTCGCTCCTGGCCAAGCTGATCGTGCATGCGCCCGAGGGCAGCTATCTCGACGCCGTGCGGCGGACCGAGCGGGCCCTGCGCGAATTCCGCATCGACGGCTTGGCCACCAACATCCCGCTGTTGCAGGCCCTGCTGGCCGATGCCGATTTCCGCCGCAACGCGATCCACACCCGCTTCCTCGACGAACGGATCGCCGGGCTGGTGGCGGCCGAGCCGGCGCCCGAACTGTTCTTCCGTGAGGCGCGCGGCCGTACCGACGACCCGCTGGGCGTGTTCGGCGGTGCCTCGACTCTGCGCGCGGCCGCCGGGCCGGCGCCGGAGGGCGCAGAAGGCGTGGCCGCGCCGCTGCAGGGCACGGTCATCGCGGTCGACGTCGCCGCCGGCGACGTCGTGCGCCGCGGCCAGCAGCTCATGGTGCTGGAAGCGATGAAGATGGAGCATCCTGTGCCGGCGCCTTTTGCCGGCCGGGTGGTGCGGGTCGACGCGGGGCTGAGCGATACGGTGCTGGAAGGCGGCGTGCTGGTCTGGCTCGACGCCGATGCCGGTGCCGGCGACGAGGCCGAGGCCGAGGTCGCGGTCGATCTCGACCTGATCCGTCCCGACCTTGCCGAAGTGCTCGACCGCCGCGCGGCGCTGCTCGACGCCCGCCGCCCCGAGGCGGTGGCCCGCCGGCGCAAGACCGGCCAGCGCACCGCGCGCGAGAACATCGCCGATCTCTGCGACGAGGGCAGCTTCGTCGAATTCGGCGGGCTGGCGCTGGCCGCCCAGCGCCGCCGCCGCTCGGCCGAGGACCTCCGGGCGTTGAGCCCGGCCGATGGCATGATCACCGGCCTCGGCCGCGTCAACGGCGATAGGTTCGATGACGACAAGGCGCGTTGTGCCGTCGCCTCCTACGACTACACCGTGTTTGCCGGCACGCAAGGCGTGATCAATCACCGCAAGACCGACCGCCTGCTGGCGATGGCCGACAAATGGGCGATGCCGCTCGTCGTGTTCGCCGAGGGCGGCGGCGGCCGGCCGGGCGACGAATGGCCGACGCCGGCCGGCCTCGATACCACGACCTTCGGCCGGATGGGCGCGCTGGCCGGGCTGGTGCCGACCGTCGGGATCGTCTCCGGCCGCTGCTTTGCAGGCAATGCGGCCCTGCTGGGCAGTTGCGATGTCATCATCGCCGCCCGCAACACCAATATCGGCATGGGCGGCCCGGCGATGATCGAAGGCGGCGGGCTCGGCGTCTTCCGGCCCGAGGATATCGGGCCGATGGACGTGCAGGTGCCGAACGGCGTGGTCGACGTGCTGGTCGCCGACGAGGCCGAGGGCGTGGCCGCGGCCAAGCAGTATCTGGGCTACTTCCAGGGGCGCACCGACGATTGGAGCTGCGCCGATCAGCGCGTCCTGCGCCATGTCATCCCGGAGAACCGCCTGCGGGCCTACGACATCCGCGAGGTGATCGCGGGCCTGGCCGATACCGGTTCGGTGCTGGAACTGCGCGCGGGCTTCGGGGTCGGCATGATCACTGCGCTGATCCGCATCGGCGGCCGGCCGGTCGGGTTGCTCGCCAACAATTCCCGCCATCTCGGCGGTGCCATCGATGCCGACGGCGCCGACAAGGCGGCGCGCTTCATCCGGCTGTGCGATGCCTTCGGGCTACCGATCGTCTCGCTATGCGACACGCCGGGCATGATGGTCGGGCCGGAAGTCGAGAAGACCGCCCAGGTCCGCCACGTCAGCCGCATGTTCGTTGCCGCCGCGGCCGCGAGCGTGCCCTATTTCACCGTCGTGCTGCGCAAGGGCTACGGCCTCGGCGCGCTGGCGATGGCGGCGGGCTCGACGCACGCGTCGTTCATGACGCTCGCCTGGCCGACCGGCGAATTCGGCTCGATGGGTCTCGAAGGCGGCGTCAAGCTCGCCTATCGCAAGGAGATGGCGGCGATCGAGGAT
This sequence comes from Pseudomonadota bacterium, assembly GCA_023433835.1. Taxonomy (GTDB): domain Bacteria; phylum Pseudomonadota; class Alphaproteobacteria; order Ferrovibrionales; family Ferrovibrionaceae; genus JAFKFH01. The sequence goes on along the minus strand of JAEYTW010000019.1, from coordinate 3,824 downwards.
GCGGCGGCGCGCAAGGCCTGGTTCGATGCCAAGGTGGCCCAGGCCTATGAGGAGAACAAGGCGCTGAGTGTCGCAAGCTTCCTCGAGATCGACGACGTGATCGACCCGGCGGAAACGCGCAGCCTGATCCTGGCCGGCCTGCGCGCCGTGCCGGCCCAGCACCAGAAGGCCCGCAAAGCCGTCGACGTCTGGTGAGTTCTTTTTAGGGAGGAGGAAACAATGACCGACGCCTATCTGGCGAACGAGGAAAGCTATCTGCGGCATGTCGCCGGGCTGGCCGAGGCGCGCTGGCCTGCCGGCGTGCCGACCGGGCAGCGCTATCCGCTCGGCCGCAACCCGCTGACCGGGTATTTGCGCGAATGGGCGCGCCGCATGCCGGACAAGGCGGCGGTGCTGTTCTATGGCCGCGGCCTGAGCTGGGGCGAACTGGACCGGCTGTCCGATCGCTTCGCCGCGCTGCTCCATCGCCTCGGCCTGGTCAAGGGCGACCGGGTCGCCGTGTTCCTGCCGAACTGCCCGCAGTTCTACGTCGCCTTCTTCGGCATCCTGAAGGCCGGCTGCGTCCATGTGCCGGTCAACCCGATGTTCACCGAGGGCGAACTGGTCTACGAGCTGAACGATACCGGCGCGACCGTGATGGTCGCCCATGACCAGTTGCTGACGGTGACCGCGACCGCCCGGCCGCAGACCAGCCTGCGGCATGTGTTCTCGACCTCGTTCCTCGATGCGCTGCCCGACGAGCCGGTCGGGCCGCTGCCGGCCGGCCTGACCGCGCCGCGGGCGACCGCGCCCGATGTTGCTGACCTGATGCAGGCCCTGGCGGCGGAAACCGGGCCCGTGCCGGCGGTCGAGGTCGGCCTCGACGACATGGCGGCGCTGAACTACACCGGCGGCACCACCGGCATGCCCAAGGGCTGCATCCACAGCCAGGGCAACATGCTCTATACCGGCGCGACGATATCGTCGATCTCGGCCGATATCGGGGCAGACGACGTCGTCCTGAACTTCTGGCCGATCTTCTGGGTGGCGGGACAGGACGGCGGCATCCTGCTGCCGATCGTCACCGGCGCCACCTGCGTGCTGCTGGCCCGCTGGGATCCGCTGGCCTGGGCCGCGGCGGTCGAGCGCCACAAGGTGACGGTCGCGCTGATGCTGGTCGACAATGCCGTGCAGGTGATGGAGGACAAGCGCGTCGAGCAGTTCGATCTGCGTTCGCTGCGCGAGGTGATGGTCGCCTCCTTCGTCAAGAAGCTGAACACGACCTTCCGCGACGGCTGGCGCGCGCTGACCGGCTCGACCCTGCGGGAAGCCGCCTGGGGCATGACCGAGACCCATTCCTTCGATACCTTCACCCGCGGCCACCAGGACGGCGATGCCGACCTGCGGGCCACGCAGGTGTTCTGCGGCCTGCAGGTGCCGGGGACGCAGTTCAAGATCCTCGAATTCGGATCCGACAGGCTGATGCCGCTGGGTGTCGAGGGCGAGCTTTGCGTGCGCTCGCCCTCGCTGCTGAAGGGGTACTGGAACAAGCCGGAGGCAACGGCCGAGGCGATCGTCGGCGGCTGGCTGCGCACCGGCGATCTCGGCATGATCGGCGAGGGCGGCACCGTCCATTTCCTCGGCCGCCGCAAGGAGATGCTGAAGGTCAAGGGGATGAGCGTGTTCCCGGCCGAAATCGAGGCCGTGCTGGGCCAGCATGCCGGCGTCACCGGCTCGGGCGTCATCGGCCGCGAGGATGACGAGAAGGGCCAGGTGCCGGTGGCCTTCATCACCGTCCAGGGCGGGGTGACGGCCGATGAGCTCAAGGCGTTCTGCCGCGAGCGGCTGGCGGTCTACAAGATCCCGGAGATCCGCATTGCCGAGGCCCTGCCGATGACGGCGACGGGCAAGGTCAAGAAGGAGGAGCTGAAGGCGCTGCTCTGAGTTGGAGGGGCCAGGGAGAGGGCGCCGCGGACGGCATCGTGCTTTCCCTGAATTCCGGGTCTCCGCTTCGCTGCGCCCGGAATGACGTTTTATTCCTATAATTTCTTCGCCGTCACTCCGGCGAAATCCCATGGGCGCTGACTTTGGGCCGGGATGGCAACTTAAAATCCAATCGTCGCCCCGGGCTTGACCCGGGGCCCAGGGAAAGCGCGGTGCCGCTTGCGGCGTTCTTGCCCTGGATCCCCGCTTTCGCGAGGATGACGATGGCTCCTGGGGGAACACTGAAGTCAAGTCGCCGCCTATGGGCGAAAGCCGGAATCCAGGGAAAGCGCAGCGCCGCCTGTGTCATTTCCGCAAAAAAAGAAAGGGTCGGGTCCGCCATCGCGAACCCGGCCCTTTTTGTCAGCCGCCTACTTCTTGAGGAGCGGGCATTCGCTCTGGTCGGCCGGGATGAAGGCTTCCTGGCCGGTGTACTTCTTGACCAGCTTGAGAAGATCGTCCGGGCCCTGCATGTCGCCCGGCGCCTTGGCTTCGGCGAAATAGACGTCGCGCATCAGGCGGCCGTCGGCACGGATCTTGGCGCCGGCGGTGAAGAAATCCTCGACCGGCGTTTCCTTCATCTTGGCCAGCACCGCCTTGGTGTCGGTGGTGCCCGCCGCCTTGACCGCCTTCAGATAATGGCTGACGGCCGAATAGATATTGGCCTGCGGGTCGGTCGGCATGCGCCGGGCGGCCTTCTTGAACCGCTCGGTCCAGGCGCGCGAGGCATCGTTTTCGTTCCAGTAGAAGCTCTGCACCAGCGGCATGCCCTGGGTGGTCTTGTTGCCCATGGCATAGACGTCCTCGGTGGTCATCGAGAACGGCACGAAGCGCTGGCCGGCTTCGCGGATCTGGAATTCGCCGGCCTGCTTGGTGGCGTTGATCAGGTCGGCCCCGCCGCCGATCAGGCCGATCGACTTGGCCTTCGAACCCTGCGCCTGCAGCAGGAACGACGAGAAATCGTTCGAGCCGAGCGGGAAGCGGACCGAGCCGAGCACCTTGCCGCCCGCGGCCTCCACGAGCTTGGTGGAATCCTTCTCGATCGAATGGCCGGCGGCGTAGTCGACGGTGATGAAGTACCAGGAATTGGCGTCGGGCGCCGAGGCACCCTTGATCGTCAGGTTGGCGACCTCGTAGCCGTCATTGGCCCACTGCATGCCGTTGGGCGAACAGAACTTGCCGGAGATGTCGCGGCTGGAGGCCATCGACACGACCAGGATCTTGTCCTTTTCCTCGGCCAGCTTCTGCACGGCGAGCGAGACGCCGGAATTGTAGATGTCGAAGATGGCGCCGACACCCTCGGTGTCGAACCAGCGGCGCGCGATCCCTGCGCCGACGTCGGGCTTGTTCTGGTGATCGGCCGAGACGATCTCGATCGGTTTGCCCAGCACGCTGCCGCCGAAATCCTCGATCGCCATCTTGGCGGCGGCGACCGAGCCGACGCCGGTGATGCTGGAATAGGGGCCGGACTGATCGTTCAGCACGCCGATCTTGACCTGGGCCATCGCGGGTGCCGTGGCCAGCAGAACGGATGCGAGAACCGGCATTGCCAGTTGCTTCATGATGTTTCCTCCCATTGCGGAACGTTGGACGGATGGTCCCACGTCATCGGAAATACGTCAACTTATTGATACGTCAGGAACAAGAAAACGCCGCCGCAAGGATCTTGCGGCGGCGCGAGTTAATCCCGGGGAGGCAGCCGCCGGGAATTCAGTCGGCGAAGCGGCGCTTGAATCGCTCGGCGATCTCGCCGACGATGCCCTTGCGGAAGGCCATGACGATGACGACGAAGACGATGCCCTGGACGACCAGCACCCATTCGCCGATCGAGGCGAGATAGTTCTGCATGGCGACGATGATGG
>JAEYTW010000015.1 GCA_023433835.1 Pseudomonadota bacterium | reverse complement strand
CCCGCCCGCCGCTCGGCGTGACCGCGGGCGGCTGCATGTTGCGATATTCGCGCACGACCTTTTCGCTGGGATACTGCTGCTGCAGTTCGCCGGTGGCGGAATTGCGATATTCGGTGATGACGAGGCCGGAGGTCGGATCGATCGTGATGAATGGCGAGACGTACTGGTCCCGCGGCGTCTCGGTGCCGCCATTGCCGGTGGCGCCGCCGCTGCCATTGCCCTCGGAGGCCGAAGCCGCGGGAGCAACCGCGGGGCGCGCAGGTTCGACGGCGGGCCGCTGGGCCGCCAGTGTCTCCGGCGGCAACGGCTGAATGCGAAGATCCAACACGGCTGTCACTCCTTCTGGATAGCCGTCCTACTGACGGCAATCTATCATAGCCATCGGCTACATGCAAATTTGTCTTGACAGGCTTTCCGTGCCACTTCACGCCGCCGCCTTTCGAATCGATGCACAACCGTTCCGGGAGAAGAGCGATGGACGGCATCCGTCAGCATCCGCTGCGCTTCGCGCTGACCAACGAATTGCATGCCCGTCCCTTTCCGATCGTCGATCCGCCGCATCAGGTGACGCATCTGGCCTTCCTCCGCGGCGAAGGATCGGCCGCGGCCGATCGCAGCCATCTCGCCCAGCTCTGCCGCCGCCACGGGATCGACCCGCCCGATGAGCAGGCCAGCCACTTCGCCGCCGATTTCGGCAGCTTTCGCCTGAAGTGGGAGCGGCACCACGAATTCACCACCTGCACCCTGTTCCGGGCCGGGCTGCCGGCCGACCCGTTCGACGACGTCGCCGCCAGGGCGGTGCCGGCCGACTGGCTGCAGGCGATTCCGGGCGACCTCCTGGTCGCGCTGCATCTGGCGGTCAAGCCGGGGACTGACGGCGGCACCGACCCCGCCGCGCTGGGGCGCTGGTTCGTGCCGGATTCGCTGTGCGGCGCCACCGTCGGGCGCGGCGCCGTAGAACTCTGGACCGATTTCCGCATCCATGCCGACGGCGCCACCCGCATGCTGGTGACCGGACCGGCGATCGATCCGCGGCGGGTCGGCCGGCTGGTCCAGCGGCTATGCGAGATCGAGACCTATCGCACGCTGGCCCTGCTCGGCCTGCCCCAGGCGCGCGGCATCGCGCCGCGGGTCGCGGCGATCGATCGGCAATCATCGGTGCTGACCGCCGAGGTCGCGGGCACCGGCGGCCCCGAACAGGACGAGGCGCTGCTCGGCCGGCTGATGACGCTCGCCGCCGAGGTCGAGGGCATCGTATCCTCGACCGCCTATCGCTTCAGCGCCTCCACCGCCTATCACGCGCTGGTGGAATCGCGGCTGGAGCGATTGGCCGAAACGCCGATCCCGGGGTATCAGACGATGCGCGAATTCATGGACCGCCGGCTGGTGCCGGCCATGCGCACCTGCGCGACGATGGAAAAGCGGCTGGACCAGCTGTCCTGGTGCATCTCGCGCTGTGCCAACCTCCTGCGCACCCGGGTCGATATCGCGCTGGAGCGGCAGAACCGCGACCTGCTCTCCTCGATGGACCGGCGGGCGCGGCTGCAGCTGCGCCTGCAGGAAACCGTCGAGGGGCTGTCGGTCGCGGCGATCAGCTATTACGTCGTCAGCCTGCTGGGTTACGTCGTCAAGCCGCTGGACGGCGGCGCGGCCGGATCGGTGATGGCGGCCGCCGTGCCGCTCGTGGCCTTCGCGGTCTGGATGGTGACGCGACGGGTGCGCGCCGCCCATCGCCGGGCAGGCAACCAATGAGCGCGCCGCCGGCCTGGCGGCCGATGGCCGAGGGCGACATCGACGCGGTCGAGCGCATCGCCGGGCTGATCCACCCGTCGTTCCACGAACGGCCGGAAGTCTTCGTCGAGCGCCTGGCGCTGTTCCCGGCCGGCAGCCTGATCGCCGACGCGCCGGAGGGGCCGGTCGGTTATGCCGTCGCCCATCCCTGGCTGCTCGGCCGGCCGCCGGCGCTCGACAGCCTGCTCGGCGCCATACCGCCGGCTGCCGACTGCCTCTACCTGCACGATGTCGCGATCCTGCCGGCGGCGCGCGGCCGGAAACTGACCGAACGCCTGGTCGGGCGGCTGCGGCAACTGGCGGCCGAGCTCGGCCTGCACCGGCTGGCGCTGACCTCGGTCAACGCCACCGCCGTCATGTGGGCACGCTACGGCTTCGCCACCGTCGCCCCCGATGCGGCGCTGGCCGCCAAACTCGCCACCTATGGCGACGACGCGGTCTACATGGAAACCCCGTGACCCGCGCGAAATCGCCGCGTCGGCGCGGCCCGGTTTGCGAGATGATCGCGAGGACCGTCGGCTAGAGTGCCGGCCATGACCGATGCCACACCCGATCCCCAGGCGATCGCCGCCGCCGCGGCCGCGATCCTTCCCGAATTCCGCGCCACCCCGCTGATCCGCCACGACGCGCTCGACGACGAGACCGGCGCGCGCGTCTGGGCCAAGGTCGAGAGCCTGACGCCGATCCGCTCGTTCAAGGGGCGCGGCGCCGACTGGTTCATGGCCCGCGCCGCCTCGGCCGGCGACGACCGGCCGCTGGTCGCGGCCTCGGCCGGCAATTTCGGCCAGGGGCTCGCCTACGTTGCCACGCGGCGCAGCCGCAAGCTGACGGTCTTCGCCGCCGAGACCGCCAATGCGCTGAAGGTCGCCGCGATGCGCCGGCTGGGCGCCGAGATCCGCCAGCGCGGCCGCGATTTCGATGCCGCGAAAGACGCCGCCCGCGCCTATGCCGCCGAAACCGGCGGCCGCTTTGTCGAGGATGGCGCCGAGGCGACGATCGCCGAGGGTGCCGGCACCATCGCCTGGGAAATCGACCAGGCCGGCCTGCGCCCCGATTTCATGCTGATCCCGCTGGGCAACGGCGCGTTGGCGACCGGCATGGGCGCCTGGATCAAGTCGACGCATGCCGCCACCCGCGTCATCGCGGTGGCCGCGGCCGGCGCGCCGGCAATGGCGCAATCCTTCGCCGCCGGACGCTGCCTCGAAACGGCCGAGGCCGCCACCATCGCCGACGGCATCGCCGTGCGCGTGCCGGTGCCGGAAGCGGTCGCGGCGATGGCCGCGACGATCGACGAGGGGGTGACGGTCGAGGAAGGCGCGATCCGCCGGGCGATGCGCCTCGTGCATCGCCGGCTGGGGCTGGTGATCGAGCCGGCCGGGGTGGCCGGCCTGGCCGCGCTGCTCGGCACGCCCGAACGTTTCGCCGGCCGCACGGTCGCCACGCCGCTTTGCGGCGGCAACCTGACCGACGAGCAGATCGCGGCCTGGCTGGCCTGACGCTCAGGCGCTGGGGTGCACGGGCTGGTGATGCGGCGTGAACAGATGCCGGCGGGCGACGTCGACATAGCCGTCATAGACCAGCCCGCCATTGCCCGCGATCAGCGCCTCGCGATGGGCACGATACAGGCGCGGGATCTCGTACCACGGCAGGTTCGGCCGCTGGTGATGCACGACATGCAGGTTGTTGTGCAGGAACAGCAGGCCCAGCACCGGCGCATTCTCGACGATCGCGGTGCGATGGGCCGGCAGGCCGGCGGCGCGATGCTCGGCGAACGAGCGGATCAGCGCCAGCATGTAGCCCGGATAGATGAACAGCGCGACATAGGCCCATAGCGGGATGTCGCAGACCGCGACCAGCCACCAGGCGACGACGGCGCAGCCGCCGAGATGCCGGGCCCAGATCGCCCGCGCCCGCCCCTCGCCGCGCCAGACCTTGCCCGCTTCACGCACCAGGAAGCCGACGATCGAGCGCGCCGGGCCGACGAGGATGCGGCCGGCCATGGTGTTGCAGACGATGGTCAGCGCGCGGTGCAGCCGGCCGCGCCGGGCCCATTCGTCGGCAGTGACGTAATAGCTTTCGGTATCCTCCAGCGGGTCGGTCAGATACGGCTCGCGGTGATGGCGCAGATGCTCGATCCGGTAAATCTCGTAGGGCAGCCACAGGCTCAGTGGGACGAAGCCGATCAGGTCGTTGACGGTCTGCGAGCGGGTCGGATGGCCATGCAGGACTTCATGCTGCAGGCTCATGTGCCAGGCGGTGAACCACGCGCCCAGCAGTAGCACCGCCCACCAGGGCAACGCGTCGTAATTGTAAGTCACGGTAAGCCACCCGCCATAGACGACGGCGATCAGGGCCCAGGTGGGCAGTTCGACGGAACGGATCGGGCGGCGGGGCATCTGACGGGTCCAGGGTTGAAACTCCCTGATATCAAAGACTTGGCGGAAAAAGGGCGCAACGCGGGAATGCGCACATTCCGCCTTACTTGGTAATCAAAATCCCTATACGATGTGTTTTCACATCAACTGTGGTGGAAACACATGGATCGTCGCGACACCGTCAAGGTTTTCCGCGACCGGCTGGCCGCGGTCATCGACCGCTCAGGTCTCAGCCAGACCGCCTATGCGCTGGCGGTCGGCATCGACCGCTCGACCCTGTCGCAGCTGCTGTCGGAAGCCAACGACCGCCTGCCCCGGGCCGATTCGCTCGTGGCGATCGCCCAGCAATCGAAGGTCTCGCTCGACTGGCTGCTCGGCCTGACCCAGCGCGAGCAGCTCGGCGCCGATATCGTCGCCGAGGCGATGACGGTCGAACACGACGCGCCCTCGCCGATCGACGAGCGGCTGATGCGCTGGCATGTCGAGGCCGAGGGCTACAAGATCCGCACGGTGCCCTCGAACTTCCCCGACCTGTTGAAGACCGAGGCGGTGCTGCGCTTCGAATACGACGATTTCGCCGGCCGCGGCCCGCAGCGCGGCATCGAGACGGCGCATGCCCGCCTCGCCTATATGCGTCGGCCCGACAGCGACATGGAGGCCTGCGACGAATTCCAGGGCCTGGAGGCCTTCGCCCGCGGCGAGGGCCGCTGGCGCGGCTTGAGCGCCACGGTGCGCCGCGCCCAGATCGACCGCCTGATCGAGCTGACCGAGGAACTCTATCCTACCTTTCGCTGGTATCTCTACGACCGCCGCCAGGTCTATTCGGCGCCGCTGACCATCTTCGGACCGCTGCGGGCGGCGGTCTATATCGGGCAGATGTATTTCGTGTTCAGCGCCACCGAGCAGATCCGCACGCTGTCACGCCATTTCGACACGCTGATCCGCGCCGCCGTCTACCGCCCGACCGACGTGCCGCGCTTCCTGCGGCAGCTCCGCGGCGAGGTCTGAAGGATTAGGACGGCGGTTCGCGCAGGCCCGCGACGATCTGGTCGTATTCGCCGGTCGCGCGCAGGTCGGCATAGGCTTGGCGCAACCGCATCACCACGGCGGGATCAAGATTCTGGGCCGCCGCCACCCAGAAGGAAAGCCGCGCCAGCGGGCCGGAGGCCTGCAGGTCGGCGGGATCGAACGCCTGGCGTTCCCACACGGCGTGGCCCACCGAGGATGGCGCGAACCAGGCATCGACGCGGCCGGCGGCCAGCATGCGGGCATTGTCGTTGTCGCTGGTCTCGACCGTGATATTGCTCAGGCCGGCGGCTTTCATCAGCGTGGCAAGCTCGGAGCCGCGCATGACGCTGACGGCGCCGAACTGCCGCGCCTCGGCCAGGCTGCGGACGACGGGCGCGCCCTTGCGGGTGAACAGCACGGCATGGTCGGTGAAGACTTCGCCGATCCACTGATAGCGGCTTTCGCGGGTCGGCGTGCGCAGCAAGGCAGGGTAGAGCGTGTCGCCGCGATCGAGGTTGAGCAAGGCACGCTCGAACGGCAGGACTTCCACCGCCGGCTCGAGCTGGGCCAGTTCCGCCATACGCTGAATCAACCGGATCGCCGGGCCCTCGGCGAAGCCTGCGCCGCTACTGACCACGTAAGGCGGCCGGAACGGGGTGACAATACGCAAAAGGTCGCCGGCCCGGGCCGGCGAACCAGCCAGGATCAGGCAACCCAGCAGCAGCATCGCGCGGCGATGCAGAATCATTCCCGCTCCGTGAGATGGAAATCCACCCCCAGTATACGCCTATTCATGCGGCCGGCGCATCCGGCGCGCGCTGACGGATTTCCTTGAGGATCACCCGCGCCCGCCGGCTCAGGCCCCGGCTGCGATAGACGGCATGGATTTCGGGCTGCCGGCCCGAAGGCGAGACGACGACGTAGCCCGGGCAGACCCGGACCAGCCGGCCGGCGGCAAGCAGCGGATCGGCGATCCAGCTGGCCAGCCGGCCGATCCCGAGGCCCCGCTCGACCAGCGCCACCAGCGCCGCGCCGCTGTCGACGCGATGCGCCGGGCTGACCCGCAGCCGGTGCCGCGTCTCGCCGCGCCGCAGGGTCCAGTCGCTGAGGATCCGCGGGCCGGTATGCATGACCACTCGATGGCGGGCAAGATCGTCGGGTTCGAGCGCCAGGCCGTGGGCCGCGACGTAGTCGGGGCTGGCGCAGAGATAGCGGTCATACCGCCAAAGCGTCTGGCCGATCAGGTCGCTGTCGCCGGGAAAGGCGCCGCGGATGGCGAAGTCGAGGCCAGCCTGGGCCGGATCGACCCGGGCATCGGTATAAGTCACGTCGAGCCGCAGGTTCTCGTGCCGCTCCGCGATCTCGGCCAGCACGCCGGGCAGGAAGAAGCTCGCGAACACCGCCGGGGCCGAGAACCGCACCCAACCGCGCAGCTCCAGGCCGGCGCGCGATACCGCCTCGGTGCCGGCCTGCAACTGGCGCAACGCCGCCTTGGCGATCTCGTAATAGCTCTCGCCGGCCGGCGTCAGCGCCACGGCGCGCCGGGTGCGGCTGATCAGTTCCTGGCCGACCAGCGCCTCGACCGCCTGAACCGCCCGGGTGGTCGAGCTCGGCGTCGCACCCAGCGCCCGGGCCGCATCGACGAACGAGCGCTTTTCCGCCACCAGGCAGAAGGCCGAGAGCTCGGCGATGCGGATGGCTTCCAGCCGGGTCTTGGCGCGCGACATCGTTGCAATTTATGCAATACGACATTGCGGCACAACCGCGCATTCCCGGCGTAGGCTCCGGCCATCAGATGCAGACGAGGCCCCGATGCCCCTCACCCTCCCGACCTATGACGACGTGGTCCAGGCCGCTGGCCGGCTGGCCGGCCAGGCCCATCGCACCCCCGTCCTGACCTCGCGCACCGCCGATGCGCGGACCGGGGCGCAGCTGTTCTTCAAGGCGGAGAATTTCCAGCGCGCCGGCGCCTTCAAGTTCCGCGGCGCCTACAACTCGATCGCGGCGCTGACGCCGGCGCAACGCGCCCGCGGCGTCGTCACCTATTCGTCCGGCAACCACGCCCAGGCGCTGGCGGCGGCCGGCGGCCTGCTCGGCGTCGCCGTGACCATCGTGATGCCGGCCGACGCCCCGGCCATCAAGCGCGCGGCGACCGCGGGCTATGGCGGCGAGATCGTGCTCTACGATCGCTACGGCACCGACAGCCGCGAGGCGATCGCCGCCCGGATCTGCGCCGAGCGCGGCGCGACGCTGATCCCGCCCTACGATCATCCCGACGTCATCGCCGGCCAGGGCACCGCCGCCAAGGAACTGATCGAGGAAGTCGGCCCGCTCGACGTGCTCATGGTCTGCCTCGGCGGCGGCGGCTTCCTGTCGGGCTCGGCCCTGTCGGCGGCGGCGCTCAGCCCCGGCTGCGACGTGGTCGGCGTCGAACCCGAGGCCGGCAATGACGGCCAGCGCTCGTTCCGCTCGGGCGAGATCGTGCGGATCGCGATCCCGAAGTCGATCGCCGACGGCGCGCTGACACCCTATCTCGGCGACTACACCTTCCCGATCATCCGCCGGCTGGTGAAGGACATCGTCACCGTGACGGACGATCAGCTGATCCAGGCGATGCGCTTCTTCGCCGAGCGGATGAAGATGGTGGTCGAGCCGACCGGATGCCTCGCCGCCGCCGCCGCGCTCGGCGGCGTCTGGCCGGTCAAGGGCAAGCGCGTCGGCGTGCTGCTCTCCGGCGGCAACGTCGACCTCGCGGCGTTCGCGAAGTACATTGGGGACTGAACACCCGTGCCTGCGGTGGCCGTGATCGTCAGTCGACTGGATTGACCACGGCCACGCCCGTAGGCAGGAAATCTTTCACGTTGCGCGTCGCCGAGAGAACATCAGTGTCCAGCAGGTACACCGGTCAGAACTCGATATCGCGCAGCGTGATCTTCGCGCGCTCGAACAGCGCATCTTCTTCGTCGTCCGGCGCCTGCGGGATCGCGGCGATCAGTCGGGCTAGCGAGCGTGATGCCGGCCGGACAACAGCCTGGTCAGCCGGCACCAAGCGAGCAACCGGCACCCCATGCCGCGGGATAACGACATCTTCGCCCTTTTCGACCTGCCGCAGCAAGCCTGGCAACCGATTGCGGGCATCACTCAAGCCATAGACGGTCATTTCTGCCCTCCGGCAGAAAAATGCCCATGATCTGTACAGAATTTCAATCGCTCTCTTTCAACTTTTCCCGCAACCACGCGTTCTCTCATCGAACTGGCCCGGAAGCCCCCGATGTTCGATGAATTTTCGGCGCAGACGATCGAGACTTCGGAAACCGCGATCTTCGTGCGGGCGGGCGGTGCCGGGCCGCCCGTGCTGCTGATGCACGGCTTTCCCGAGACGCATCTGATGTGGCGGGACGTCGCGCCGATCCTCGCCCGGCGGTTCACGGTCGTCTGTGCCGATCTGCGCGGTTACGGGCGCAGCGGGTGTCCGCCGACGGCGCCCGATCATGCCCCCAACTCGAAACGTGCCATGGCGGCCGACATGGTCGCCGTGATGGAGCGCCTCGGCCATGACCGGTTCGCCGTCGCCGGCCATGATCGCGGCGGTCGCGTCGCCTATCGCCTGGCGCTCGATCATCCCGACCGCGTCACCGCCTGCGCCGTGCTCGACATCGTCCCGACCAAGGCCGCCTGGGATCGCGCGGATGCCCGGTTCGCCCTCGCCTTCTGGCCGTGGAGCCTACTGGCCCAGTCGGCGCCGCTGCCCGAGCGGCTGATCGCGGCCGCGCCGCAGGCCATCGTGGAGGATGCGATCAGCCAATGGGGATCGCGCGCGGATGTCTTCCCCGCGTCCGTGGTCGAGGCTTATGTCGATGCCTTGCGCGATCCCGCGCATGTCCATGCGATTTGCGAGGAGTATCGCGCGGCGGCGAGCCTGGACCGGGCGCATGATGCCGAAGGCCGGCGCATGGCCTGCCCGTTGCTGGCCCTGTGGAGCGCCGGCGGCGCGGTGGACGGCTGGTATGCGGCGGAAGGCGGCCCGCTGGCCCTGTGGCGGCGCTATGCCGATCAGGTCAGCGGTGCGGCAATCGACGGCGGCCATTTCTTCCCCGAGGAAAACCCCGGGGCCACGGCCGCCGCCCTGGAACGGTTCTTCCTGGCTTAAGCGAACGGCAGCGTCTGGCCCAGGCCCTGCCTGGCTGCCTTCTGCAGCAGCGCATGGCCCAGCGCGATGTCGCTGAGCGACAGGCCGCGGTGCCAGAACAGGATGGTTTCGTCGTCGCGCTCGCGGCCGGTCTTCTTGCCGGCGACGATCTGGCCGAGCTCGGCGTGCAGGTTGTTTTCGTTCAGCTTGTCCTGGTCGACATGCTGGCGCAGCGCGCCGAACGGCAGGCCCTTGCGGCACTGGCCCCAGTCGTCGACCACCATCTTGTCCATGATGTCGGTCAAGGACAGCTCGACCGCCGACATCGTGCCGTAGGGCACCACGAACGCGCCCTTCTTGATCCACGACGTCTTCAGCATCGGCGTCGGTTCGGGCAGGCGCGAGGCTTCGACGATGACGTCGGCATCCTTCAGGCAGCTTTCCCAATCTTGCGTGGCGACGACCTTCTTGCCCAGGTCGGCCGACAGCTTCTCGGCGAAGCCGTCGCGGCTTTCCTTGCGGCGGGAATGGACGCGGATTTCCTCGAAGTCGAAGAAATGGTCGAGCAGGCGGACGTTCCAGTAGGCGGTGCCGCGCGCGCCGATATGGCCCAGCACCTTAGAGCCCTTGCGGCCGAGATACTTGCCGCCCAGCGCGGTGATGGCGCCGGTGCGCATCTCGGTGATCGCGGTGGCGTCGATGATCGCCTTGGGCATGCCGGTCTCGGGGTCGAACAGGTTCAGCACGGCCATCTCGGAGGGCAGGCCCTGCTTGTAGTTGTCGACGAAATCGCCGACGATCTTGACACCGGCGAGGCCGAGCGGCTTGACCACGCCGCGCAGCACGTTGAAATGGCCCTTGTCCGAGCTTTCCGGGATCAGGTGCATGCGCGGCTCGATCACCGTCTGGCCGTTGCCCTGGGCGCGCAGGCCTTCCTCGACCGCGGCGAGGATTTCCGCGTCGGTCAGCGCCAGCTTCTCGACGTCGTGGCCGTTCAGATAGGTGATGGAAATCGCGGGCATGGATTACTCCTGATCCGTCAGCGGAAAATGACAGGCGACGTTCTGGCCGCGGCCTACCGGCCGCAGGGCCGGCGGCTCGATACGGCAGCGGTCCTGCGCCAGCGGGCAGCGCGTCTGGAAACGGCAGCCGGGCGGCAGGTTGAAGGGGCTGGGTACCTCGCCCTCGAGGATCACGTGCTTACGCTTGCGCTCCGGGTCGATCACCGGATTGGCCGAGATCAGCGCACGGGTATAGGGGTGGGCCGGCGTCCTGAACACGGCCGGGGTCGGCCCGGTCTCGACCAGCTTGCCGAGATACATCACCGCGACGCTGTCGGTCACCTTGCGCACGACACTCAGGTTGTGGCTGACCATCAGATAGGTCAGGCCGAGGCGCTGCTGCAGATCGTGCATCAGGTTCAGCAGGTCGCCCTGGATCGAGACGTCGAGGCCCGCGGTCGGTTCGTCGGCGACGACCAGGCGCGGGTTGAGGATCAGCGCGCGCGCTATGCCGACGCGGCGGGCCTGGCCGCCCGAGACCTGGTGGGGATAGCGGTCGAGCTGGGCTTCCTTCAGCCCGATCGCCGACATCAGCTCCAGCACCCGCGGCCAATGCTCCTTGAGCTTGAGGCCATGGATGACCAGCGGTTCCTCGAGGATGCGGCGGAGCGTCAGGCGCGGCGACAGGGACGAGGCCGGATCCTGGAAGATCATCTGGGCCTGGGCGCGGAACCACATGCGCTCCGCCCCCTTGAAGCGCGTCACGTCGCGGCCGTCGAAGCGCACCGCCCCCTTGGTGGGCGGGATCAGCCCCAGCACCACCTTGATCAAGGTGGTTTTTCCCGAGCCGCTTTCGCCGACCAGGCCGAGCGTGCCGCCCTGGTTCAGCGCGAAGGTCGCGCCGTCGACCGCATGGACGGTGCCGCCGTAGACGACGGAGACGTCATCGATTTCGAGCAGCGGGGCGGTCATGCCAGCACACAGGCGGCGCGGTGGCCGGGCGCCAGTTCGCGCAACGGCGGCACCGCGCGGCGGCAGCGATCCTCGGCCTGGCCGCAGCGCGCGGCGAAGATGCAGGCGGGTTCGAGGTCGAACAGGTCGGGCACGTTGCCGGGGATCGAGCGCAGGGCGGCGTCGTCGGCATCCGACTCGCTGATTTCGCAGGAGAGCAGCGCCCGGGTATAGGGATGGCGCGGCGACAGGAACAGCTCGCGCGCCGGGGCCTGCTCGACCACGCTGCCGGCATACATGACGACGACCTCGTCGCAGAGCGTCGAGATGACGCCGAGGCTGTGCGAGATGAACAGGATCGAACCGGAGAAATTCTCGCGGATCTGTTCGAGCAGCCGGATGATCTGCGCCTCGATCGTCACGTCGAGCGCGGTGGTCGGCTCGTCGGCGATCAGCAGGTCGGGTTCGACCAGCAGGGCCATGGCGATCATGATGCGCTGGCGCATGCCGCCGGAGAATTGATGCGGGTAAGCGGTGATGCGCCGCACCGGATCGGGAATGCCGACCTTGGCCATCATGTCGAGCGCCCGGTCGCGCAGCTCGCCTTTCGAGCGGCCGGGAAACTTGCCGCGCTGGATATCGACCATCTGGGTCTCGATGGTGAACACCGGGTTCAGCGCGGTCATCGGATCCTGGAAGATCATCGCGACCTTGTTGCCGCGCACCCGGGTCATGCCGGCCTGGTCGAGCCGCAGGAGGTCGGCGCCGTCCAGCAGCACCTCGCCCGACAGCCGCGACAGGTTGGCCGGCAACAGCCGCATGATGACGGAGGCCAAGGTCGACTTGCCCGAGCCGCTTTCGCCGACCACGCCGACGATGCGGTTCTTCGGGATGGTCAGGTTGACCTGGCGCAGCACCTGGGCGGTGCCGCGGGCGGTGGCATAATCGAGGTCGAGATTGCGGACCTCGAGCAGCGGGCTGGTGTTCATCGTGCCGCCCCCGTTCATCGATCGGTCTTCAGCTTGGGGTCGATGGCGTCGCGCAGCGCTTCGCCGAACAGGGTGAAACCGAGGGTCGCGAGCGTCAGCATCAGCCCTGCGAAGGTCACCGGCCAGATGGTCTCGGTCAGGTTGGCGTAGCCGTCGTTGAGCAGCGTGCCCCAGCTGGCCAAAGGCGGCGGCACGCCGACGCCGAGGAAGGAGAGGCCCGCCTCGATGGTGATGACGACCGGAATGTCCATCGAGGCCAGCACAACCAGCGGGCCCATGATGTTGGGCACGATATGGACCAGCACCAGCCGGGCGCGCGACGCACCCAGCACGCGTTCAGCCTCAAGGAACGGCGCGTTCTTGAGCGACAGTACCTGGGCGCGGGCGACGCGGCCGAAATGCGGCAGCAGGGTGACCGAGACGATCAGCACGACCTTGCCCAGGCCCGGCCCCAGCAGCGCCACCACGGCCAGCGCGAAGACGAGGCTCGGGAACGACGAGATGATGTCGAACAGGATCAGGATCGCCCGCTCGACCTCGCGCGGGGCATAGGCCGCGGCGATGCCCATCAAGGTGCCGGCGACCAGCGAGATGACGATGGTCGAGACCGCGACCAGCAGCGCGATCTGCGTGCCGTAGAGCATGCGGCTGAACAGGTCGCGGCCGAGATGGTCGGTGCCCATCGGGTGGATCCAGGAGGGATCCGAGAAGCGGTTGAGGATGTCGAGCTCGTTGGGGTCGTAGGGCGAGATCACCTGGGCGCCAAGGCCGGCGATCAGGATGACCACGACCAGGACCAGGCCGAGCCGGCCGGTCGAGCGGCGCCAGATCTGGGCAAGCACGCCGCGCATCAGTGGCCACCGCCGGCGCGGGCCGATTGCCGCATGCGCGGATCGAGCCAGCCGTAGGACATGTCGACCAGCAGGTTGGTCAGCACGAACAGCAGCACGACGACCAGAACGCCAGCCTGCACCACCGGATAGTTGCGGGTCAGGATCGCGTCGTAGACCAGCTTGCCGATGCCCGGCCGGGCGAAGATGATCTCGGCGAAGATCGCGCCGCCGAGGAGGCGCCCGATGCCGAGGCCGAGGATGGCGACGGTCGGGATTGCGGCATTCTTCAATGCGTATTTGTAGATGATCTTGGTGTCGGAGACGCCGTAGGCGCGCGCCGTGCGGATATAGGGCTCGCCCATCACCTCAAGCAGCGACGAGCGGACGAGGCGCGCGATATAGCCGACCCAGCCCAGCGCCAGCGATACCGACGGCAGGATCAGACGCACCAGCTGGTCGAGATAGTTGCCGGGCTCGCCGGCGCCGAGCACCGGCAGCCAGTCGAGCCAGATCGAGAAGATCAGGAGGAGGAAGATCGCCACCACGAAATTCGGCATGGCGATGAAGGAGACCGACAGCACCGCGCCGATGCGATCGCCGATCGAATCCGGATGCGTCGCGGCATAGGCGCCGAGCGGCAGGCCGAGGATGATCGCGAGGCCGATCGAGGCGAAGGTCAGGGTGACGGTGAAGGGCAGCACTTCCATCACCATCGTCAGGATCGGCCGGCCCGAGACGACGTCGGTGCCGAGATTGCCCTGCAGCACATGGCCGAAGAAGATCGCCATGCGCTGCCAGATCGGCAGGTCGAGGCCCATCTGCTTGGAGAAGGCCGCGACCGCCTCGGGCGTCGCGCGCGGCCCCAGCAGCACGTCGGCCGGGTTGCCCGGCACCAGCAGCGTGAGGCAGAACAGCAGCGCCACCGCGCCGACGATCACCAGGATCGTCGTCAGGAGGCGATTGGCGAGGAAGCGCAACGAAGCTGGCAAGGGCTGGCATCCATTCCGGAA
>JAEYTW010000001.1 GCA_023433835.1 Pseudomonadota bacterium | reverse complement strand
CGGCCGCGCCGGCGGGTCGGACCCGCGACCGGCTGGCGGCCGAGCTGCGCAAGGTCGCGGCCGAGGCCTCGCCGATCAATGGTGCGAAGTATGAGGCCTTCGCCCGGCGGGCCGAAACCGGCGAGTTCGACGACTACGCGGAGACCTATGTCTGCCCGGTCACCCAGCTCTACGGCGAGTTGATGGCGGCAGGCTTCACGAAGTTCGCCGCGCGGGTCGCGGGCGGCGAGTTCGACGCGACGAGGGCCGAGAGCGACGAATGGGCGCGCAGTCCGGCCGGCCAGGAGGCCGCCAAGATGCTGTCGCCGGCCGTGCGCAAGGCGCTCGGCATGGATCTCCCGAATTGACCCCGGCGGCCGTCGCCAGCAAGGAGAATGGCATGTCCAAGAAGCCTGCCGGCCCGTCGCGCCGGTCGCTGCTGACGGGCGCCGTGGGCCTCGCCGCCGCGGTGCCGGCGCTCGGATCGTTGCCGGCGCAGCCCATGCTGCCGGCGCTCGCCGGCATGATCGAAGGCGTCGCGCCGGTATGGACGGTCGGCACGCCCGGCGAGGATGACTGGCAGATCCTGGAAGCCGCCGACGGACGGACGGCTCTGGCGGAATGGGCCAAGATGAACGGCATTGTCTGCCGCGGCCCGGGCGGCGAGACCTGCCCTTGCATGAACTGCGAGACCCTGTCCGAAATCAGGGTGGAGCGGCAACCGGAGATGGACGGCCGGCCGGGTCACGAGCGGGATCTGATCTGGATGCGCCAGGGCAATCGCCCGTGCTGCAGCCTATGCGGCGATGGCCATGTCTACCTGCATGACGGCGAGGTCGTCGGCGAGATCCGCGACACCGACCTGGTCTGCGAGGCGTGTGTCGAGCGCCAGGCTGCCACGGCCTCGGTCGACCAGCAGCCGGAAGCGCCGACGTGGACGCTGACGCGAGACGAGCGCAGCCTGGTGCTGACCGTCAATGGCCAGATCGCGGGTACGGTGCATCGTTGGACTGATCGCGGCGATCCCGACAATACCTTCATGTGGGCGGCCTATGCCGGCGATGGGCCGGCCAGCGACGGGGCGAAGGATCGCGGCCTGTTCGAGCAGCTGGGCCAAGCGTGCCAAAAGCTGATGACCGATGCCGGCGTGCCGATCGGCGCCTGCGCCCCGCCGGGCTGGCTGATCGCCGAACATGGCGAATCCTGGCCGCCAGCCGCCGCGACCGGCGTCCATGCGCGGTCCGTCGCGGTGCCGGCCGGGCACAGCCTGCAGGGCCGCCTGGCCGCGATGCTGGCCGACCTGCTGGCCGTCAAGCTGGGCCCGGTGGCCAGCGTCCGCGACCTGGTGCCGGATCTTGCCGCCCGTGCCGCGCTGTTGCTCGAGGAGGCCGGCCATGGATGATCTTTTCGGCCAGCGCCCCGCAGCCGTTGCCTCGCCGCCCGCGCGAGATCTCGTGCCGGTACCACGGCCGGGGGCGGCACCGCCAGCGCCGGCCGGTTTGGGGCCGATGGTGGAGAGCGTGCTGACCTGCCGGGGCTGCAACGCCCTGACGCCCGGCCAACCGCTGCTACGCGACGCCTGCCGCATGGGCCACACGGTCCGCTGGGTCGATGGGCACGGCATCGGGCCCAACCCGGCCGGGACATCGCCTTGCGCCTATGCGCCCCGCAACCAGACCTGAGGAGACGACGATGGTGACGATCGCCACCTTGCGCCGGAGCGATTCCCGCACCCACAAGCAGCTGGCCGCCGACCTCGAGGCCGAAGGCTGGGCCGGGCCGGTGCCGGCCACGCTGCTATTCCAGCGGATGGATCATCAGCAGGCGGGCTATGCCCTCGACCGCTGCGGGGCCACCAGGGAAGACATGGAGTGGTGCCGGGCCTATGGCGCGAAGGTCTGGATGTACGGCCTTACCCTGATCCCCACGGTCGCCGTCACCGTCGAGGAGATGCGGTGCGCCGCCGCGAACCAACATGACGCGGCCGATCGCCGCGGACTTCAGGATCTGCGCCGCCGTGCCGAAGTGCTTCAGCGGTCGGCAGATCTCGTCGCGGGGCGCCTTTCCTTGGCCGCCGCCGCCGATATCTGCACTCGGGTCAACCTGCTCGCCGCGGCCGTCGCGGCATGGCAGGGCCGCGAAACCCGGGACGCGATGAAGGCGAACGAGGCGACCTTGCGCGACATGGCGCGTGAGTGCGCGCCGTCGGCCGTCGCGAATTGAGGCGGGGGCTCTGATGAGCTCGCACAGCGACAGGACCCGTCCGCAAGGGCCAGCCGGCGCTTGGCCCATGCTTATGCGGGCCGAGACCGCAGCGGCGTTTGTCGACGAGGTCAGCGTCGAGGCCTTCCGGCGCAAGGTCGGTACCGGCATCTACCCCCAGCCTTACCGAATAGTCGGCGACGTCGACAAGTGGCATATTGAGGATCTGTTGACCCATGGCAAAGCGAGGCAAGGGCTTGGTCCGGCGACCCGGGAAACGAGCCTCGAAGACGACATCTAGGCCTCCCCGCCGCGTGCGCGGGGCCAAGCCGAAGGGCTGGCCCAAATACATGAAGGACAAGGCCACTGCGGCCGGCGTCGCCTATTACTGGGAGCCGCCCAGCTGGTCGAAGAAGGGTGAGAACCCTTGCCCGGTCGAGCACGAGGCGCTCGGGATGGACTATGCCGAGGCCGTCGCCAAGGCCGAGCGCAACAACGCGATCTTCGATTCCTGGCGGCTGGCGCGGAAGGGGGTGGTCGAGGTGGTGCCCGGCCGCCCGAGCAAGCTGCCCGGCACCCTGGACTGGATGGTCGCGAAGTTCCAGGCGCACAGCAAGTACCTGCGCCGTGGCAAGAAGACGCGGGACGGCTACGATAGTTCGCTGAAGCTGGTCTGCGAGCACCGCCTGAAGAGCGGCGCCCGGCTCGGCAGCCGGCAAGCCAGCCAGGTGACGCCCGTGGTCGCCGATCGCCTCTACGAAAAGCTGCTGCAGCGCCGCAAGATGGAGATCGTCGACGGCGTCGAAGTACCGGTCGGACCGCCGATGGTCTCCGCCGCGAACGCGGCCATGCGGGCCATCCGGCGCTGCTGGAACGTCCTGCAGCGCGCCGAAGGCAACTTGATCCCGGCCGTAAACCCGTTCTCGAAGATGGAGCTCGAGGCGCCTAGCGACGACGACGAGACCTATCCGGCCACCCTTGAGCAACTGAACGCCTTCGTCGCCGCGGCGGACCAGCTGGGCTACCCGTCGGTCGGCACCGCGGCGATGGTCGGCTATTTCTGGGTTCAGCGGGCGGTCGACATCGTCGAGCGATTCGCCTGGACGGACTATGAAGCGGGCAGGCGGGTGCGGGTGCGGCACAACAAGAATAACCGCCTGATCTGGCAGAGCCTGGTCGACGTCGACGGCACGAAACTCTTCCCCGAGATCGAAGCGCGCCTCGCGGCCACAGCGATCCACGGCCCTTTGGTCATCGCCCATGAGCACAAGCCGACGCACCGGTCGTCGGCGGGCAAGGCCGCGGCAGTGCGTGTGGAACCGTGGAAGCTCGATTACTTCAAAAAGGTATCGGCCAGGATCTGCGCGGCGGCGCAGCTTCCGGACGAATGCACCTTCACGTCGTTCAGGCACGGCGGCTTGACGGAAGGCGGCGATGCCGGCGGTACCGACCAGGAGCTGATGGCCGCCGGCGGCCACAAGACGCGCCAGGTCCTCAACCGGTACACCCAGAGGAACAATAAGCAGGCGACCGCCCTGGCGAGGAAGCGTTTCGAGTGGCGGCAAGCCTTGGAATCCGACGACGAGAACGCCGCCTGATTCGCTGCCGCGTCGCTCACCGTGATCAAAACGGGGCCGGTTTGTGGGAATGATCCCGTTTCGTTTTGTGGGAATACAGAAAAATTTGGCCTCCCGAAGGAGGCCAAATGTCCTGATAAATCAACGGCTTGAGAGTGGTGAGCGCGTCGGGGTTCGAACCCGAGACCCTCTGATTAAAAGTCAGATGCTCTACCGGCTGAGCTACGCGCTCGCAGGCGGGCCCAGAGGTGCCTCGGCTGCAGTGCGGCGCACCATAAGGACATGGTCGCACCTCGTCAATTGCATTGCTGCAGCGGTTGTTTTTGTAACTACAAAAAATACTTGAGCAGGGATTTTGCGTAGCTACGATAAACGAGATGATCTCCTGGGACGAAGCAAAACGGCAGGCGACGCTCGCGCACCGCGGCCTCGATTTTGCCGATGCCCGGAAGGTGTTCGAGGGACTGCATTTCGATCGCGAGGACGATCGCATCGACTACGGCGAGATCCGCTACATCACCGCCGGGCGGCTCGACGGCCGTTTCGTGGTGATCGTCTGGACGCCCCGCCAGGGTGGGCGCCACATCATTTCCATGAGGTACGGACATGCCAAGGAAGAGCGGCGCTACCAAGCCTACCTGGACTGATCCCGATGACGCGCCTGAACTGACGGACGCATGGTTCGCAAGCGCCGATCTTGCGCAGGGCGATCGCGTCGTCCGACGCGGGCGGCCGCCGGCTACCGCGCCCAAGCTGTCGATCACGCTGCGGCTGGATCAGGACATCGTCGATCATTTCCGGGCCAGCGGTGCGGGGTGGCAGACCCGTATCAACGATGCCTTGAGGAAGGCCGCGAAAATCCCGGTCAAGGCCGGATAGGGCGTCACACCCGCTCGGAAAACCGGTCGTAGGCGGTGATCCGCACCGCGGTCGGGTCGAGGGTGTCGCGGCGGTAGATTTCGGTGCGCAGGAAGGCCAGCTCCTCCTCGCGGCGCTCCTCCGGCACGTCGACATACCAGGCGCGCGGGCGGCCGTTGACCTCGCCGTTCCAGCGATAGCGGCGCGCCTTCAGCATGTCCTTCATCGCGAACGGCGCGGCCTCGGCCCAGATGCGCCAGACCGGCCGGCGCGCGGTTTCCAGCAGGCGGCCCAGCGCCGGATCGCCCGAGACCGGCAGGGGGCGGGCCAGCAGCTCGATGGCGGCCAGGCAATCGTCGGCGGCGCGGTGGCCGTCGAAGAAGAAGCCCTGGCGGGCGGCGAGATAGCCGAGCTTGGTGCCTTCGAAGCCTTCCTCGGCCCACGGCACCTGGCTCATCGAGCAGGCCCAGGGCTTGGTCGCGAACACCGGGTCGAGCCGTTCGGCGAACGGCCGGTCGAAGGCGGCGTTGTGGGCGATCACCAGCACCGCCCCGGCCGCCATCTGCCTGACGGCGTCGAGGTCGACGGTCTGGCCCGCGACCATGTCGGCCGTGATGCCGGTCAGGGCGGTGATCTCGGCCGAGATCGGCACGCCGGGTTCGCGCAGGGAGGCGAAGGCGTCGCCGATCTCGAAGATGCGGCCGTCATGCGAGAAGGTGAACGGCACCATCGCGATCTCGATGATCTCGTCGCGGGTCGGGTCGAGGCCGGTGGTCTCGAGGTCGAGGAAGATCGCGGTGCGGGTCGGCGTGCCGTCCGATGGCGTGACGACGCGGCGCGGCTGCAGCCGCCGCAGGACGCGGTAGTCGTCCGAGGTCTCGAGCTCAAGCGCGAGGGTTTCAAGGCTGCTGGTTCGGGTCATCGCCGCGGCTGAAAAAACGAATCGGCCCCCCGTTATTGGGGCGGGCGCTTGTTGACCCGGCGGGCGGC
>JAEYTW010000784.1 GCA_023433835.1 Pseudomonadota bacterium | reverse complement strand
GGTTGGCGTAACACCTGCGGATGACGACGGCGGCGGCGTAACCGCCGCGGCCCGGGTATTCGGATCAGTCCTTGGCGCGCTCGAGGTACTCGGCGTCGGGGATCGTGACCACGACGCGGGTGCCTTGCGCGACATGCGGCGGCACCATGGTGCGCACGCCGTTCGACAGGATCGCCGGCTTGTAGGACGAGGCCGCGGTCTGGCCCTTCACGACCGGCTCGGTCTCGACGATCTCGAGCGTCGCGGTCTGCGGCAGCTCGATCGCCACCGGGCGGCCTTCGTACAGGCTCAGGCGGACCGGCATGCTTTCCTGCAGGAAGGCCGCGCCCTGGCCGATGACGTCGGCCGGGACCTCGACCTGGTCGTAGGTCTCGACATCCATGAAGGTGTAGGCGCCGTCCGAGCCGAACAGATAGGTGAAGTCACGCTCGTCGATATAGACGCGCTCGACCGATTCCGACGTGCGGTAACGCTCGTTGGTCTTGACGCCGTCGGCAACGCCGCGCATCTCGACATGGGTGATCGCATTGCCCTTGCCGGGAATGATGTTCTCGGCGCGAAGCACGGCGTAAAGCTTGCCGTTGACCTCGATCACGTTGCCGGCGCGCAACTGGTTGGCGTTGATTTTCATATGGGCTGTCGATCCGCTGTGAGCTGGCTTTGGCTGCGGCTTCTAGCAGAGCGCTTGCCAAGGTTCAACGTCCTCCGTAGCGTCGGGCCATGGTCGAACATGTCGGACAATGGTGGCGCGAGGGGGCGTTTGCGCGTCGTCGCCCCTTCCTGATCAAGCGCGCGGCGATGAACAAGGCGCTGCGCGCCTGGTTCGAGACGCAGGATTTCGTCGAGGTCGAAACCGCCGCGCTGCAGGTTTCGCCGGGGCTGGAGCCGCATCTCAACGCCTTCGGCACCGACCTCGTGGCGCCGGACGGCAGGGTCAGCCGGCTCTACCTGCATACCTCGCCGGAATACGCGATGAAGAAGCTGCTGGTGGCCGGCGAGCCGCGCATCTTCCAGCTGGCCCGCGTCTGGCGCAACGGCGAGCGGTCGTCGACCCATCATCCCGAATTCACCATGCTGGAATGGTATCGCGCGGGCGAACCCTATCAGCAATTGATGGCCGACTGCATCGGCCTGGTGCAGGCAGCCCTGGCCGCGACCGGCGAAACCGCGCTGCGCTGGCGCGGCCGCGATTGCGACCCGTCGCGCCCCTGGGACGTGCTGACGGTCGCCGAAGCCTTCGAGCGCCATTGCGGCATCGACCTGCTGGCCACGATCGACGATCCCCAATCCCCCGATGCCGCGCCGCTCGCCCGGGAAGCCACCCGGCTGGACATCCGCATCGCCGACGGCGACGACTGGGACGCGATCTTCTTCCGCCTGTTCCTGGAGAAGATCGAGCCCAATCTCGGCCATCCCGTCCCCACCATCCTCTGCGAATACCCGATCCACATGGCCGCGCTGTCGCGGCCCAAGGCGGAAGACCCCCGGGTCGCCGAACGTTTCGAACTCTATGTCGCGGGCCTCGAACTCGCCAATGCCTTTGGCGAGCTGACCGACGCCGGCGAGCAGCGGCGTCGCTTCGAGATCGATCGCGCCCTGCGCCAGCGCCTGTTCGGCGCGGCCTATCCGATCGACGAGGATTTTCTCGCCGCGCTGGCCCATGGCATGCCGGCCTCGTCGGGCATCGCCTTGGGCATCGACCGACTGGCGATGCTCGCCACCGGCGCCACGCGCATCGACGACGTGTTGTGGGCACCGGTCGTAACGTAAAAATTCTGGACTAATCCAAATTTTTCCGTAAAAATTCCTGTAATGGACGATATAGACAGGAATATAATCGAGGCATTGCAGGAAGACGGCCGCCTCGCCCAGGCCCGGCTGGCCGAGCGCGTCGGCCTGTCGGTCTCGGCCGTCAACGAGCGCGTGCGCCGGCTGGAAGCGCAGGGCGCGATTGCCGGGATCGAGGCGCGGATCGACCCGCGCGCCGTCGGGGTCGGGCTGCTCGCCTTCGTCTACGTGCTGCTGGAGCGGCCCGAGCATGATGCCGGCTTCGTCGCCGGCATCCGCGCCCTGGCCGAAGTACAGGAATGCCACCATGTCACGGGCGCCTGGTCCTACCTCTTGAAGATCCGGGCCTGCGATACCGCCGATCTCGAACGCGTGCTGGTCGGCGGCGTCAAGGCGCTGGCCGGGGTGGTGCGCTCGGAAACCGTCATCGCGCTGTCGACGGCCAAGGAAACCGCCCGCATCAAGGTGCCGCGATGAACGATGCGCTGCTGCTGCAGGGCCTGCTGATCGGCCTGGGGATCGCCGTGCCGGTCGGGCCGGTCGGCCTTCTCGTCATCCAGCGCACGCTGGCCGGCGGCTTTCGCCCGGGGTTCCTGTCCGGCCTCGGCGCCGCCGGGGCCGATGCGGTCTACGGCGCCATCGGCGGTTTCGGCATCGGCTGGGCCACGGCCCTCCTCCTCGACTGGCAGGTCGCCTTCCGCCTGGCCGGCGGGCTGTTCCTGGCCTGGCTCGCCTGGGGCGCCTTCCGCAGCCGGCCGGCCGAGCACGCGGCGCGCCCCGCCCGGGGCGGCGCCTTCCTCTCGACCTTCCTGCTGACGCTGGCAAACCCGATGACCATCCTGTCTTTCGCCGCGATCTTCGGGGGCATCCTGCCCGCCGGCGGTGCGGGGGCCGATGCCGGCTGGCTGGTGCTGGGCGTCGGGGCGGGTTCGACGCTGTGGTGGCTGGTCCTGGCGGGCGGCACGAGCCTCGCGCGCCGGCGGTTGCCGCCGGGCGCCATGATCTGGCTGAACCGCGCCTCGGGCGTCATCCTCGCCGCCTTCGCCGTCTACGCCCTGGCGGGCCTGGTCCTCTAGCGGTTTCAGTCCGGTTGACTCCATACCGACTGGTTGGTATGGTCACGCCATGACCGAGCACCCCTCCAAGACCCGTCTGGTGAACGCCGCGATCGATCTGGTCCGCGCCAAGGGCTACAACGCCATGCGCGTCGACGATGTCTGCGCGGCCGCCGGCGTCACCAAGGGCAGCTTCTTTCACCATTTCGCGGGCAAGGACGACCTGGCGCTGGCCGCCGCCGAGGAATGGTGCGCGCGGGCCGGGGGCCTGTGCCAGGCGGTATCGGCCGAACGCTTCCCCGATCCGCTCGACCGCCTGCTGGCCTATCTCGATCTGCGCCGGGACCTGATCGCCGGCGACCTGATCGACTGGACCTGCTTCGGCGGCACGATGATCCAGGAAATCCACCTCACTCATCCCGACCTGCGCGATGCCTGCCAGCGCAGCATCGCCGATCATGCCGACGAACTGGCCGAGGTAATCGCGGCGGCGCGGCGGCGCCACGGCATCGAGGGCGACTGGACCGACGACAGCCTGGCCCAGCATATCATCGCCGTCATCCAGGGCGCCCTGCTGCTGGCCAAGGGCCGGCAGGATCCGGCGGTGGCGCATCAGGCCATCGATCATCTGCGCCGCTATGTCGAACAGCTCCTCGATCGGAGGCTCCAGGCATGACCGTTTCCTATCGCTGGGCCATCGTCGCCCTCGGCGCCTTGATGACCTGCGTCGCGCTGGGCGCGATGTTCTCGCTGGCGATCTTCCTGGAGCCGGTCTCGGCCGATACCGGCTGGTCGCGCGCCGGCATTTCCAGCGCGATGACGGTCAACTTCATCGTCATGGGCCTGGGCGCCTTCGCCTGGGGCTGGCTGAGCGACCGCTTCGGCGTCCGCCTCGTCGTGCTGGCGGGTGCGGTGCTGCTTGGCCTCGCCTTGGTGCTGGCCAGCCGGATGACCACGCTGATGTCGTTCCAGATCGTCTACGGCGTGCTGGTGGGGCTTGCCGCTTCCGCCTTCTTCGCGCCGATGATGGCGACGGTGACCGGCTGGTTCGATACCCATCGCAGTCTCGCCGTCTCGCTGGTCTCCGCCGGCATGGGCGTGGCGCCGATGACGATCTCGCCGTTCGCCCGCTGGCTGATCACCGCTTACGACTGGCGCACCGCGATGCTGGTGATCGGCATCGGCGCCTGGGCGCTGCTGATCCCCGCCGCGCTGGCCGTGCGCCGCCCGCCGGCAGGCGGCGAGACCGCCACGGCCGAAACCGGCGGCGCCGGTGTCGGCCGCGCCTTGCGCTCGACGCCGTTCATCGTGCTCGGCCTGACCTTTTTCGCCTGCTGCGCCGCCCATTCCGGCCCGATCTTCCACATGGTGTCCTATGCCATGTTCTGCGGCGTGGCGCCGATGGCGGCGGTGACGATCTACAGCGTCGAGGGGCTGGCCGGCCTCGGTGGCCGGCTGCTGTTCGGCGTCGCCGCCGACCGCCTGGGCGTCAAGCCGGTGCTGATCGCCGGGCTGACGATCCAGTCGATCGCCATCGCCGCCTATCTCGCCGTCGGCGATCTCACCCAGTTCTATGCGCTGGCCGTCATCTTCGGCGGCGCCTATGGCGGGGTGATGCCGCTCTATGCCGTGCTGGCGCGCGACTATTTCGGCCAGGCGACGCTTGGCGCGGTGCTCGGCGCGGCCATGCTGCTCTCCAGCCTCGGCATGGCTTTCGGCCCGGTGGCCGGGGGCTGGATCTTCGACCGCTTCGGCGACTACGGCTGGCTGTTCATCGGTTCCGCCGTCGTCGGCCTCGGCGCGGTGGCGATGGCGATCGCCTTCCCGCCCCTGCCGCGCCGCCGGGAGGTACCGGCATGACGGCCGGGATCGCGGCCCTGTTCGATGCCTACAAGGCGGCGGTCTGGGCCCGCGATGCCGACGCCCTCCTCGCCCTCTACGACCCGGACATCCGCGTCTTCGATACCTGGGGCACGTGGTCCTACGAGGGGATCGCCGCCTGGGGGCGGTCGGTGCGCGGTTGGCTCGGGTCGCTCGGCGAGGAGCGGGTCGCGGTCGACGTCGATGATGTCGGCATCATCGGCGGCACCGACTTCGCCTCGGCCAGCGCCGGGGTCACCTACGCGGCGATCACGCCTGACGGCACACGGCTGCGGTCGATGCAGAACCGGCTGAGCTGGGCCCTGGCCCGACGCGACGGCGCCTGGCGGATCGTGCACGAGCACACGTCGGTGCCGATCGGCCATCAGGACCTCAAGGGCATCCTGCAGCGCTAGAACAGCGGCTCGGTCAGGAAATTGCGCCCCTTGCGATCCTCGATCTCGACGATCCAGATGTCGGGGTCGCGCGCCACCGCCTTGGCGAGATAAGCCTCGCACTCGGCATCGGCAACCGGTTCAGCCCCTGTGACGTTTAGCCACCCGAGCCGCCCCTCGCCGTCGCGGGCCTGGGTGAGTATGCTGCCGGTGCCGTCCAGGCGGTTGATTCGGATCGCCAGCGCGCCCGCACCACCCTCGCCCCGTCGCACCACCATGGCCGGCACGGCTTCGACGGCACAGCGGCGGATCAAGGCGGCGACGGCGATTTCGGTCTTCACCCGGGCTTCACTCATCATCGTGTCGTCCTCCATCAGGCGGCGGAATGCAAGAGGGTAACGATGGCTGAGGGTGGCGTGCCCTACCTGCGCGAAGCCGTGGTCTTCTTCGCGACCGCCGGCGTCATCATTCCGGTGTTCCACCGCCTGCGCATCAATCCGATGCTGGGTTATCTGCTGGCCGGCATCGCCATCGGCCCGTTCGGGCTGGGCCGCCTGATTCCCGACCTGCCGATCCTGCGCGAGGTCGTGATCCGCGACATCGACGGCGTGCGCGACATCGCCGAGCTCGGCGTCGTCTTCCTGATGTTCATGGTCGGGCTGGAACTCTCGCTCTCCCGGCTGTGGACCTTGCGCCGCTACGTGCTGGGCCTCGGCGGCGCGCAGGTCGTGGTGACCGGCGCGGTGATCGCCGCGATCGCCTGGGCCTTCGGCAACCAGCCCGCCGCGGCAATCGTACTCGGCGCCTGCCTGGCGTTGTCCTCGACCGCGATGATCGTGCAGACCCTGGCCGATCAACGCCGCCTGACCAATCCGACCGGCCAGGTGGCACTGGCAATCCTGCTGATGCAGGACCTGGCCGTCATCCCGATCCTGTTCCTGCTGGGCGCGCTGGCCGGGCACGAGGCCGGGCAGGGCTCGCTGATGCTGGGCATGGCCGCAGCATTGGCCAAGGCCGCCGTCGCCGTGGTCGTCACCATCATCGCCGGCCGGCTGGTGCTGAAACCCCTGTTCCGGCTGGTCAGCGCGGCCGGGGCGACCGAACTGTTCCTGGCCGTGGCGCTGCTGGTCGCGCTGGGCACCGCGCTGGCGACCGAGGCCGCCGGGCTGTCGATGACGCTTGGGGCCTTCCTCGCCGGCATGGTGCTGTCGGAAGGCGAGCACCGCCATGCCGTCGAGGTGGCGATCGAACCGTTCAAGGGCCTCTTGCTCGGCCTGTTCTTCGTCTCGGTCGGCATGACCATCGACCCGGCGGCGCTGGCCGGCCAGATCCCGATGCTCAGCCTCGGCGTGGCCGGGCTGCTGGCGATCAAGGGCGGCATCCTGATCGCCTTGTGTCTCGCCTTCCGCCTGCCGCGTTCGGTCTCGGTCGAGACCGGGCTGCTGCTCGGCCAGGGCGGCGAATTCGCGCTGGTGGTGGTCGGCGCGGCGATGACGCAGGACCTGATCGAACAGGGCATCGGCCAGTTCATGATGGTGCTGGTGGCGGTGACCATGGTGCTGACCCCGCTCGGCGGCGTCGTCGCCCGCCGGCTCGGCGCGGCACTGGCCCGCAAGGAACATGGCCAGGTAGGCACCGCCGCGGCGCTCGACGGCGAGCAGCTCGACGGCCACATCGTCATCGCGGGCTTCGGCCGGGTCGGCCAGCTGGTCGCGGAATTCGCCGCGGGGCGCGACCTGCCCTATCTCGCCTTGGACCAGCGCGGCGAGACCGTCGCCTCGGCCCGCGACCGCGAACTGCCGGTGTTCTTTGGCAATGCCGCGCGCAACGAACTGCTGGAACGGCTCGGTGCCGGCAAGGCGCGGGCCCTGGTGGGCGCCGTCGACGACGACCAGGCGGCGATCCGGCTGGTCGAAGGCGCCCGCCGCGCCTGGCCCGACCTGCCGATCTTCGCCCGCGCCCGCGACGCGGCCCACGCC
>JAEYTW010000770.1 GCA_023433835.1 Pseudomonadota bacterium | reverse complement strand
CTGGGCGGGCGCCCCGGGGGCCGCGACGCTGCGGCCGCGGTCGTCGCGGGTCAGCCGCAGGGCCTCGACCAGGATGCCGACCAGCAGCGCTTCGACCGCGGCGGCGCGGCCCGGCGCCATCCACGCCAGTTCGCGCGACAGCCGGTCCAGGCTGAAGGCCATGAAGCGCTGGTCGGCGATCGGGATCATCGCCGGCGCCTCGAACACCGGCGCGAATTCCGGCTCGCGCCGCACCAGCTCCCGGAGATAGGCATCCGACAGGGTCAGCACGGTGCCGACCGTCTCGGCCTCGAAGGCGAAGCCGTGCACGGCGCCGGCCGGCATCAGCAACAGGCAGGGCGCCACGATGGCGATGTCCTCGGCCTCGACCCGCATGAGGCCGCCGCCCGAAGTGATGTGGAACAGGTGGTTGAGATTGCCATGGGCGTGGGCGCGGATGTTCCAGTCCGACGGCCGGCTGCGATCGTCCAAGGCTTCCATGTGCAGGAAGCGGTCGTCGACCAGCCGCGGCGCCTCACCGTAGAGGAAAAAGTTAGGTATTACAGTGGTTTGCATCTGGTCTGACAACGGATTGGTCGATGCCGGATTGTTGTGTCCGGGACGAAATATCCAACTTTTCCGCTGTCCCGTCCATGGCCAAGCGCGGGCCCCCGCGGCACCTTGGGCAAAAGAGCGACGGGAGGAAACAGTCATGCGCAGCCAGATCGCCATTATCGGGGCCGGCCCCGCCGGGATGTTTCTGGCCCATATGCTGGCCCGCGCCGGCATCGATGCGGTGGTACTGGAGCGCCGCACCCGCGACTACGTCGAAGGCCGCGTGCGCGCCGGGGTGCTGGAGCAGATCACCGCCGACCTGATGGATCGTCTCGGTCTCGATGCCCGCATGCGGCGCGAAGGGCTGGTCCATGGCGGCACCAACATCGCGGTCGACGGCGAGATGTTCCATGTCGACATGCGCGCGCTGACCGGCGGCTCGACCATCATGGTCTATGGCCAGCAGGAAGTGATGCGCGACCTGTTCGACGCGGCCGAGGAACGCGGCCTGAACATCGTCTTCGATGCCGAGGACGTGATGCCGCACGACATCGAGACGGCCAGGCCCTACGTCACCTGGAAGCGGGACGGTGTCGAACGGCGGCTCGATTGCGATTTCATCGCCGGCTGCGACGGCTTCCATGGCGTGGCCCGCAGCTGCATCCCCGCGGGCGTGCTGCGCGAGTTCGAGCGGGTCTATCCGTTCGGCTGGCTCGGTATCCTCGCCGACGTGCCGCCGGCCAATCACGAATTGATCTATGCCAACCACGAGCGCGGCTTCGCGCTCGCCTCGATGCGCTCGCCCACCCGCAGCCGCTATTACGTGCAATGCGCGCTGACCGAAAAGATCGAGGATTGGTCGGACGAGCGCTTCTGGGACGAAGTCTGCCTGCGCCTGGGACCCCAGGCCGCCGCAGGGGTGATCCGCGGGCCGTCCTTCGAGAAGTCGATCGCGCCGTTGCGCAGCTTCGTCGCCGAACCGATGCGCCACGGCCGGCTGTTCCTGGCCGGCGATGCCGCCCATATCGTGCCGCCTACCGGCGCCAAGGGCATGAACCTGGCGGTGTCCGACGTGATCATGCTGGCCGAGGCCGTCGGCCGCCATTATGCCGACCGCGACGATGGCGGCCTCGACGGGTATTCGGCCCGGGCGCTGGCCCGCGTGTGGAAGGCCGAGCGCTTCTCCTGGTGGTTCACCGGCCTGACCCATCGCTTCCCCGATACCGGCGGCTTCGAGCGGCGAATCCAGGTGGCCGAGCTGAACTATATCCGCCAGTCGGTGGCGGCGCAGACCACGCTGGCGGAAAACTATGTCGGCCTGCCGCTGACGTGATAGGACGGCG
Source organism: Pseudomonadota bacterium (assembly GCA_023433835.1). Taxonomy (GTDB): domain Bacteria; phylum Pseudomonadota; class Alphaproteobacteria; order Ferrovibrionales; family Ferrovibrionaceae; genus JAFKFH01. Next base: position 14,636 of record JAEYTW010000770.1, on the reverse strand, counting down.
GCCATGAGCCTCCTGTCCAACCTGCTGACGCGGGCGCGGCGCGAGCTGATGCTGATCGCGGCCGCGCTCCTGATCCTCGCCTTTGGCCAATTGGCCGCCGAAGTGCTCGAAGGCGAGACCCTTGCCTTCGACGAAGCCGTGCTCCTGGCGATGCGCGAGCCCGGCGATCCGGCCGAACCGATCGGTCCGGCCTGGTTCGACGAGGCGGCGCGCGACATTACCGCATTGGGCAGCTTCGCCTGCCTGGGCCTGCTGCTTGCCGCCGCCACCGGCTATCTGCTGCTGCGGCGCAAGCGGGCGACCGCTCTGCTGCTGGTGGTCACGGTGGTCGGCGGCACCATCGTCTCGACCCTGCTGAAATACATCTTCGCCCGGCCGCGTCCGGATGTGGTGATGCCGGCCGCGCGCGTGTTCACGGCGAGTTTTCCCAGCGGGCATGCGACCATGTCGGCGATCACCTTCCTGACCGTCGCCGCCCTGCTGGCGCGCAGCGAAGCCGAGCCCGGGCTGAAGGCCTACGTGCTCGCGCTCGGCGTCGCGCTGACCGTGCTGGTCGGGCTGAGCCGCGTCTATCTCGGCGTCCACTATCCGACCGACGTGCTGGCCGGCTGGTGCCTGGGCGCGGCCTGGGGGGCGATGTGCTGGGGCATCGCCAACCGCCTGCAGCGGCACGGGGCGGTGGAGCCTCCATCACGCTAGGTTATTTATGCTTTTTGGCGCTCTTAAAGCGATATGTTGAAATATCCTTATTTATAGTGTCTCCCTTGTAATATGAAACCCAGTCAGCATGAGTGTCGGTGAAGTATTTTTTGTTTATTTTTTTCTTTCTAACGTTTATTTCGAAATCTTTCCATTGATATAATATTGCCTTTGCAATTGTGGCAATGTCCGAATTTTCATCAACCCATAGCTGATTTAGCGCCACTGATACGACTCCATATCTTCCATATCTCAACGCTGTGCCAAATTTCTCTGTATAGTATGGCTTCTTCTCTTTTCGGCTTCTGCTTACTTCGGATGAGAGATATTGAAAGCATGCATAACCAAACGCATATTTGTCTATGAGCTCTTCGTTCAAAGGGGGGTTGTAGAAGGCTTCGGCTGAAAAGAAATTATGGATTTGTGCTCTTGTTTCAGATATCCGGAAACTTTCTGCGAGCGCTACACGCATGAGCTGTTCTCGATCTACGAGGAGCTTTTTGTCAATATATTTTGCATCTATACCGTCAAAAAATTCTCCAGCTTTTCTCTCGTAGAATAGGCCGTACTTTTCATAGAATAGTTTTTGAAGTTCTATTTGTATTTTTTCATTTGATCGCCTGTCTGCATCATCAATATTGGTTTGATGGTTAGTGGCGCGTGAAATCTTCTCTATAAGAATTTGTCGGTGCTTTTTTGAGGACGCTTCGGGATCGACTGTTATAATTTTCAGAAGAACTTCCTTATTTTTGAATACGCTGGCGTCTATTTTGTTCTGATTAACATCATCATGAATTTTGCACAACGTGTAGGCGGTTTGACCGCCATTAATGATTTGTGGATTAACCAAATCAAGATGGGCAATGCCTTTCTTTCCGGTTTTATCACTATACCCAGCCTCGTCGGCGACAATTGTTATTCCATTGTTAAATAGAGCGAATTCGTTAGTTGTTGACTCTGTTATAGTGCTGGCAATGCTTGAGTTTACTGGATTCTTCGAAAGACCAAGGTAACTTCTTGGATTGTATTCGAGTATTGAATTTCGATATTTTGACATCATCGCCCCAATTTCGCGAACAGGGGCAAATATTAGTGTTACGTTCGCTTCGAGATCGCTGGTGGTTGCGGTGTAGCTAACCCTAGTGTTGCCGCCGCTCGTATTATCAAGATTAATCGAAATATGTAGATCTCCAGCTTTGAAGTAGGTGCCGGAGATTACTGGAAAAACTAACTGAGAATAAGATTTTTCATAGTCGAATATCTCTATATCATAATCTTTGTACATCTTTGCTAAAAATTTATGTGTCTTAAAATTTGCTAATATGACTATTTTATATTTATACTGACTTATAAGTCGTGTATTTGTTATGTCTCTCTGTAACTGCTTTATTTTTCCATTGTAAGGTCGGCCGTTGGATCCATTTTCATCGCCTTTCACGATTTCATCAATTTCCATTTTTACTAAATCATCTAGGTCGATTTGTTTTTCCTCAAAATTTTGTTCATTGGTTCGAAATTTTGCTTGAATAACATGAACGGTTTTGTGCAGTTGATCGATGTAGTATGCGTCGATGCCGCCATCATCTTTGTCATCAGTGATTAATTTTTCTCGCTGAGAAAAATCTAAAATCCCGAATTTCACTTTCAGATATAAATGAATAAATGCTCTAGATCTGGCATTGTTAATTTTCTCTATTTCATTTTTGCCTGCATGATAACGCCTGTTTTCAGTAGGTGCTTCTTTTCTAAGGGCATCCAATACTTGTACTAAGGTAGTGTATTTGCCCATTTTATACCTCCCACGGCTTAGTATAATTGTTCGGGTAAAATAATAATCTTGCGGGGAGTATGCAAGGGTGCATGGTAAAATGTTGCAGGTCAAATGGCCCGCCGCGGCACCACCATCTTGGCAGTGAATTCCTGCACCACCTGACCGTCCTGGTTCTTGGTCCGGCTGCGCATCGTCACCATGCCGCGGTCGGGGCGGGATTTCGACGGCACGATCTCGATGACCTCGCTTTCGACATACAGTAGATCGCTCGGCCGGGTCGGGGCGGGCCATTTGATTTCGCCGCCGGCGCCGATGATGCCCCCGGCGATCGGCGCGCCGCCGGCGACCAGCAGCTTCATGGTGATCGCCGCGGTGTGCCAGCCCGAGGCGGCGAGGCCCCCGAACAGCGTGCCCCTGGCCGCCTCGTCGTCGAGATGGAACGGCTGCGGGTCGAACTGGCCGGCGAAGGCCTTGATTTGGGCATCGTCGAGCTGATGCGTCGGGCTGGTGAAACGCTGCCCGACCTTGAGGTCGTCGAGATAGAACAGGTCGGTCACCGTTTGCGTCCTTTCTTGGGGGCCCCGAGGCCGATCCAGTCGCGGAAAGCTGGCCAGTCGAGGATATGGCCGGCAAGCAGGGCGTAGCCGCCGGCATCGGGGTGCGTGCCGTCGCCGTGGAGCGCGCCCCTGGTCCAGGCATCGACATGCCGCAGCCGTTCGAACAGCGGCAGGAACGGAACCTCCAGCCGGTTGCAGAGGATGGAGAGTTTGCCCTCGAGCTCGGCAATGCGCTCGTCCGCGGCGCCGTCGTCGAGCATCGGCGCCGGGCCGATTATCAGGGTCGGCGCCAGCGCCTTGGCCCGGCCAAGGATGGCTTCGGCATTCCTGAGTGTCCTGGCCAGCGGCACGCGGCGCCTGCCGCGGCCGTCATCGGCGCAATCGTTGGTGCCGAAGGCGAACAGCAGGCGATGCTCGAAGCCGTCGGCCAAGCGCGCCGTCGCCTCGGCCTCCCACCGGGCCAGGATATCGGTGCTGGTATTGCGGCGGATGCCGAGGTCGTAGGCGGTGATGTCGCGCCCGGCCTTGCGCGCCGCCGCCGTTACCCGGCCGCGCCAGCCCAGCGCCTCGTCGTCGCCCACGCCGTTGACGAAGCTGTCGCCGATGAAACAGATGCGCATGTCAGAGCGACCCGGCCCAGCCGCGCAGGTCGTCGACGAACAGGCCCGGTTCCTCCATTGCGGCGAAATGGCCGCCGCGGGGCTGTTCGGTCCATCTGACGATGTCGTAGCCGCGTTCGGCCCAACTGCGCGGCGGTGGTGGCGAGCGCGGATCGGGGAAGGCGGCGAACGCGGTCGGCACGGTGACGCGCGTGCCATCGGGCATCTGGCGCACGCCCTCGGCCATCGCGGCGGCGTAGTACCAGGTCGAGGAGATGAAGGCGTCGTTCATCACGTAGATCATGACGTTGGTCAGCAGATGGTCGCGGGCGAAGACCCGGTCGAACGCCTTCTCGCGCCGGTCCGACCAGTCGTGGAAGCGTTCGACGATCCAGGCGGCCTGGGCCACCGGATTGTCGGCCATCGCATAGGCCAGCGAGCGCGGCTTGGTGCCCTGCAGGGTCGCGTAGGACCCCAGCGCGAGCTGCACCTTGTCGCGCGCCGCCCACCAGGCCTTTTCCTCATCGGTTTCGGGCGTCGCCTTCGGATGGACCAGCATGAAGTTCAGATGAATCGAACGCACGGATGCCGCGTGCTCCAGCGCCAGCCAGCCGCAAACCGCCGAACCCCAGTCGCCGCCCTGGGCAAGATATCGGCGATAGCCCAGGTGCTGCATCAAGGTGTCGAACAGCCGCGCCGTGGTCCGCGCGCCGATCGGCGACGGCGGCTTGCCCGAGAAGCCGAAGCCGGGCAGGGAGGGAATCACGAGGTCGAAGGCATCTTCCGCCCGGCCGCCATGGCGGCTGGGAAAGGCCAGGGGCCCGATCACCTGCCAGAATTCATAGGTCGAGCCGGGCCAGCCATGTACCAGCAGCAGCGGCCGGCGCCCTTGCGCCTCGCCGACCACGTGCACGGCATGGATCCTGGTGCCCTCGATCTCGGTGACGATCTGCGGAAAGCGATTGAGATCGGCCGCGGCGGCCTGCGCGTCGAAGCCGTCGGCCCAATAGGCGCAGAGATCCCTGAGGAAACCGGGGTCGCAACCATGGGCCCAGTCCGGCGCGGCCAGGGCCGGCGGAAAGGGGTAGGCGCGGATGCGGGCCCGCAGGGCCGCGAGCGCGGCATCGTCCCAGGCGACGGTGAATGGCTGCATGTCCGGTCCTCCGTGCCCTCAAAAAGTGGGGATCGGCCCGCCCACGTCAAGTCACTTGCATGATGATAGTGACTGGGTGTATCGTGCGGCCATGCAGAAGACCAGTTTCGAAGGCATGGAATGCCCGATCGCCCGCTCGCTGGAGCGGGTGGGGGAATGGTGGAGCATCCTGATCATCCGCGATGCGCTGAACGGCGCGACGCGATTCGAGGATTTCCGCAAAAGCCTCGGCATCGCCCCGAACATGCTGACCCGGCGGCTGAACGGGCTGGTCGAGGCCGGCCTGCTCGAACGCCGCCGCTATCAGGAACGGCCGCCGCGCGACGAATACCTGCTGACCGAGCGCGGTCGCGATTTCCGCGCCGTCACCGTCGCGCTGATGGCCTGGGGCAACCGTCACTTTGCGCCGGAAGGCGCGGCCGTGCAGATGGTGGATCGGGAAACCGGCCGGCCCGCCGATCCCGTGCTGGTCGACCGCCTCAGCGGCGAACCGCTGCTGAGCCCGCGTTTCCGCGTCGCGCCCGGCCCGGCCGCGTCCGACCGCGTCCGCCGGAGATACGCCCAATGACCGCCGCCACCGCCGACGAGGCCGCGCCCCCGCCGCAATACAGCGCCCGCACCATGGCGCTGCTGCATGGGCCGATCGTGCCGACGCTGCTGAAGATGGCCTGGCCCAATATCCTGATCATGCTGGCCCAGGCCGCGACCGGGTTGATCGAGACCTGGTGGGTGGCAAGGCTCGGCACCGATGCGCTGGCCGGCATGGCGCTGGTCTTCCCGCCGGTCATGCTGATGCAGATGATCTCGGGCGGAGCGATGGGCGGGGGCATTTCCTCGGCCGTGGCCCGCGCGCTCGGCGCCGGCCGGCGCGACGATGCCGATGCGCTGGTGCTGCATGCGCTGGTCATCTCGATCGGTCTGGGCCTGGTCTTCACCGTAATCATGCTGGTGTGGGGCCGGCCGATCTATCGCCTGCTCGGCGGCACGGCAGGCGACCTCGAAGCCGCGCTGATCTATTCGAACGTCGTCTTTGCCGGCAACGTGCTGCTGTGGGCGATGAACGGCCTGGCCTCGGTCATCCGCGGCACCGGCAACATGCTGCTGCCCGCCCTGGTGGTCTGCGGCGGCGTGGTGCTGCTGGTGCCGCTGTCGCCGCTGCTGATCTTCGGCTGGGGGCCGATCCCGGCCATGGGCATCGCCGGCGGCGGCCTTGCCCTGGTCGTGTTCTATGTCGGTGGCATCGCAGTGCTGGGCTGGTACGTGCTGTCCGCCCGCAACCTCGCGCGGTTCAAGTGGACGGCGCTGCGCTGGCCGATCTTTCGCGACATCCTGTCGATCGGCGCGGTCGGCACGCTGTCCTCGATCCAGACCAACCTGACCATCGCCGGCGCCACCGCCCTGGTGGCCGGTGCGGCCGGGGTCGACGCGGTGGCGGGTTTCGGCACCGGCGCGCGGGTCGAATACATGCTGATCCCGCTGGTCTTCGGCCTCGGCGCGCCGCTGGTCGCGCTGGTCGGCACCAATGTCGGGGCCGGCCAGCATCAGCGCGCGCTGCGCATCGCGCTGACCGGCGGCGTCATCGCCTTCGTGATGACCGAGGCGATCGGCATCGCCGCCGCGGTGTGGCCCCAAGCCTGGCTGCATCTGTTCAGCGCCGATCCCAGGATGATCGAAACCGGCAGCGCCTATCTGCGGCTGGTCGGGCCGGCCTACGGCTTCTTCGGGCTGGGCCTGTCGCTCTATTTCGCTTCCCAGGGCGCCGGTCGGCTGTTCTGGCCGCTGGCGGCCGGCACCTTGCGCGTGGCCATCGCGCTGGGCGGCGGCTGGGCGCTGCTTGCCTTGACCGGCTCGCTGACCTGGCTGTTCGCCGCGCTGGCCCTGGGCCTGGCCGTGTACGGCGTGGTGCTGACGACCGCGGTGGCGTCGGGGCGGTGGTTCAGGGGGCGTTAGTACAAGCTGGCCGCGACCCGCCCGGGCAGGTCGCGGTCGTAGACCTGGCCGTCGACCTCGCCCCGGCTGAGATCGCCCAGGATCGTGCCGGTCGAGGGCAGGGCGCTGCGCTCGATCTGCCGTGCGGGATCCCATAATCCGCCGCGGATCACGGCGCGCGAGCACTGAAAGAAGACAGACTGCACGGTGACGATCAGCACCGAGCGCGGCGGCTTGCCGTCGACCGCGAAGCGGGCGAGCAGCGTCGGATCGATCGAGATCACGGCCGTGCCGTTGACCCGCAGCGTTTCACCCACCCCGGGAATCAGGAACAGCAGCGCGATACGCGGATCGGCGACGATGTTGCGCAGGGTATCGATGCGGTTGTTGCCGCGCCGGTCGGGCAGGATCAGGGTCTTGTCGTTCTCGATCGCGACGAAGCCTGCGGCATCACCGCGCGGCGAGGTGTCGAGGCCGTGCGGTCCGACGGTTGCCAATACCGCGAAGGGCGAGGCCTCGATCATCCGGGCATAATGCGGGTGGATATGGTCGACCACCTTGGCCAGCGAGGTGACGCCGGGCGCGCCGTAAAGCGCCTGCAGGGCGGCCTGGTCGGTGACGATATGCGCGGTCATCTGGGGCTCCTCGGTCGGGTCGCGCCAGATTGCTTGGATTGAACGGGGCGCGCAAACCAGTAATCTTGGGCTTCAGGCCAGTGTTTTTGTCCCGAGGCATATTATGGCGAAACCCGTGCGCCGCCTGCCGCCGCTGAATGCCTTGCGCGCCTTCGATGCCGCGGCCCGTCATCAAAGCTTCAAGGATGCGGCCGCCGAACTCGGCCTGACCCATGGCGCGGTCAGCTACCAGATCCGCCAGCTCGAAGACTGGCTCGGGCCACCGGCGTTGTTCGAGCGCGGCAACCGGCGTGTCGCGCTGACCCCGGCCGGCCGCGCCTTCCAGGCCGAGGTCTCGGCGGCGCTGGGCCGCATCGCCACCGCGGCGGGCCGGCATGCCGAGGAAGGGTCCAGGGCACGGCGGCGGATCCTGAAGGTCAACGCGCTGGCGACCTTCGCGCTGCGCTGGCTGCTGCCGCGGCTGGCCGATTTCCGGCGCAGCCACCCGGCCGTCGACGTGCGGCTCTCGACCTCGAGCGAGCCGGTCGATTCGCTGCCCGAACTGCACGACGTGGTGATCCGGCGCGGACCGGACAGCTTCCACGGCTATGTCGCCGAACCGTTTCTGACCGAACACCGGCTGCCGGTCTGCAGCCCCGGGGCCTTGCGCCGTCATCGCCTGCGAAAGCCGGCGGACCTGGCGAACCACACGCTGCTGCATGCCGCGACCCAGCCGCGATTATGGCCCGACTGGCTGGCGATGGCAGGATTACGCGACGTCGAACCGGCGGGCGAACTGGTATTGGACCATAATTACCTCGCCCTGCAGGGGGCGATCGACGGCCTGGGGGTTGCCATCGGGCCGACCGCGCTGGTGGCAAGCGACCTCGCCGCCGGTCGGCTGGTCGCGCCGTTTTCCTCGCCAGTGCTGCCGTCGCGCAGCTATTGTGCCTATATGCCGGAGGGTGCGGGGGCCGACGCGGCCATTGGCGAATTCTGCGCCTGGCTACGCCGGGTCGGGGCGGCCGACCAGAGAGGATCGGAATGAACGACATGACGCCTGCGGCGCGCGACGAGATCGGTGCGATCTTCGGTCGCCAGCGCGATGCCTGGAACAGGGCCGGGATGCCCGACTACCGGGCGCGGCTTGCCAGTCTTGCCAAGGTCGAGCGTATCCTGACCGAGTATCGCGCCGAGATGGCCGCGGCGGTGTCGGCCGATTTCGGCAATCGCGCCGTGCCGGAGACCATGCTGCTGGAAGTGCTGCCGTCGCTGAACGCGATCCGCCATGCCCGCCGGCATCTGCGCGGCTGGATGCGGCCGGAGCGCCGCCATGTCGCCTTGACCTTCCAGCCGGCCAGGGCCTGGGTGCAGTACCAGCCGCTCGGCGTCGTCGGCATCGTCGCGCCGTGGAACTATCCGGTGATGCTGGCCTTCTCGCCGCTGGTCGATGCGCTGGCCGCCGGCAACCGGGCGATGATCAAACCGTCCGAGTTGACGCCGCGTTTCTCGGCGCTGCTGCACAAGCTGATCGGCGAGGCATTCCCGCCTGAAGAAGTCGCCGTCGTCACCGGCGGCCCGGATGTCGCCGAAGCCTTCTGCCGCCTGCCGTTCGATCACCTGTTGTTCACCGGCTCGACCAATGTCGGGCGCAAGGTGATGCTGGCCGCCGCCGAGAACCTGACGCCGGTGACGCTCGAGCTCGGCGGCAAGTCGCCGGTTGTGGTCTGTGCCGATTATCCGATCGCGCGGGCCGCCCGCGACATCGCCTTCGGCAAGTTCATCAATGCCGGCCAGACCTGCATCGCCCCCGATTACGTGCTGGCCCCGCGTGGCCAGGTCGATGCGCTGGCCGAGGCGGTGATCGCGGAGGCCCGGCGCATGTTCCCGGCCGCCGGCAGCAATGCCGACTACACGTCGATGGTGACCGACCGCCACCGCCGGCGCCTGGCCGATGCCGTCGCCGCGGCGCAGGCCGCCGGCGCCCGGGTGCTGAGCCACGATGCCGAGGCGGCCGCCGCCGCCGGCAAGATCGGCCCGACCGTCGTGGTCGACGCCCCGCCGGACAGCCTGTTGCTGCGCGAGGAAATCTTCGGGCCGGTGCTGCCCATCCTGCCCTACGACACGCTCGACCAGGCCATCGCCGAGATCAACGGCCGCGACCGGCCGCTGGCGCTCTATTGCCTCAGCCGCGATGCCGCCGCCACCGAGACCGTGCTGTCACGCACGATCTCAGGCGGGGTGACGCTCAACGGCACGCTGCTGCATGTCGCGCAGGACGACCTGCCGTTCGGCGGAGTGGGTGCATCGGGCATCGGTTCCTATCACGGCCGCGACGGCTTCCGGCGGCTGTCGCATGCCCGCTCGGTCCACAAGGTCGGGTTCATGAACCCGCTGGACCTGCTGGCACCGCCCTACGGGAAACTCTATCGGATGGCGACGAAGTTCCTGATCGGGCGCCGAGGTGGCGGGTAAGGAATTCGATCTGGTCGGCCAGGATCAGGCCCAGCATCGGCTGGTGATAGACACCGAAATGGTCGGCCTGGTAATGCCGGGTCTCGCCGCGCGGGGCGGCGCGGGCAGCGCGGATGGCGATGCCCGGATCCATCAGGTTTTCCTGGTTGGACACGCAGACCAGTAGCGGGCATCGCACGCGATGCGCCTGGGCCGCGGCGTTGTAGAACAGCATCGCGATGCCAGCCGCGGCCTGGACGCGATTGTCGAAGGCGTAGCCCGGCGGCATCACCGAATGCCAGCCTTGCCAGGCGCCCGGCGCATTGACGAAGGCGCGCTCACCCGGCCGGCCGACCAGCGGCACATAGCGGCGGGGCAGGCCGAGCGCTGCCCGCACCAAGTCGGAGACGATCGGCCAGGTGAAGCGCAGCAGATGCCCGAACCCGGCCTGCAGCGCCGGGGCGCGTCCGACCAGGATCGGGCATTGCACGACGGCGGCGGCCAGGTCGTGCCGGCGCGCGGCGGTGGCGACCACGTGGCTGGCCCCGAACGATGTGCCCCACAGCGCCACCCGGCCGGCATCGAGCTCCGCTCGCATGCGTACGAACGCCAGGGCCGAGGCGATATCCTCCAGATACCGGCTGATGTTCAGCAACTGGCGCGGTTCGCCGCCGGATTCGCCCAGATGCCGAAAATCGAAGGCGAGCACCGCGATTCCGGCGCCGGAGAAAGCGCGTTCGTATTGGTCGAGCTTCATGTCATGGGTGGCGCCGCCGCCATGGACCAGCACGACCGTGGGGTGCGGCCCGGCGCCGTCGGGCAGGGTCAACCAGGCGGCGCAGAAGCTGTCGCCCGAGGGGAAGGTGGTGCGCGTCGTTGTCATCGGTGCCTCCAATGAGTACGGTGTACGTGATTGTCGATTTATCACGTACATTGTACGTATTCAATGGAGTTCGCATGCCGCCGCGCCCGAAGTTCAGCCGCGACCAGTTGCAGGCGGCAGCGCTTGCCATCGTCGATGAGGAAGGCCTGGCCGCGCTGTCGATGCGCAGCCTGGCCGCGCGGTTGGGTACCGGGCCGATGACGATCTACAACTATGTCAGCGACCGCGACGATCTCGACGCGCTGCTGATCGATGCGGTGATGGCAAAGGTGGCCCTGCCGGCGCGTGGGCGCGATTGGCAGGCCGATCTGCGCGTGCTGGTGCGGGCCTTGTGGCGGGCGGTGCGCGCCCATCGCGCCGTCATCCCGCTGATCCTGACCCGGCGCAGCGGCAGCGAGACGGCGCTGATGCCGGCCGAGGCGTTGCTGGCCGTGCTGGCCGCCGGCGGCCGGTCCGGCACGGACCTGCTGGTCGCCTTCCGCGCGGTGACGGGTTTCGTCGCCGGTCTCGCCCAGGCGCAGCTGGCCGAACAGGACCCGGCGATCGAGCGTATGGCCGCCTTGGCCCCCGACCGTTTTCCCCGGCTGATCGAGATCGCCGGTGCAGCCGGCGGCCTGGACCCTGACGCCGAGCTTGAGGCCGGGCTGGACCTTCTGATCCGCGGACTCAGCTGAGCGCGGCGCAGGCCGCGCGCAGGATCGCCATCGCTTCGCGCAGCACCGGGCGGGCGCTGGCGAAGGAGAGGCGGATATGGCCCGGGCTACCGAAGACGATGCCGGGAATGACGGCGAGCCCGTGGTCGCGCAGCAGGTAATCGCAGAACTGCTCGTCGTCCTGCAGCACCCGCCCATCGGGTGTCCTGGCGCCGGTGAAGTGCTGCCAGCCGACGAAATTGTAGAACGTGCCCTGCGGCGCGACGCAGGTCAGCCCGGGGATGCCGGCCAGCTCGGCCATCATCAGGTCGCGGCGGGCCTGGTATTCCAGGCGATACTGCTCGACGATATCCTGTGGCCCGGTGAGCGCCGCGACGGTGGCGGCCTGCGAGATCGACGTCGGGTTCGACGTCGACTGGCTGATGATCGCCCGCATCGCCTGCATCAGCGGCGCGGGCCCGCCGGCATAGCCGATGCGCCAGCCGGTCATCGCGTAGGCCTTCGAGACGCCGTTGATGGTCAGGATGCGATCGCGCAAGGAAGGGCGCAATTGCGCCGGCGTCACGAAGGTGGCGGCGTCGAAGATGATCCGCTCGTAGATGTCGTCGACCATCAGCCACACGTTGGGATGGCGTTCCAGCACGTCGAGCAGGGGCCCGTAATGTTCCGGCCCATAGACCGCGCCCGACGGGTTCGACGGCGAATTCAGCATCAACCAGCGGGTGCGCGGGGTGATCGCGGCCTCCAGCGCCTCCGCCTGCAGGCGGAAGCCGTCCGCGGCCGTGGTCGGCAGGACGACGGCGCAGGCCCCGGTCATCTCGACGATGTCGGAATAGCTGACCCAGTAGGGCGCCGGGGTGATGACCTCGTCGCCGGGATCGAGCGTCGCCAGCAGGCCGGCGAACAGCAGCATCTTGGCGCCCGAGGTGATCATGATCTCGTCGGGCCGGAAATCGAGGCCGTTGTCGCGGGCGAATTTCTCGCGCACCGCTTCCTTGGCCGCCGGCGTGCCGTCGAGCACCGTGTAATGCGTGTCGCCGGCGCGCATCGCCGCGATCGCGGCCTCGGTCACGTGGGCGGGCGTGTCGAAGTCGGGCTCGCCGATATGCAAGCCGACGATGCGCCGCCCCTGTGCCTTCATTTCGGCCGTGGCGAAGACCATCCGCGAGATCGCCGACGGGCCGACCTTGTCGAGCATGCGGGACTTGCGGAAGGTCATCGCGCCGGGCTCCTCAGATCATCAGCTCGATGACGAATGGCCCCGAGCGGCGGAAGCTTGCCGCCATCAGGTCGCCGCACTCGTCGAGCGTGGCGGCCCGCGCCGCCTCGACCCCCATGCCTTCGGCCAGCTTGACCCAGTTGAGGTCGGGGCGGCCGAGATCCAGCATGCTCATCGCCGTCGGGCCCGGCATGGCGCCGACATTGGCGTATTCGCCGATCAGGATCTGGTACTTGCGGTTCGACAGGATGATCGTCGTATTGGGCAGGTTTTCGCGCGCCTGGGTCCACAGCGACTGCAGCGAATACATCGCCGAGCCGTCGGCCTGCAGGCTGATCACGCGGCGCTCCGCCCCCGAGCCGATCGCCGCGCCGGTCGCCACCGGCAGGCCGTCGCCGATGGCGCCGCCGGTCAGATGCAGCCAGTCATGCGCCGGGGCGGCATGGGTATAGCGGTAGAAGCCGCGGCCGAACGAGACGCTTTCGTCGGAGATGATCGAATTCTCCGGCATCAGCGCGGCGACTGTCTGGGCCAGACCCTCCGGCGTGATGGCGCCGCGCTGCGCTTCCGGCCGCGGGCCGGGATCGGGAATGGTTGCCTGGGTGGCGCCAAGCTCGTCGGCCAGCGCCGCCAGCGCCGCCTCGGCATCCTGGTCGGCACGCGACAGCACGTGCAGCTGGGCGTCCGAGCGGTACTGGGTCGACGGCTTGCCGGGATAGGCGAAGAAGCCGACCGGCGGCTTGGCGTTGACCAGGATGATGTGGTCGTACTTTTCCAGTGCCTTGACCGCGACGTCGATGACGTAGGGCACCTTCTCGATCTGCAGGCGGCCGCGGCCGCGGGCGAGATGGCCGTTGACGTAGTCGGCCATCAGCCCGGCGCCGGTCTTCTCGGCGATGCGCCAGGCCAGTTCCTGGCCGCGCGGCTGCACGCCGTCGCCGGCCAGCAGCAGCAGGACATTGCCCTTGTCGCGCAGCACGCGGGCGGCATTGTGCACCGCCGACGGGTCAATCGCCGGCGGGGGCGGAACGGGCAGGGCCTCGGCCGGCACGCCGCCCTGGTCCCAGGAGGCGTCGGAGGGCAGGATCAGGGTTGCGATCTGGCCGGGCATGGTGCGGGCGGCCTGCACCGCAGCGGCGGCATCGCGCCCGACATCGGCTGACCGGGTCGACGTGCGCACCCAGGCCGAGACGGTGCGGGCCAGCGCGTCGGTATCGGCGGTCAGCGGCGCGTCATGCGGCCGGTGATAGGTCGCCTGGTCGCCGACGATGTTGACGATGCCCGACTTGGCCCGCCGGGCGTTGTGCAGGTTGGCCAGGCCGTTGGCCAGGCCGGGGCCGCAATGGAGGAGGGTGGCGGCGGGTTTGCCGGCCAGGCGGTAATAGCCGTCGGCCATGCCGGTGACGACGTTCTCGTGCAGCCCCAGCACACAGCGCATGCCGGGAACCTGGTCGAGGGCCGCCACGAAATGCATTTCGCTGGTGCCCGGATTGGCAAAGCAGGTATCGACGCCGGCTTGCAGCAGCGTACGGACGAGACTCTCGGCGCCATTCATGCGACTCATGACCTCCCGGAAAAAACCGGGCGGCATTCTAGAACGCTTCAGGCGTCAGGGAAGCCGTTCTTGCGGGCGGTCGCATTGCAGGCAGGACGGCACGATCGCGGGTTGCTCCAGCCCGCAACCGGGGCAGCACCAGCTGCGCGGTTCCGTCTTCCGCGGCGTGCCGGCCGCGATCCGGGCATGAGACGGCGCGGACCCGAAGATCCGCGCAAACATCTCGTCGACTTCGACGGTGGCCATCGGAGGTCAGAGTTCCTCGTCGCCGCCGAAGAAGCCGTCGAAGAACCCGCCGCCGTCGTCACCGCCGCCGACATCATCGACAGGCGCTTCGGCGGTCGGCGCGGCCTCGGCGGGGCCGCCGGTGAACATGCCGGCGATCATGTTGCCGATCAGCAGGCCGCCGGCCACGCCCATCGCGGTCTGCGCCGCGCCGGCGAGGAAGCCGCCGCGCTGGGGCGGGTGCTGCAGCGGCGGGGCCAGGCTCGATTGCTGCGGGGAGGCACCATAGCGCTGCTGCTGGCGCGGGGGGGGGGGGGGGGGGGGG
>JAEYTW010000730.1 GCA_023433835.1 Pseudomonadota bacterium | reverse complement strand
GCTGCTGGCGGCATTCTTCCTGTTCGGCTTCGGGCCGCTGTTGTGGACCATCGGCCAGACCAGCCTGCGCCAGGCGATCGTGCCCGATGCCCTGATCGGCCGGGTCTCGGCGGTGCAACAGGTGGCGACGGCCGGCATGCGGCCGCTGGGCGCGCTGCTCGGCGGCCTGATCGGCGCCACCTGGGGCCTCGAGGTCGCGATGGTCGTGGGGCTGGCCGGATTCGGGCTGCAGCTGCTGGTCATCCTGGTCTCGCCGGTGCCGCGGCTGCAGGCCCTGCCGTCGGCGGCGTGAGAGCCGTTGCCGTCGGCGGCCCGGCGGCCTAGCCTGGACGCCTCGAGGTAGCGTAGCGAGGCGGGCGGCATGGAGGAGGCGGCGCTCAGGGCAGTGGTTACGCCCCGGCTCGGTCGGCTCTACGACTACTGGGTGGAAAAGCGGGGCGCCCGGACCTGCCCGGGCCGCCGCGACATCGACCCGTTGGACCTGCGCTGGATCCTCGGCCGTCTCTGCCTGCTCGAGCATGTGCCCGAGGGCGACCATTTCCGCTTCCGCCTCTACGGCGTCGAGTTCGTGCAGAAGGAAGGCATGGACCTGACGGGCCGGCTGATGGGCGAGCATCCCGATCCGGTCCATGCCGCGCGCGTCACCCGCCTGCTGCGCCACATCCGGCGCACCGCCCGGCCCTGGGCCGGGCACGAGGAATCGACGATCATGGGGCGGCCCTGGTCCTACACCTCGCTGCTGCTGCCGCTGGCGGCCGATGGCCGGACCGTCGACATGGTCCTGGCCGGCACCGAATTCTTCGTCTAGCTAGGGCGCCGCCGTCGAGACGCGGTCGTCGCCCGGCAGGCGATAGCGGCGATAGAGATCGGTGCCGCCATAGCGCGCCATCAGGCCCGCGCCCTCCGGCCCGGCCAGCAGCATGTCCAGCGCCTGATCGAGGCGGGCGACGTCGTCGGCACCGAAGCGGCGCGGCGACAGCGCCAGCCCCAGCGGATTGGCGGCGACGGCCAGGTCCAGCGGCTGCATCTCCGACCCGTAACCCAGTGCGTTGAGCTGGGCCAGGCCGTCGATCGAGTCGAGGATGACGGCATCGAGCCGGCCGGCGCCGAGCTTGGCCAGGCCCAGCGCCAGATTGGGTTCGGGATCGATCAGGGCGCCCGCGGTTTCCAGCGCCGGATACCGCAGCCCGATCAGCCCGCCGATGCGCCGCCCGCCCAGGTCGCGCCAGCGCGCGAAGGTCCAGGGCCGGGCGCGGGCCACGACCAGGATGTCGTAGGCGGTCACGATCGGCCGGCTGAACCTGACGCGCCAGCCGCGGTCGGCCGTGGTCGGCACGGCGAAGGCCAGGTCGAGCGTGCCGGTCTCCAGTTCGTGGGCGATGCGGGCCGCGGGCAGGCCCACGATGCGCACGGCATAGCCCGCCCGGGCCAGGGCGGCGGCGCCGATCTCGCCGATCAACCCGCGCGGCCGCCCGGCTTCGTCATAGGCGAGCTGGCGGCTGCCTTCGAACACACCGGCATGCAGCACGGTTTCCGCCCGGGCGGCACCGAGGCAGGCCAGCGTCAGCAGCATTGCGGCGAGCCACCGCCGGATCATCCGATCTCCTCCCCCCTCTTTGCCGGCACTCTGGCGGCCCGGCCTTATCGCAGCCTTAAGATCGCGCTATGCTCGCGCCATGGTCCTCTCCACCTCTTCCTGGCTGTTCTGGGCGCTGGCTTCGGCGGGGTTCGCCGCGGCGACCGCGATCCTGGCCAAGGTCGGCGTCGCCGGCATCGATTCGGATCTGGCGACCCTCATCCGCACGCTGGTCGTGGCGGCGGCGCTCGTCGCCGTGCTGGCCGCGACCGGCCGGCTTGCCGCGCCCGGCGGGCTGTCGGCGCGCAACTGGCTGTTCCTGGTGTTGTCAGGCCTTGCCACCGGCGCTTCGTGGCTGTGCTATTTCCGCGCGCTGCAACTCGGCCCCGCCGCCCAGGTCGCGCCGATCGACAAGCTCAGCGTGGTGCTGGTCGCCATCTTCGGCGTCACCTTCCTGGGCGAGCGGCTGACCCTGCCGAACTGGGCCGGTATCGCGCTGATCGGCGCCGGCGCGATCCTGGTGGCCTGGAAATGATTCCGATCACCGGCCGCACCAGTGTGCTCGGCATTCTCGGCGACCCGGTCGTCCAGGCCCGTTCGCCGCAACTGCTCAATGCGCGGATGGCCGAGCTCGGCCTCGATGCGGTCCTGGTGCCGCTGCATGTGCCGCCCGGCGGACTGGCCGCCGCCGTCGCCGGGCTGCGCGCAGTCCGGAGCTTCAAGGGCGTGGTGATCACCATGCCGCACAAGCAGGCGATCATCCCGCTGCTCGACGAACTGGCGCCCGAAGGTGCCCAGGTCGGCGCCTGCAACATCGTCCGCCGCGACGGCGACGGCCGGCTGATCGGCAGCATGTTCGATGGCGAAGGGTTCGTTGCCGGGCTGGGGCAGGCAGGCCACGAGGTGCGGGGCAGGCGGGTCTTCATGGCCGGTGCCGGCGGCGCCGCCTCCGGCATCGCCTTCGCGCTGGGCAAGCATGGCGCCGCGGCGCTGACCCTGCACAACCGCGGGACCGCGCGGGCCGAGGAACTCGCGGCCCGGGTCCGGGCCGCCTGGCCGGCGATGGACGTGACGGTGGGCACGGCGGATCCCGCGGGGCACGATATCGTGGTCAACGCCACCTCGCTCGGCATGCGGCCGGACGATGCGCTGCCGCTCGACATCGCGGGCCTGGCGTCCGGCATGGTCGCGGCCGAGATCATCATGCAGCCGGAGACGACGGCATTTCTCGCCGCCGGCGCCGGACGTGGCTGCGTGCTGCATCGCGGCCAGGCAATGCTGGCGGCACAACTCGACCTGATGCTTGAATTTCTCCAAATAAAAATAAAATAAAAACCGATTCTTGTCACAGCTGGAACTGAAGCCACCCGGCTACATTCCTTTGGTCAGCAAGAAGACCTGAAGGATTGGCAGAATGATCCGTGCTTCCATCGGCCTTGCGGCAGCCCTGTGGCTGTCGGCGGCCGCGACGACACTGGCCGCGCCCGCGCGGCCCTTTCCCCAGGCCACCGCCCCGCAATACGGCGCCCTCAGGCCCTCGGGCGGCGCGGTCGCGGCCAATGCGGTGGTGGCCCAGCAATACGATGCCTGGAAGGGACGCTACGTGAAGGCGGCCTGCGGCAGCCGCAAGCGTTACGTCGAATTCGCGCCCGACGGCGCGACGATGGCGGTGTCGGAAGGCATGGGCTACGGCATGCTGCTTGCCGTCCTGATGGCCGGTCACGATGCCGAGGCGCAGGCGATGTTCGACGACATGTATCGCTTCGTGCGCTCGTTTCCCTCGGCCCGTTCCGGCTACCTGATGGGTTGGAACGTCACCCGCGACTGCAAGATGATCACCGGCTGGGGCGACGGTTCAGCCACCGACGGCGATCTCGACATCGCCTATGCGCTGGTGATGGCCGACAAGCAATGGGGTTCGTCGGGCGAGATCAACTACGCGGCCGAAGCCAGCGCCACGATCGCGGCAATCAAGCGCTGGAACGTGCATCCGAGCCTCTATCACGTTGTCCTCGGCGACTGGGCCCTCGGGGATTCCGCCCGCGCGATGGGCACCCGAACCTCGGACCAAATTCCTGCCTTCTTCCGCTCGTTTGCCACCGCGACCAACGATGCGACCTGGCGCACGGTGCGCGACCGCAGCTACCAGATCGTCAATGCGCTGCAGACGACCTATGCGCCCGCGACCGGCCTGCTGCCCGATTTCGCCGTGGGCCTCGACGGCGCGCCCAGGCCCGCCAATGCCGGTTTCCTGGAAGGCGACAACGACGGCAAATACGCCTGGAACGCGGTGCGCGATCCCTGGCGGCTGTCGCTCGACGCGCTGCAGACCGGCGATGCGCGCGCCAAGGATGCGGTGACGCGGATCAGCCGCTGGCTGAAATCGTCGACGGGGGGCGACGCCGAGAAGACGCGCGGGCCCTACGCGCTGAACGGCCAGGCGCTGGTGGATTACTCATCGCTCGCCTTTGCCGCGCCGTTCGCCGTCGCGGTCGCCGCGGCGGGCGAAGACCAGGCCTTCCTCGATGCCTTGTGGGCCCGGCTGAAGAACCGGGCGATCGGCGGCGGCTATTACGAAGACGCGCTGAAGATGCTGTCGATGGTCGCCCTGACCGGCAACTGGTGGGACCCTGACGCCACGCCCGGCGCCGTCAGCGGCGTCGTGCCGCAGAACGGCCTGTGGTGGAATGCCTCGCAAGGCGGGCGCGGCTACGGCATCGAATACAATTCGGCCAGCGGCACGCTGTTCGTCGGCACCTTCGTCTACGGCGCCGATGCGTCGCGGCCCCCGGTCTGGTACGTCTCGACCTGTGCCTACGCGCCGGCGACCGGCAGTTGCACGGCGATGCTGCAGCAGTTCGCCAACGGCCAGTCGCTGGCGGCCGACTATCACGCGCCCGCGCCGCTCGGCTCGGCCGGTTCGCTGGGCATCTCCTTCGCCTCGGCCACGTCGGGCACGCTGACCCTGCCGAACGGCACGGCGGTGCCGATTACGCGCTTCCCCTTCGCCAATCCCGCGGGGATCACCGCCGGCGATCCCGGCACGGCCGAGACCGGCTGGTGGTGGAATGCGGCCGAAAGCGGCCGGGGCTGGTTCATGGAAGTGCAGAAGACCGCATCGGGCCAGAACAGCGTCTATCTGGTCGGCTATGCCTATGACGACCAGGGCACGGCCAACTGGCATGTCGCGACCGGGCCGATGACGACATCGGCTTTGTTCGAGGGCGCCATGGCCCTCTATCGCGGCGGCTCGCCGATTTCGATGACCTCCGACACGGCGCCGACCTCGATGGCGGCCCTCGGCGCCGTATCGGTCCGCTTCACCTCGACCGGCACCGCCGTCGTCTCGCTCTCGAACGGAAGGCAGATACCGCTGACCCGCTTCAGGCCGTAGGTATGCGCCCGCCGGCTAAGCCCGTGGCCCCTCTCGGGCTTAGCCGGTAAATATGCTACCGATTGAAGATGGGGGCTGGATTGCATCCTTGGCAGGAACGCATCCGCGACAGCGGATTGACCACCCACGGCGCGTTGGACCTGGCCGTCGATGCGCTGCCGCTGCAGCGTGATTTCGCCGTGCTGGACCGCGACCTGCCGGCGGCGGCGCGGACTTGTTTCGATGCCGTCAGCGGCTGGACCGCCGTGCCCCTGATGGACGCGCCGGGACGGGCGACACCGGCTTTGGCGCTGCTGCCGTCGGTCGCCGCGCTGCTGGCCCGCGTCGATTGGGCGGTGCGCCGCTGCTATCTGCTGCGCCAGGGGCCGGGCGATGTCCTGCGGTGGCATTTCGACAACCAGGCCTTGCACCTCGACGAGGCGAGGCTGCTCGTTCCCATCGTCGTACCGCCGGCGGCGGTTACCTGGATCGGGCACGAGGCCGTGGCCTATCGGCCCGGCCATGGCTGGACCGGGGATTTCGCCCTGCCGCATCAGGTCGAGAATTCGGCGGATGAGCAGCGGGTGGTGCTGGCCATCGACGTCGAGGTGACGCCCGCGCTGGTTCGTCTGTTTCCGGCGGCCCTGACGGCCGAGGCCGCCCGCCGCATCGAACTGGCTCAAGACTGCCGCAACCTGCTGCTGGCCTGGCGGTCGGCGCAAGGGCTGTAGCGGCCGGTCAGCGGCCCTTTTTCTTCGCCGGTGCCGGCGCATGCGGCGGCGGTTTCAGCGGCAGGGCGGCGGCGACTTCCTCGACGGCGAGGTCGGCCAGGCTCTTGCGTCGCAGGATATTGACGGTCTGGCCGCGCGGGGCGCACAGCGCCGGGTCGGATTCGGCCGAGAACAGCACCAGCGACGGACAGCCGATGGCGGCGATCAGATGCATCGGCCCGGTATCGTTGCCGACCGCCGCGCGGGCATGGCGCGCCAGCTCGGCGATCGCGAACAGGTCGGTCTGGCCGGTCAGGTCGAGCGCCTCGGGGCAGGTCGAGGCGATATGCTGGTTGACCTCGGCCTCGGCCGGGCCGCCCAGCAGCACCGGGCGGACATGGTCGAGGGCCAGGAGCCGGGCGAGCTTGGCGAAACGTTCGACCGGCCAGCGCTTGGTCGGGCGATGGGCCGAGCCGCCGGCGACGAACAGGCAGAACGACGGGCCGGTGCCGAACTGCTTCCAGTCGGCCCGCGCGAACGAGAAATCGGGCGCCGGCACCGGCGCGACCCCGGCCATCTGCAACTGCTCGGCCTGGCGCTCGACCGTATGCATGTGGTTGCGCTCGGGGTTGGCGTGCGGATGCGAGCACCCCTGCGCGATGCCCGACCATTCCGGCCGGGCGAAGCGGTTGAACAGGTGGAAGTACCAGGACGACCGGCTCGAGGTCTGCAGGTCGTAGATGCGCGAGAAGCCGCCGTCGCGCAGGCGGCGCGCCAGGGCAAGGAATTCGCGGGGATGGAACAGCGACGGCCGGCTGTCGACCCAGATCGCGTCGAACAGCCCGGAGGCGCGCGCGAATCCGGCGTAGGGCAGGGTGGTCAGCAGCGTGACATGGGCGTCGCGATGATGGCGGCGGATGGCCTGGAAGGGTCCGAAGGCCTGGACGAAATCGCCGAGGGCGCCGTGCTTGATGATCAGAATCCGCGGCTTGCCGCCGGCCTGCGCCGCGATATCGCCGTCAGTCTGATGCCGTGCCGCCTCGCTCATGCCCGGACGCTTCCCGCCCTCCTGTGCTTCCTACCCTGCCTGCCCGCCCGCAACCTGCGCCTGGACCAGCAGGGCCCCGTAGACCCGCAGCGTGGCGTCGCACATGCCTTCGACGGTGAAATGCCCGGCCACGTGTTCGCGTGCCCGCGCCGCCAGGACAGTGCGTTCCTCGGCCCCGAGGTCCAAGGCCGCGCGGATGCCGGCCGCCAAGGCGCCCGCATCCCCGGGGGCAACCAGCATGCCGGTGATGCCGTCGAGGATGATCTCGCGGCTGCCGCCATGCCCGGTGGCCACCACCGGCCGGCCCATTGCCTGGGCCTCGGCCGAAACCCGGCCGAACGCCTCGGGGTCGGTCGATGCCGACACCACGACATCCGCAAGCATATAGGCGGCCGCCATGTCACGGCAATGGCCGACGATGCGAACCGTGCCCTCCAGCCCATTGGCCTTGATGGCGGCGAACAGTTCGTCACGGTATTTTGAACGGCCCTGGTCGTCGCCCACCAGCAGGCAGCAGAAATCCGGCGCGCCGCCCTCGCGCTTCAGCCGCGCCACCGACTCGATCAGCACCAGCTGGCCCTTCCATCGGGTCAGCCGCCCCGGCAGCATGACCACCGGCAGGCCGTCGGGCAGCGCCCAGGAGCGGGCGAGCTGGATGATGCGCTCGGCCGACACCCGCTGGGGGTCGAGGATGCTGAAATTCACGCCGCGCGGGATTACCGCGATGCGCTCGCGCGGCGTGTGGTAGTGGGTGACGATATGCTCGGCGGTGAACTGCGAATTCGCGATCACCGTATCACCCCGGGTCATGATCGCGTTGTAGGCGCGCTTCAGCGGGTTGTTCCAGCCGGAATAGGTGCCGTGAAAGGTCGTGACGAACGGCCGTCCCAGGCGGCGCGCCGCCATCCAGGCGCTCCAGGCCGGGGCGCGGCTGCGGGCATGGATCAGGTCGACGCCGTAGGTGGCGGCGAGCGTGGCGATCTTGGCGGCATTGGCGCGGATCGAGATCGGGTTCTTGGTATCGAGCGGCAGGGTGATGTGTTCGCCCCCGGCGCGCTCTACCTCGTGCACCATCGCCCCGCCGGCCGAGGTCACCAGGGCGCGGGCGCCGGCCTCGACCAGCGCGCGGGTGATGTCGACGGTGGTGCGTTCGACCCCGCCGGTACCGAGCGCGGGCAGAACCTGCAGGATGGTGGGCGGGCGGGTATCGGCAGAGGCGGCCGGCGTGTATGAGTGGGGGGAGCTTTGCATCGTCATCCAGTTCGAGGGACCACGCCATGACCGACCGCGCCGCCGCCCAGCGCCTTGCGCGGCCCGACGGGGCAACCATCGCCTACCACGCCCATCACGGCAAGCTGCCCGGCGCGGTATTCTGCGGCGGCTTCAACTCCGACATGGGCGGGACCAAGGCGCTGGCCCTTGAACAGGCCTGCCTCGCCGAGGGCAGGTCTTATATCCGGTTCGACTATTTCGGTCACGGGCAATCCACCGGCGTCTTCGCCGAAGGGACGATCGGCCGCTGGCGCGACGACGTGCTGGCGGTGCTGGACGGGGTGGCGCGGGGCCCGCAGGTCCTGGTCGGCTCGTCGATGGGCGGCTGGCTGGCGACGCTCGCGGCCCTGGCGCGGCCCGGGAAAGTGGCGGGCCTGGTGCTGATCGCGCCGGCCCTCGATTTCACCGAGCGGCTGATGCGGCCGGGCCTGCCGGCCGAGGCGCTGGCGGCGCTGGACCGCGACGGGGTGTGGATCCGCCCTTCCCAATATGGTCCTGACGGCTATCCAATCAGCCGCCGGCTGCTCGACGAAGGCCGCGATCATCTCGTGCTCGACCAGCCGATTCCCTATCGCGGGCCGGTCCGCATCCTGCAGGGCATGGACGATCCGGACGTGCCCTGGCGTCACGCGCTGGACACCGCGGCGGCCTTCGCCGGCGGCGACGTGCAACTCACCCTGATCAAGGACGGCGACCATCGGCTGTCGCGGCCCCAGGACCTCGATTTGCTGGAACGCAGCGTCGCGGCCGTGTTCGCCGCCATCGGAGGTTGATCTTGGCTCAATTACCGCCACAATCGATCTATGTGACGGCCACCCGGCCGACGCAGGGGAGGTCGGGCACGCCATGAGCATCGCGACGAGAACGGCGCCGCCTCCGACCGGCGAAGCCGAGATTGAGCCGGCGCTGGCGCCGATGCGCCGGGCCGGCGAGCGGGCCGGGGGCGCGATTCGCCTGGCTCTCGTCGTCGGCCTGATCCTGCTGCACGCGATGATCGGCCAGGCCATCGGCCCGTGGTCCTGGGCGGCTCTGGCCGTGCTCGCCGCCGTGGCGCTGATCCGGATGATGGCGTCGCGCCGGCGCACGGTCCCGGCCGCGCTCGGCGGCATCGCCGTGACCGTCGAGCTGCTCGCGCTGTTCGTCATGGTGTTCGGCGATCCCGGCGAACAGGGCCGGCCGCTGGCCACCGTGCTCGACGCGCTGGAACAATATCCGCTGTTCGCCTGGATCGCGCTGGCGGGCACCGGCTTCGTCGCCGGGCTGCCGCTTTATGCCGGGGTTGCCGCCTGCCTCGCCTGGCTCGGCCTGACCGGCTTCGTCGAGCTGACCACCGGCGGCAGCGTCAATCCCGGGGTCGAGGTGGCCAAGGCCGCCTCGCTGCTGATCGTCGGTGTCGCCGTGTCGCTGATCGTGGCGCGCAGCCGCGCGCGCGTCGCCGACCAGGCCGACGTCGCTCGCCGCAACGCCGAGCTGACCGCCAAGCTCGGCGCGCTGACCGACAATCTCGCCGCCGAGGCGTCCGAACGCCAGCGGGCCGAGGCGCAGCTGCACGCGGTGAACGCCAATCTCGAAGGCAAGATCGCCGAGCGGACCGCCTCGCTGGTCAAGACCAACCTGGAGCTGATCCGCGCCCGCGACCAGGCCGAGGCGGCCGGCCGCGCCAAGTCCGATTTCCTCGCGGTGATGAGCCACGAGATCCGCACGCCGATGAACGGGGTGCTGGGCATGGTCCGCCTGCTGCTGCAGAGCGACCTGAACCAAAAGCAGCGGGCGCAGGCCGATCTCGTCCTGCAGTCGGGCGAATCGCTGATGACGCTGCTCAACGACATCTTCGACCTGACGCGCCTCGATGCCGGCAAGGTGGCGATCGAGACGACGACCTTCGACCTGGCCGAACTGGTGCGCGGCGTCGCCACGATCATCGAGCCGCGCGCGGCGGAAAAGGGCCTCGACATCGCCGTCGACGTGGCGGGCGACCTTGCCCGCCACGTGGTGGGCGACGTCGCCCGGATCCGCCAGGTGCTGCTGAACCTGCTGGCGAACGCCATCAAGTTCACCGAATCCGGCACGATCACCGTGCGGGTGACGGCCGATGCCGCGCCGCTGATCCGCTTCGAGGTCACCGATACCGGCGCCGGCATCGCCCCGGAAGTCCTGCCCTGGCTGTTCGACGATTTCGTGCAGGCCGATTCGACCTCGTCGCGGCGCTACGGCGGGGCCGGGCTCGGGCTGGCCATCTGCCGGCGCCTGGTCACGCTGATGGGCGGGCGCATCGGTGCCGAAAGCGGGCTGGGCCAGGGCAGCCGGTTCTGGTTCACGGTGCCGCTGCATCCGGGCGACGCGGCGGCGGCGGTGACCACCACCAGCCTGCGGCCAGCCGACGACATGGCGCCCCGGGGGGCCTTGAGCCTGCGCATCCTGCTCGCCGAGGACAACCCGATCAACCAGGAGGTCGCGGTCGGCCTGCTGGAGCAGGAAGGCCATGACGTCGACGTCGTGCCCGACGGCGCCGACGCGGTCGAGGCCGCCTCGAACGCCGATTACGACCTGGTGCTGATGGACATGCGCATGCCGGGCATGGACGGGCTGGAGGCGACGC
The DNA here is from genome assembly GCA_023433835.1 of Pseudomonadota bacterium. Classification (GTDB taxonomy): domain Bacteria; phylum Pseudomonadota; class Alphaproteobacteria; order Ferrovibrionales; family Ferrovibrionaceae; genus JAFKFH01. The sequence goes on along the minus strand of JAEYTW010000730.1, from coordinate 9,706 downwards.
GCCAGATCCGTGCCCTGAAAGGCGCGCGCGGGCAGGTGCCTATCATCGCGATGACCGCCAATGCGCTGACCGCCGACATCGAGCGCTGCCTCGCCGCCGGCATGGACGACCATGTCGCCAAGCCGGTGACGCCCGAGGCGCTGTTCACGGCCATCGCCCGCCGCGCCGCGCCGCCGGCCGTGCCGGTTCAGCCGCTCGCGGCCCCGGCGGCGGTGCTGGCCCCGCTGGTCGAAACCGAGCGGCTCGACGAATACCGCCGCGTCATCGGCCCGGATCGGCTGGGCCGCCTGATCGACCTGTTCGCCGATCAGGCGCCCGGGCTGATCGAATCCGTGGTCCGCGCCGCCGAAGCGGCCCAGATCGAACGGCTGATGGGCGCCGCCCACGACCTCAAATCGGCCTCGGGCAATCTCGGCCTCGCCCGCCTGTCCGAACAGGCGCGGGTGATCGAGGCGGCCTGCCGCGGCGCCGATATCGAGGCGGCTGCTGTGGCGGTGGCCGGGATCGAGGTGCTGTTCGCCGAATCGCTGGCCGCGTTGCGCGTCAGCGGTACGGTGCCGGGCGCCGACTAGACATTGGCGTCCAGGCAGGCGCGCAGACCCTCGCGATAGGTCGGATAGCGCAGCGCGATCCCTAAGCCTTCCTTCAGCTTGGCGTTCGACACCCGGCGGCTGCCGCCGAGGTAGAATTCGCGCGCCATCGGGGTCAGCTGCGCCGTCTCGAACGGCTCGAGCGGCGGCGGGGCGATGCCCAGGAGGTCGGCGGCGTATTCGACGACCCGGGCCTGTGGCGCCGGTTCGTCATCGCAGAGGTTGTAGAAGCTGCCGGGTTCAGGCCGTTCCATCGAGGCGACCAGCGCACCGGCGATATCGTCGACATGGATGCGCGAGAAGGCCTGGCCCGGCCGGTCCACCCGGCGCGCCGTGCCGGTCTTCAGCCGGTCCAGGGCCGAGCGGCCGGGGCCGTAGATGCCGCCCAGCCGGAAGACTTGCGCGGGCAGTCCGTGCATGCGCCCGGCATCGAGCCAGGCGGCTTCGGCCGTCACCCGGCGCTCGCCGCGCAGGTTGACCGGCGCCACCGGCGTCGCTTCGTCGACGAGGTCGCCGCCCTGGTCGCCATAGACGCCGGTGGTGGACAGATAGCCGATCCAGGCCAGGCCCGGCAGCCGGGCGAGGTCGGCGCCGTGGCGGTCGACCACGGGGTCGCCGTGATCGTCCGGCGGCACCGAAACCAGGATGTGGGTGACGCCGTCGAGCGCCTCGCCCGGTGCGGCCAGCGGGTGTTCGCGATCGAAGCGGTGGAGCGTGACGCCGCGCCGGGCCCAGATCGAGGCAGGATCGGGTGACCGGCTGGTGCCCGCCACGGTCCAGCCGCGCTCCAGCACCATGGCCGCGACCCGCTGCGCCGAATAGCCGAAACCGAAGCAGAACAGCCGGCCGCGCATGGCGACTACCTCCGGGCCGCGAGGACGACGACGGCGCGAAGCGTCAGCTTTTGCGCCACTTCCATCACGCCGCCGCCGATATCGGGGGACGGCGGGACCGCCTCCATCATCGCCTTGGCCGCGCGCGGCGCATAGGTCTGCGCGACCGAGCCCGCCGGCAGGAAGTCGATGCGCTGGGGCCGCCACTTGGCGTCGTCATAAAGGCCGTTCAGCCGGCCGAGCTCGGCCTTGGCGTCGCGATAGATCTGCTCGCGCAGCTTGGAGAGGGTCGCCTCGCGCTCGGCCACCGTCGGCGTGTACTCGACCTGCTCGATCTGGACCTTGAGGCCCGCGCGCGAGGCGGCTTGCGCCCGGTCGCGGATGCCGGCCAGCGCGCCGTCCTTCAGCCGGGTCTCGGCCGCGACGCGCCAGCGTTCCAGGCCGGCGGGATCGGGGATCTGGTCGACCGCGGTCAGGTGCCAGTCGGCGTCCGGGGCCGTCTTCTTCAAGGCTTCCAGCACCTGGGCGCGGATGTCGCCGCCCTGGCCGCCGCTGAAGGCGGCATCGACGCTGGCGCGCACCAGGGCGGTCTGGGTCTCGACCCAGCTTTCCGCCTTCAGTTCCAGGATGACCTGATCGTCGCGCGGAATTTCGAAGACCGGACCGGCCGCCTGCGGCCGGGCGGCCTGCTGGGCAAGGCCGGGCAGCGGCGCCAGGGCGGCGGCCGCGACTGTGGCGAGGAGGAGGGCTGTGGGCAGGCGCTTCATCGACGGGGATCCCCTGCAACTTGGAAAAATTCTTCAACGGGTTGTCAGTCTACCGCGCTTTGCGGCTGAATCACGGCGCGCTTGCGGAAAAGCCATGGTGGATTATTTGTACGGCATGCGCGCGCTTTCAATCCTCGTCCTGGCCTGTCTGGCCGCCGCCCCCGCCTTGTCACAGACCGCGATGACCGAGGCGGAACGCCAGTACAAGGCCTGCCTGACCCTGGTCCGACAGAAACCGTCCGATGCCTTCGAATCCGCGATGTCCTGGCGCGACCAGGGCGGCGGGCTGCCGGCGCGCCATTGCGCGGCGCTGGCGCTGATCGAACTGAAGCAGTACGCGGTCGCGGCCGACCGCCTGGACCAGCTCGGCGAGGAAGCCTCGGTCAATCAGAAGAACCGCAAGGAGCTGGCCCCCGACCTGTTCGACCAGGCCGGCAATGCCTGGATCCTGGCCGGCGAAGGGCGCAAGGCCGTCGCCTCGCTCGATGCCGCGATCAAGATGGCGCCCGATATCGCCGACTACTGGGTCGATCGGGCCCGCGGCTATCAGCTCGACGGCCGCACCGACAAGGCGATGGCCGATCTGGACCGCGCGCTGTCGCTCGATCCGCAGCGCGACGATACCTATGCCTATCGCGCCTCGGCCCGCCGCCAGAGCGGCGATGCCAAGGGGGCGATGGACGACGTCGAAACCGCGCTGGCCCTGAACGGCCGCAATGCCGAGGCGCATCTGGAACGCGGCCATCTGCGCTTTGCCGCCGGCGACTTCAAGGGCGCGCGCGAGGATTTCATTCAGACCGCGCTGATCGCGCCGGGCAGCCCGGCCGCTGACGACGCGCAGGCGGCGCTCGAAGCGATGGACGTCAAGCCGGGGAAGTGACGGCCTCCCATTCCTGCCTGGCTTCGGCGTCGCCTTCCTCCGTCATCAGCACATCGCGCCGCGCGGCGAATTCCTCGGGGCTGCACAGCCGGCCCAGCGCCCATACCGCCGCGCCGCGCACCAGGGGGCTGGCATCCCGCGCCAGCCGGTCGAGCGTCGGCAGGGCCGCGCGGTCGCCCCCGTTGCCCAAAGCGATCGCGACGTTGCGCACAAAGCGGTCGCGGCCGACGCGCTTGATGGCTGAGCCGGCGAAGACCTGGCGGAAGGCGGCATCGTCGAGCGCGGCCAGGTCGAGCAGGTAGGGCGCGGTCAGCTCGGCCCGCGGCAGATAGTCGGCCGCGGCGCTGCCGCCGGCGAACTTGTTCCATGGGCAGACCGCCAGGCAATCGTCGCAGCCGTAGATGCGATTGCCCATCAGCGGGCGCAGCGCGCGCGGGATCGGCCCGGCATGCTCGATCGTCAGGTAGGAGATGCAGCGGCGGGCGTCGAGCTGGTAGGGCGCGGGGAAGGCCGCGGTCGGGCAGGCATCGAGGCAGGCGCGGCAGCGCCCGCAATGATCGCCTTCGCGGGCATCCGGCTCCAGCTCGATCGGCAGATAGAGCGCGCCGAGGAACAGCCACGAGCCGTGGTCGCGCGACACGAGGTTGGTGTGCTTGCCCTGCCAGCCGAGGCCCGCGGCGCCGGCCAGCGGCTTTTCCATCACTGGCGCGGTGTCGACGAAGACCTTCAAGGGCGTCTTGAAGCGCTCGCCGATCCAGCGACCCAGCGCCTTCAGCCGCTTCTTGACGACGTCGTGGTAATCGGACCCTTGCGCATAGACCGAGATCGCGCCGCGCTCGGGCTGGTCCATCAGGGCCAGGGGATCGCGACCCGGGGCGTAGGAGGCCGCGACCATCACCACCGTGCGCGCCTCGGGCCACAAGGCTTGCGGGCCGACGCGGCGGTCGGCCTTTTCGGCGAGCCATCCCATGTCGCCGTGGCGACCCTGGGACAGGAATTCCTTCAGGCGCAGGCCCGCCGTGCGCACACCCTCGTCATCGGCGGCGGCAAAGCCGACCGCGTCGAAGCCGAGGACGAGCGCACGGTCGCGGATCTCCTCGCGGATGCTTAGGCCGGCTTCCACACGCCTTCCTGCTGGAGCTCGGCAGCGACGTCGTCGAGCGCGCGGCGCACGCCGTCCATCATCTCCTCGATCTGGGCGGCGGTGATGATCAGCGGCGGGCAGATGCCGATGACGTCCATGCGCAGCGCGCGCACCATGACGCCGTAGTCGAGCGCCTTCTTCGACACGCGGTTGCCGATGCCGAGCTTGGCTTCGAAGTTCTCGTGCTTGCCCTTGTCGCGCACGATCTCGAGCGCGCCGATCAGGCCGACGCCGCGGGCCTCGCCGACCAGCGGATGGTCGCCGAGCTTGCGCAGCGCCCCCTGCAGCACCGGAGCCACTTCCTGCACGTGGCCGACGATGTTGCGCTCCTCATAGATCTTGAGCGTTTCCAGCGCGACCGCGGCGCAGACCGGGTGGGCCGAATAGGTGAAGCCGTGGCCGAACACGCCGAGCTTCTCGGACTGCTTGATCAGGGCGTCGTTGATCTTGTCGGAGACCAGCACGGCCGAGATCGGCAGGAACGAGGCCGAGAGCTGCTTGGCCACCGACAGCATGTCGGGTACCAGGTTGAAGGTCTCGGAAGCAAACATCCGCCCGGTGCGGCCGAAGCCGGTGATGACCTCGTCGACGATGAACAGGATGTCGTGGCGCTTCAGGATTTCCTGCACGCGCGGGAAATAGCCCGCCGGCGGCACGACGACGCCGCCGGCGCCCATCACCGGCTCGGCGATGAAGGCCGCGATCGTGTCCGCCCCTTCGGCCAGGATGGTCTTCTCGAGGTCGGCGGCGAGACGGGCGGCGAAGTCGTCCTCGCTCTCGCCCGGCTTGGCCTCGTGATAGAAGTGCGGGCAGTCGACGCGGACGATGCCGGCCATCGGCAGGTCGAAATCGCCATGCATCGCCGGCAGGCCGGTCAGCGAGGCGGCGGCGAGTGTCACACCGTGATAGGCGCGGTTGCGGGCGATGAATTTCTTCTTCTTCGGCCGGTCCAGCGCGTTGTTGTAGTACCAGGCGATCTTGATCGCGGTGTCGTTGGCTTCCGAGCCGGAATTGGCGAAGAACGCATGCGTCACCGATTTCGGCGCGATCTTGATCAGCGCCTCGGCGAGGTCGATGCCCGGGTTGTGCGAGCGGCTGCCGAACATGTGGTAGAACGGCAGGGTCTGCATCTGCTTGGTCGCGGCGGCGACGAGGCGCGGCTCGGAGAAGCCGAGGCTGGCGCACCACAGCGCGGCGAGCCCTTCGATGTAACGCTTGCCCTGGTCGTCGTAGACATAGACGCCTTCGCCATGCGTGATCACATGCGGGCCGGTTTCGCGATGGGCATGCAGGTTCGACTGCGGATGCACGAGATACGCGAGGTCGCGCGCCTGGGTCGAATTGAGCGCGGCTGCGGTCATGACTGGGCTCCTGACGATGCTGCTTGGGAATGCGGTTCCCAAGCTGTCGCACGGCCGGAGGGGTAGTGGCAACCGTCAGATTGGATCAATCATCGGGTCGGTGTTGGGGGTGATGACCTCGACCGGCTCGCCGGTATCGCGCAGCGATTTCGGCAGGCGCGAACCGTCGATGGCGAGCGGGCGGCCGAGCCACAGCGCATGGACGAGATGATCGTCATGCGGATTGTCGGTGTTCGGATGCACCAGTACCGACAGGCCCCGGCGGTTCAGCATCAGCCAGGGCACAAGCATGGCAAACAGGTCGATGGTGAAGGCGATCTGATACATCGGGCTCGCATGCGGCCCGACCGGGCGATCATGCCAGCGCCCCATCTGCACGCGGAACCGTTCGGCCACCCGGTCGCGAATCCAGGCGGCGCGCTCCCGCTCGGCCGGATCGCCGAAATAGACGTGTGCATGATAGCTGGTGATCTCGCGCACGCGTTGTGCTGCCGGTGATTCGCTCATGCCCAAAAGCAAACCAAACTGCCTCGGACGGGGCAAGGCTCACGCGAATTTGTTCGAGAGCGAAACTAAATCAATTTCGCCCTTGCGGTCGCGCAAGCTCAATTCGCCTCTTGACGCGGGGGCGCAATTTCCTTTCTAATCCCGCTCGCCGATGCAGAGCAAAAAAAAGGCTGCCGGAAAACCGGCAGCCCAAGTCTTAGGGAGGAAACGCCCAGGAAGGGCGAACGACGCCGAAGCGTCGAAAAGGAAATTATGCTGCGACGCAGCAAGAGTCAAGAGCGACGGGCATTATAGCCCGTCGTTTTTTGCATTGGAGGCATGCGTGAATCGGGACGATCGTGGCGTCGCACTGTCAGTCGGTTCCGCGCAAACCCTTGAAGCGATTAACCGATTCCAGCGCTCGTTCCTCGCCGGCGGCACTGATTTCGCCGCAATCCTGGAAAGTGCGGCGCAGGATAAGGATTGTGCAGTTGCACAATGCTTAAGCGCTGTTCTCATGATGTTCATGGAAAATCATGAGAGTCATGCCCGCGCATTGCACTATATTGCAGCAGCCACTGATGCAGCGCACCATGCGCTGCCGCATGAAAAACTGCTGGTCGAGGCGGTCTCGGCCTGGGTGCGCCATGACCCGCTGGCCTCGCTTGGCGCCTTCGACGCCGCGCTGGAGATCGAGCCGCGCTGGCTGGCCGTCGCCCGGCTGATGCAGACGCGGCGGATCGGCTGCGGCGACTGGGCCGGCATGCTGCGCAATCTTCTGCCGGTGCTGGCCGCCAACCAGGACGACCCCCATGCGCTGGGCATGACCGCCTTCGCCTACGAGCAGTGCCATCTGCTCGACCGCGCCGAGGCCACCGCCCGCCGGGCCATCGGGCTGAACCGCAACGAAGTCTGGGCTCAGCATGCGCTGGCCCATGCGCTGGAAACCACCGGCCGGATCGACGAGGGCATCACCACCTTGCGCGCCCTGTCCGACGGCTGGGTCGGGCTGAACTCGTTCATGCACACCCATATCTGGTGGCACCTGGCGCTGTTCCTGCTCGATCGCGAGCGCTTCGACGACGTGCTGGCGCTGTACGACAGCCAGATCTGGGGCATCGACAAGACCTATTCCCAGGACCAGGCCGGGGCGGTGGCGATGCTCGCCCGCCTCGAAGGCTACGGCGTATCGGTCGGCCAGCGCTGGGAAGACCTCGCCGGTTACCTCGAGGCGCGGGTCGGCGACCATGTCGAACCCTTCCTCGACCTCCACTATGTCTGCGGCCTGGCACGCGCCGGGCGGTCGCATGCGGCAGACCTGGTCGCCTCGATGGCCCGCCATGCCGAGGCGCTGAGCGGTGCGGCCCGCACGCCCTGGGCCGAGGTGGCGGTGCCGCTGGCCCGCGCGCTGCTGCTGTTCGGCCAGGGCGAGGCACGGGCCGCCGTGCCGCTGTTCGCCCAGACCCGCAGCCGCTGGAACGAGATCGGCGGCAGCCATGCCCAACGCGACCTGTTCGAGCAGCTCTATATCCGCGCGCTGATCGACGCGGGCGATCTCGGCGCCGCCCAGCAACTGGTCGAATTGCGCCGGCTGGCCCGGCCCCATGTCGCGCCGACGCACCGGTTGCTCGCCAGGCTTTATGACGGTCTCGGCCTGGCCGATCTCGGCGCCGACGCCATCGCGACGGCGCAGCGGATCGCGGCCCAGGCGGCATGACGCTTTATTTCGCCTACGGCTCCAATCTCGACGGGGCACAGATGGCGCTGCGCTGTCCCGGCCACGGTTTTCGCGGCCTGGCCCGGTTGCGCGGGCATCGGCTGCATTTCCCGCTCTATTCCGCCTCGACCTGGAAGGGCGCGGTCGCCTCGCTGGAGCCGCATGCGGGCACCGATGTTTGGGGCGTGCTCTACGACCTCACCGCAGCGCATGTCGCGGCGCTCGACCATCACGAGGGGCTCGACCGCACGCCGCCCCGCTATCGACGGGCCGACCTCGCGGTCGAGCAGGATGGGATGGCCACCGTCGCCTTCACCTATCTCGGCCTGCCCGACGATGTGCTGCCGGAACCGCGGCCCAGCCGGCGTTATCTCGATGCCATCCTGGTCGGGGCGCGGGCCCGCGGCCTGCCGCCGGATTATATTGCCGCGCTGGAGGCCATCGCTTGCTGCTGAACCGTCGCGTCGTATTGGGCGGCCTCGGCGCCGCGGCACTGGCCCGGCCGTCCCGCGCCGCGCCCTGCTGCGGCCCGATCACCCCGGCCGGACAGCGCATCGTCGACCTCTTGGACCAGTCCGACGTCGAGCGGCTGTGGATCGCCGGCGACCGAGTCGCGTGGAAGACGGGCCAGCCGCTGCCCACCGGGCCCAATCCGCCGCGCGGCCATACCCATTGCTCGGCCTATGTCGCCGCGATGGCCGACCGTCTCGGCGTCTACATCCTCAGGCCGCCCGAGCATGGCCAGATCCTGCTGGCCAATGCGCAAGGCGCATGGCTTGCCGCCGGCAACGGCGGCTGGCAGCCGCTGGCCGACTATGCGGCGGCGCAGGCGGCGGCCAACCGCGGACAGCTCGTGGTCGCCTCCTATATCAATCCCGATCCGCGCAAGGCCGGGCATATCGCCATCGTCAGGCCGAGCGCCACGGATGCCGCCGCACTGGCCGCCGACGGCCCGGCCGAGGCCCAGGCCGGCGTCCACAACTACAGCCACACCGACCTCCGCGTCGGCTTCCGCTATCACGCCGGTGCGTTCGAGCGGCAGGGGATTCGCTGCTACGCCCACGACGTTCCGGCGTGAGCGGCATCACGGCGGCTTGATCGGCCCCCGGCTATGGCTTAACCCAGAGACAGATCCTCCAGGGAGAGAGAGTGCGATGGCGATCTTCAAGAATATCCTGGCGCTGGCCGTGGGCGGCCCCAACACCGAAGGCGCGCTGCGGGCGGCCAAGGCGCTGGCCCAGGCGCATGAGGCGCGGGTGCGCGTGGTCCACGTCCGCACCACGGCGCAGTCGATCGCGGCGGTCGTCGCCGGCGAGGCGATGATCGGCATCTCGGCGGCCGAGTTCGACGCCATCGCCTCCGAGTCGGAAGTGCGCGAGGGCAATGCGCGCGCCGCCTACCAGCTGGTCTTCGGCGACAGCGCGGTGAAGTCGGAATTCGCCCTGTTCGACGGCCAGGACGACCAGTCGATCGCGGCGCTGGGCCGCCTGGCCGACGTGATCGTCGTTGGCCGGCCGACCGACGATGCGGCCGGCGTCTCGGCCGCGCTGGTCCGCGCGCTGATCTTCGACGGCGGCGCCCCGGTCCTCGTCGCCCCACCGAAGCCGACCGCGACCGTCATGCGCAACATCGCGGTTGCCTGGAACGGCTCGGCCGAAGCCGCGCGCGCCGTCAAGGAAGCGCTGCCGCTGCTCGAAAAGGCCGACAGCGTCACCGTGCTCACCCTGGGCGAGGGCGGCTCGAAGGCCCGCGCGCTGATCGACTTCCTGGACAGCCACGGCATCGTCGCGAGCTATCGCAGCTTCACCTCGGAAGGCTCGTCGGCCCGCGCCCGCGGCCGCGCGCTGATCCGCGCCGCCGGCGAATGCAATGCCGACGGCCTGGTGATGGGCGCGTTCGGCGGCGGCGGCCTCTCGGCCTTCCTGGGC
>JAEYTW010000693.1 GCA_023433835.1 Pseudomonadota bacterium | reverse complement strand
CTGGCGACCACGGGCGCGCGCGGCTCCTTGGCCGGGCGTGGCCACAATGCCAGGCCCGCCCCGACGGTCAGCAGTACGCCGATCAGCGCGCCGAGCAGGATCCAGGGCATCCGTGCCGGCGGAATTTTTGGACGCTTGGTCGCCCCTTTGGCTCGCTTGCGAGTCGCCATCGCGGTAGAATCGATCGTCCTGTCACCCCATGCAAGCAGCCTCGACATGATCCGCCGCCGCTTCCTTGCCACGGCCCTGGCCGGCCTGACCGTTCCGTCGGCGGCGCAGGCGATCACCTGGCCGCAGGCGCCGCGCGATGCGCGGAACCCGACCCTGGTGATCGACAGCCCGGCGTTCAACGCGTTCATCCCGAATTTCCGCAGCTTCGAAGACATCGCGACCGCCGCGCAGGCGCGCGGCCTGGACACGACCGGCCTGGAGGATCTGCCGGCGGTGTGGGGCGGCGGGCAATTCTCGGTCACCGCCTGGCGCAAGCTGCGCAATTCGTCCAGCAAGCTGACGGGCGTGTTCGCGGTGATGGATCTGCGGCAGGAAAGCCACGGCTTCCTCGACAGCAATGCCGTCAGCTGGTTTGCCCAGAACAACTGGGGCAACCTTGGGCTGACACGCGAACAGGTGGGCAAGGCCGAATTGAGCCGGCTGGGCGACCTCGCGCGGCAGGCCCAGGTCAGCCCGCCGACATGGGAGGACTTCCGCAGCCGCGGCATCAGGAAGGGGCGGGAAATCACCGTGCAGAACGTCGCGGCCGAGGCCGTCGTCGTCAGCCAGACCAATGCGCGTTATACCCGCTTTGCCGTCGCCGACCATCTCAGGCCGACCGACGCCGACGTCGACCGGCTCGTCCTGCTGGTCATCAACCGGATGCGGCACATGTACGGGCAGCCGCTTTTCATCCACTGCCTGGACGGGGCGGGCCGGACCACCACCTTCATGGCGATGATCGACATGCTGGCCAATGCCGACCGCGTTTCGTTCGACACGATCCTGGCGCGTCAGGCGGTGTTGCCGCCCCATTACAACCTGGCCGACCTGCAATTGCAGAATGGCCGGGACGGCCCCCTCACCCCCTACTACCGCGAGCGTCTGACCTTCCTCAACCGCTTCTACGCCTATACGGTCGCCCGCCTGAACGGCGAGAACCGGCGGTGGAGCCGCTGGGTGGCCGACGGCGGCGCTTGACAAACCCGGCCGGCAACGGGAATGTTCGGCCGATGTCTGCGATGAACAGCCATATCGTTGCGCGCCGCTGGTGGCGCTGGCACAGCCAGCGGCCCTCCTAGCACGCATGCATGCAGGGCCACCGAAAAGGGGCCCTGCCGCGGTTTTCAGACCACCAAGGTCCCCTTCCCCCGAACAGCAGGAGGAGGACTTGAAGTGAAACCGCCGAAACCCCTGAAAGAACCGCCCTTGACCGTCAGGACGCTTTCCGGTTTGGTCGCGCCCCAAAAGGCACCGGGGCGGCCATGATCATCCTGATCGACAACTACGATTCCTTCACCTGGAACCTCGTCCATTACCTGGGCGAGCTGGGTGCCGACATCCAGGTCCACCGCAACGATGCGCTGACCGTCGACGACGTCATGGCGCTCGGGCCCCGCGGCATCGTGCTGTCGCCCGGTCCCTGCGACCCCGATCGCGCCGGTATCTGCCTCGACCTGATCGGCGCGGCGGCACAGGCCCGCCTGCCCCTTCTGGGCGTCTGCCTGGGCCACCAGGCGATCGGCCAGGCCTTCGGCGGCCGCGTGGTGCGCGCGCCCGAACCCAAGCACGGCAAGCTGTCGTCGCTGACCCATCGCGACAGCGGGGTCTTCGCCCGGCTGCCGCAGAACTTCGCGGCGACCCGCTATCATTCGCTGGTGGTCGACCGCGCCGGCCTGCCCGACAGCCTCGTGGTCAATGCCGAGAGCGAGGATGGGCTGATCATGGGCCTGCATCACCGCGACCTGCCGATCCACGGCGTCCAGTTCCACCCCGAGAGCATCGCCTCCGAACACGGCCATGCCCTCCTGCGCAACTTCCTCGCCCTCACCGGCGAAAACCTGAGACAGGCGGCATGACCGGCGACATCACCGATTTCAAGCAGCTCCTGGGCCTGGTCGCGGGCGGCCACCGCCTGTCGATCGAACAGGCCAAGTTCGCCTTCGACATCATGATGGCGGGCGATGCCACGCCGTCGCAGATGGGTGCGTTCCTGATGGGCCTGCGCGTGCGCGGCGAAACCATCGAGGAGATCACCGGCGGCGTGCTGGCGCTGCGCGCCCGCGCCATCCGCATCAACGCGCCCGACGGCGCCATCGACGTCGTGGGCACGGGCGGCGACGGCGTCGGCACCTGGAACATCTCGACCTGCGCCGCGATCGTGGTCGCAAGCCTCGGCGTGCCGGTGGCCAAGCACGGCAACCGCGCCGCGTCGTCGAAGAGCGGGGCGGCCGACGTGCTGACCGCGCTGGGCGTCAACATCGATGCCGACATGATCCTGGTGCAGAAGGCGCTGGACGAGATCGGGCTGTGCTTCCTGATGGCCCAGCGCCATCACGGCTCGATGCGCCATGTCGGCCCGACCCGCGTCGAGCTCGGCACCCGCACGATCTTCAACCTGGTCGGCCCGCTGGCCAACCCGGCCGGCACCCGCCGGCTGATGATGGGCGTGTTCGCCCGCGACTGGGTCGAGCCGATCGCCTATGCCCAGCGCAACCTGGGTGCCGAGCGCGCCTGGGTCGTGCACGGCCTCGACGGCCTGGACGAGCTGACGACGACGACCGCCTCGCTGGTCGCCGAACTACGCGACGGCGAGGTTCGCTCGTTCGAGGTGACGCCGGAGGATGCCGGGCTGCAGCGGGCCGACCTCGCGGCGCTGAAAGGCGGCGATCCCGCGACCAACGCGCTGGCGCTGAACGCGGTGCTCGACGGCCATCCGGGCGCCTATCGCGACATCGTGCTGATGAACGCCGCCGCGGCCCTGATCGTCGCCGGCCGCGCCGAGACGCTGCGCGAGGGCGCCGCGCTGGCCGCGCGGGCCATCGACGAGGGCCTCGCCCGCCGCACCCTCGACGGCCTGATCCGCGTCAGCCATGAAACGGTCGCCGCGAAATGACCGACAAGCTTGCCGAGATCTGCGCGGTCAAGCGCGACCATATCGTCAAGGCCCGCACGCTGCGGCCGCTGACCGCCGTCGAGGCGGCGGCCAGGGCGGCGACCCCGCCGCGCGGCTTCATCGCCGCGCTGCGGCGGGCCGCGACCGACGGCTATGCGC
>JAEYTW010000669.1 GCA_023433835.1 Pseudomonadota bacterium | reverse complement strand
CGCGGCGGGGGGCGCCGGCCGCCGGGGGGGGCGGGCCACAACGTCGTCACCGCGCTGGAGGCGATGATCCGCGGCGAGGCGCGGGTGCTCTTCGCCATGGGTGGCAATTTCGCCGCCGCGATCCCCGACTGGCAGACGACGCGCGCCGCCCTGCGCAACCTCGCTTTGACCGTGCATGTCTCGACCAAGCTGAACCGCAGCCATCTGGTGCATGGCCGCGACGCCCTGATCCTGCCCTGCCTCGGCCGCACCGAGATCGATATCCAGGCCGGCGGCCCGCAATCGATCACCGTCGAGGATTCGATGTCGATGGTGCATGCCTCGGGCGGTCGCAACCAGCCGGCCTCCGAGCATCTGCGGAGCGAGCCGGCGATCGTCGCCGGCCTGGCGCGCGCCACGCTCGGGCAACGCAGCACCGTGCCCTGGGAACAGTTCGCGGCCGACTACAACCTGATCCGCGAGGCGATCGAGGACGTGCTGCCGATTTTTCGCGACTACAATGCCCGGATCCGGGTGCCCGGCGGGTTCCACCTGACCTCGTCGGCGCGCGAGCGCGCCTGGGCGACGCGGAATGGCAAGGCGAATTTCCTGGTGTTCGAGGGCTTGGCGGAAGACCCGGAGCAGGACGATCCCGAAGCGCTCTGGCTGACCTCGGTACGCAGCCACGACCAGTACAATTCGACGCTCTATTCCTTCTCCGACCGCTATCGCGGCGTGCACGGCCGGCGCGACATCGTCTTCGTCAACCAGTACGAGATGACCCGGCGCGGCCTCGATGCCGGCGACCGCGTCGATCTCGTGACGATCTCGACCGACGGCGTCGAGCGGCGCGTGTGCGATTTCGAAGTGGTGCCCTATGCCTTCCCCGACGGCAGCTGTGCCGCCTACTACCCCGAGGTCAATCCGCTGATGCCGCTCTATGCCTATGATCCCATGAGTTTCACGCCGTCGGCCAAGGGCATCCCGATCCGGCTGGTGCGCAGCGGCGCCAAGGCGGCGTAGGATGGAGGCCCGTCGATCGTGGAGCATCCGTTGACCGTGCAGATCGCCATCGTGGACGACGACGCCGACGTCCGTTCGGCCATTGCCAGCCTGGTGCGCTCGGCCGGCCATGCGGCGCGCACCTATGACTCGGGCGAAGCCTTCCTCGCCGCGCCCGATCTGGCGCGCACCCAGTTCCTGGTGGTCGACATGAACATGCCGGGCATGAGCGGCCTGGACCTGCAGGCCCGGCTGAACGAGGCCGGCCGCACCATCCCCGTCGTTGTCATCACCGCCCGCCCGACCACGCAGATGCGCGCCGAGGCGCTGCGCCGCGGCGCGGTCGCCTTCCTGGCCAAGCCGTTCGGGGACGACGACCTGCTGACCTGCATCGACCAGAACGTCTGAGGCCGAAAAAAAGCCGCGCCCCGGGTACCCCCGGGAGCGCGGCTTCGACTTGGGCGACGGCTCAGCCGCGACGGCCGGCTTCGTAGAGGAACCAGCTGCGCCGCTCGGTCTCGTCGATCCAGACTTCGAGCAGGCTGGTGGTCGCCACGTCGCCGACCTCGGCGCACAGCGCGTGCACGCCGCGCATGAAGCCGGCCAGCCGCATATTGTCCTCGCGCAGTTCGGCCAGCATGCCTTCCGGCGTCACGAACTCGGCATCGTTGTCGGCCAGCCGCTGCAGCCGGGCGACATGGCCGATCGAGCGCAGGGTCGTGCCGCCCAGCTTGCGGGCGCGCTCGGCGACCGGGTCGGTCATGGCGAAGACCTGGTCGCCCTGTTCGTCGAGCAGCAGGTGATAGTCGCGGAAATGCGGGCCCGACATGTGCCAGTGGAAATTCTTGGTCTTGAGGTAGAGGGCGAAGACGTCGGCGAGCAGGGGGCCAAGTTCGGCCGCCACGTCGCGCACCCCGTCGGCCGGCAGGGCCGAGGGGGTCTTGAGCGGGCTGAGGCGGCGGGCCTTGGCGATATCGGTGTTCATGATGTCCTCCGGGGGTTGACGATGGCCCGAGCTTGACCCTTGTGGCGATATCGGCGGAGACAGACCAAGGTTTATCCAAACTTTGGTTTGGGTGCCCGCTTCCGCCATGGCTTCAGGCTGCCGGTGACGGTATCTTTCGGCCATCGCAGGCGGACGCGATCGACGGGAAAATGGGGCAGATGACCAAGGACGCAGCGCGATTGCTACGCAACTGGCCGATCGTCGCGGCCGTCGTCATCGCGGTGGCGATCTTCCTGGCCGATATCCTCACGCCTCTCGAAGGCGCGGTCGCGGTGCTCTACACCACCGTCATCCTGCTGGTCGCCCGGACCGGCCATCGCCGGGCCGTGCCGCTGGCCGGCCTCGCCTGCGCCGTGCTGGCCACCATCGCCTTCGCCGACAATCACGGCGAGAGCCCCTTCGGCGGCGCCCATGTCCGCTTCGCCGTCAGCCTGACCGCGATCGTGATCACCATGCTGCTGTGCCTGCGCAACCGCTCGGCCCGCTGGATGCTGGACGAACAGGCGCGCATCCTGGAGCTGACTCACGACACCGTGATCATCCGCGACTCCGACGATGTCATCCGCTACTGGAACGACGGCGCGGAAGACCTGTACGGCTGGCGGCGCGACGAGGCGATCGGCCGCGGCGCCCAGGAACTGCTGTCCAGCGAATACCCCGCCGATGCCGTGGCGCGCGGCTTCGCAGCCGACGGCAAATGGTCGGGCGAAATGACCCGGATCCGCCGCGACGGCCAGCGCATCGTCCTGGCCAGCCGCTGGCTGCAGCGCTTCGATGCCGAGGGGCGGCGAACCGGCGTGATCGAGACTTCGGCCGACCTGACCGAGCAGATCAGGGCCGATGCCGAGCGCCGCAAGTCGGAGGAACGCTATCGCACCATTTTCGATTCGGCCGGCTTCCCCATCTGGGAATCGGACTGGTCGGGGGCCTGGCGGGAGGTTCTCGCGGGCCGGGCGCCCGCGGACGTCATCGGCGAGGGCACGTTGCGCGATGCCAACGATGCCGCCGTCGCGCTGTTCGGCGCGGCCGACCGCGCGGCGCTGCTGGCCCAGGGTCTCGCCCCGTTCTTCACCCCGCGCGGCTGCGAGGTACTGGCCGCGATCATCGCCGAGCTGGCCGCCGGCGAGCGGCTGGTCGAGAAGGAGACCGAGTTCCGGGCGGCCGACGGGCGCAGGATCGAGGTGGTGATGCGGGTGACCCTCCCGACCGACCATGGCGACTGGTCGCGCGTCCTGATCATGGCGGCCGACGTCACCGAGCGCAACGAGGCCCAGGCCAAGCTCGCCCGCACGCAGGCCGAACTGGCCCATGCCTCGCGCGTCACCATGCTGGGCCAGCTGGCCGCCTCGATCGCCCATGAGGTCAATCAGCCGCTGGCCGCGATCGTCACCTACGGCCGCTCGGGCAAGCGCTGGCTGGCCCGCGAGGCGCCCGAGGCGCGCGAAGTGGCCGACTGCCTCGACCATGTCGTTTCGAACGGCACGCGGGCCGCCGACGTCATCGGCCGCATCCGCTCGCTGGCGCGCAATGCGACCCCGCCGGCCGAACGGCTGTACATGCAGGAACTGATCGAGGAAACCATCGCGCTGGTCCGGCGCGAGGCGCAGGACACCACGATCGATCTCGACGTCGCCGAGGGCCTGGCCGACGGTTTCGGCGACAAGGTCCAGATCCAGCAGGTCCTGATGAACCTGCTGATGAACGCGATCCAGGCGATGGCCGAGGCGCCCCCGGACCACCGCGCCTTGCGCGTCGCGGTGACCGCGGCGGACGACCGGCTGCGCGTCACCGTCAGCGACCGCGGCCCTGGCATCGCCGAACCGGCCAAGGTCTTCACCCCGTTCTTCACCACCAAGGCCGACGGCATGGGCATGGGCCTGTCGATCTGCCAGTCGATCATCGAGGCGCATGGCGGGCGCATCGCCGCCGACAACAATGCGGAAGGCGGCGCGACCTTCGCCTTCACCCTGCCGATCGCGGCACCCGTGCTGGCGCAATCGGCCTGAGCTGACCGGAGGGGACATGACGACCGAGACCGCCCGCATCTACATCATCGACGACGACGCCGAGATGCGCGGCTCGCTCTCGAGCCTGCTGCGCTCGACCGGCTACGAGGTCGTGCTGTTTGCCTCGACCAGGGAGTTCCTGGCGCACGCCCAAGCCGACCTGCCGTCCTGCCTGGTGCTCGACATCCGGCTGCAGGCCGAAAGCGGCCTCGAATTCCAGGAGCGGCTGGCCCGGGAAAACATCCGCATTCCCGTGGTGCTGATGACCGGTCATGGCGATATCCCGATGACCGTGCGCGGCATGAAGGCCGGCGCGATCGACTTCCTGCCCAAACCCTTTCGCGAGGAAGAGATGCTGTCGGCCGTCGCCCAGGCGATCGAGACCGACCGCGCCCGCCGCGCCGCCGACGGCAATGTCGGCGCGCTGCGCCAGCGCTACGAAGTCCTGACGCCGCGCGAGAAGGAGGTGATGGGCCTCGTCGTCACCGGGCTGATGAACAAGCAGGTCGCCGGCCGGATGAACCTGTCGGAAATCACCGTCAAGATCCATCGCGGCAACGTCATGCGCAAGATGGAGGCACAGTCGCTGGCCGATCTGGTGCGCATGGCCGAGCTGTTGTCGATCCGCGATTCCAGCATCACCCGCTTCGGCGTGCCGGACTGATCGGGCCAGGAACCGCAGGAACGTTCAAGCGGGTCCGGGCGTGCCGGCGCATATTTTCCTCGATGGCTTTCATCGGAAGAGATCATGACCGAAACGGCGTTACCCATCCCTCCGCGGCGCTGGCTGGCGCCGGTCCTGCGCACGCTGGTCCTGCTCGGCGCGGTGTTGCTGGTATGGGCCGTCGCCGGCCACTGGAACCGGTGGACCGGGGCGACCGCCCTGCAGACGTCGGACGATGCCTATATCGCCGGCGACCTGACGCCCCTGTCGGCCAAGGTCGCGGGTTATGTCGGCCGCGTCGCGGTCGACGATTTTCAGATGGTGCGCAAGGGCGAGCTGATCGCCGAGATCGACCCGGCCGACTACCAGACCCAGCTGGCGCTGGCCCAGGCGGGTCTGGCTGCGGCGCAGGCGACGCTTGCCAATCTCGCCAACCAGCGCGACGTCCAGAAAGCCCTGGTGCGCCAGGCCGAGGCCAATATCACGGCGGCGAAGGCCGATCTCACCCGCTACCAGCTGGAAGCGGCACGCCAGCGCGATCTCCTGAAGACCAACATCGCCGGCACCCCGCAGCGCGTCGAGCAGGCCGACGATGCCGCCCAGCGCGCGGCGGCGCAGGTGCAGCTGAACCTGGCCCAGCTCGACCAGCAGAAGGCGGCGCTGGCCGGGCTCGACATCCAGGCCCGCCAGCTCGCCGCCCAGGTCGCGATGGCCGAGGCGCAGGCGGCGCAGGCCGAGCTCAACCTCGGCTACACGCGGATCGTGGCGCCGGCGGACGGCATGGTCGGCCAGCGCCGCGTCCGCCCCGGCCAGTTCGTCAATGTCGGCACCCAGGTCATCGCGGTGATGGCGCTGCCCCATGTCTGGGTCGTGGCGAACTACAAGGAAACCCAGATGACCAACGTGCGGGCCGGCGACCCCGTCGAGGTCACCGTCGACGCCTTCCCCGACCTGAAGCTGACCGGCCATGTCGAGAGCTGGTCGCCCGCTACCGGCAGCGTCTTCGCCCTGCTGCCGCCCGACAACGCCACCGGCAACTTCACCAAGGTGGTCCAGCGCGTGCCGGTCAAGATCGTGCTCGATGCCGTGCCGGCGCTGGGCACGCTGGTGCGGCCGGGCATGTCGGTCGTGGCCCGGATCCACACGTCATGATCGCCGCCTGCCGGCCCTATGTCGGCATCCTCGGCGTGCTGATCGGGGCGCTGGCCTCGACGCTCGGCTCGCGCATCACCACCTTCGGCCTGGCCGACCTGCGCGGCGCACTGCATGCCGGCTACGACGAGGGCGCCTGGATCACCACGGCCTACGGCATCGGCCAGATGGTGATCGGCATCGCCTGCCCCTATCTCGGCACCCTGTTCGGCACCCGCCGCATGCTGTTTGCCGGCATCGGCCTGTTCTTCGGCGCCAGCCTGCTGGCGCCGTTCTCGCCCAACCTGGCCGCCTTTCTCGCCATGCAGGTGGTGGCGGGGCTGGGCTCGGGCACCTTCATCCCGCTGACCATCAAGTTCATCGCCGTCAGCCTGCCGCCGCGGCTGATGGTCTATGGCCTCGCCGCCTATGCGGTGAACCTCGAATTCTCGCTCAATGTCGGCGCGGCGCTGGAAGGGTGGTACGCCGAGACCTGGTCGATCGCCTGGCTGAACTGGCAATACTGCCTGATGCTGCCGGTGATGCTGGTCTGCGTCTGGATCGGCGTGCCGCCCGAACCGGTCAATGCCGACCTGCTGCGCGACCACGACTGGCCGGGCGTGGCCTATGCCGCCTCGGGCTTCGGCCTGCTTTATGCCGGGCTCGACCAGGGCAACCGGCTGGATTGGAGCGGCTCCGGCCTCGTCATCGGCCTGCTGGCGGCCGGCGCGATCCTGGTCGCCCTGTTCGCCGTGCGCGAACTCGCCGTCAGCCGCCGGCCGTTTCTCGACCTGCGCCTGTTCGGCCGCGGCAACCTGATGGTCCTGATCCTGCTGCTCGGCTGCTTCCGCTTCATCATCCTGTCGACCGCCTACATCATTCCGACCTATCTGCAGGTGGTGCAGAATTTCCGCGAGCTCCAGATCGGGCCGGTGCTGCTGTTCATCGCGCTGCCGCAACTTGTCCTGGTCGTGCCGCTCGGCTGGCTGCTCGGCCGCGTCGACGGACGCTGGGTGCTGGCGGCCGGCGCCCTGGGCATCGCGGTGGCCTGCCTGCAGGCGACCGGGCTGACCGCGGACTGGGCGACCTGGGATTTCCTGCCGTCGCAAGCCTTCCAGGCGATCGGCCAGAGCCTGGCCCTGACCGCGCTGGTGGTGCTGGCGGTGCGCGAGATCACGCCCGCCTCGGCGATGTCGATCGGCGCGCTGATCCAGGTCGGGCGCCTGCTGGGCGGCGAGATCGGCACCGCCTTCATGCAGACCTTCGTGCGCGTACGCGAACAGGTTCATTCCAACCTGCTGGGCCTGCACGTCGACCCCGCGCTGCCGGTGACGGCCGAACGGCTCGACCTCTATCAGGCCACGGTCGGCGACGCGGCCACCGGCCTGCTGGGCCAGGCGGTGGCCCGCCAGGCCGCGGTATTGGCGTACATCGACGGCTTCGCCGCGGCGGCGGCCGGGGCTTTTCTCTGCATTTTGCTCGCGGGATGGCTTACGCCCGGCGTGAAGCGTGGCTAGAACATCCCGGTGATGACCGAGCAGCGAATCCGCTATTCCTTTGGCAGTTTCACGTTCGACGTTCCCCAGCTGACATTGTCGCGCGACGGGCAGCCGGTGAAGCTGGGCGGGCGCGCGGCCAACCTGCTGGCGGTGCTCGCCGCGGCGGGCGGCGACCTGGTGAGCCGCGACCGGTTGCTCGATGCCGTCTGGCCGGGCCAGGTCATCGACGACAGCGTGGTGCGCGTCCATCTCTCCGGCCTGCGCAAGGCGCTGGGCGATCAGGGGCTGGTTGCCAACGAAGCCGGGCGCGGCTATCGCCTGGCGTTGCCGGTGCTGCGCCAGATCCAGATCGAGCCGGCCGCCGACCGGCCGGTGCCCCGGCCGCTGGTCACGCTGCTCGGCCGCGACGATATCGTCGCGACCTTGCTGGCCGAACTGCCCGAACGCCGCTTTCTTACCCTGGTCGGGCCGGGCGGCATCGGAAAGACGGCGATCGCCGTCGCGGTGGCGGCCGAATTCGGTCGCCGCGGCACCGCCAGGCATTTCGTCGATTTTGCCCCGGCAACCGACGCGGATGTCGTCGATGCCACGGTCGCGTCCGCGCTCGGCCTGCCGGCTTCCGGCAGCATGCGGTTCGCCGGCATCGTCGCGGCGCTCGAGGCGTCGCCCGGCCTGCTGGTGCTGGACAATTGCGAGCATCTGGTCGACGCCGTCGCCTGCCTTGCCGAACGGCTGGGCCAGGCGGTACCGGCCCTGATGATCCTTGCCACCAGCCGCGAGCCGTTGCGGGCCGCCGGCGAATGGGTGCGCCGCCTGCCGGCCCTGGCCGTGCCGCCCGACGATATCAGCGATGCCGCCGGCGTCCTGCGCTACCCGGCCGCCGCCCTGTTCCGCGAGCGGGCCCGGGCCGTCCACGCCGATTTCATCGTGGACGACGGCAATGCCGCCGTTCTCGCCGACATCTGCCGACGGCTCGACGGCATCCCGCTTGCCATCGAGCTGGCCGCCGCCCGCGTCGACATGATGGACCTGCCGGAACTGGCCGCCCGGTTGCACGACCGCCTGAACCTGCTGACCCGCGGCCGGCGTACCGCCCTGCCCCGCCATCGGACCCTGCGCGCGACGCTGGACTGGAGCTACGATCTGCTGTCGCCGGCGGAACAGCGGCTGTTGATCTGCCTGTCGCCGTTCCGGGCCGATTTCGACGCCGCCGATGCCCTCGGCCTGACCGGCGGGCGCGACATGGACGTGCTGGAAGACCTGGCCGGGCTGGTCGCCAAGTCGCTCGTGGTCTCGGCACCGGCGGCGGGCGGCACCCGGTATCGCCTGCTCGACACCACCCGCTATTACGGCTGCGAGCGATTGATCGAGGCCGGGCTGGACCAGGTCATGCAGGCGCGCCATGCGCGCTATCTGATCGACGCCTTCGCCGACGCCGCCGAAGCCTGGAAGGCCCATGCCCCCTGCGAATGGCAGGCGCTGCACAGCCGTCGCATCGACGACGTCCGCGCCGCGCTCGACTGGGCGCTGGGCGATCGCGGCGATCTCGATCTGGCGCTGGAGCTGATCGTGACCAGCGCGGCGCTCTGGTTCCACTTGTCGCTGCCGTTCGAATTCATCGGCAGGGCCGCGCAGGTCATCGCCGCGGTCGATGCCCAGGGCACGGCCGATCCGGCGCGGCGGGTCGAACTGCTTGCGGCCTACGGCCATGCGCTGTGGCACGCCCGCGGCCCGGTGCCCGAGATGGCCGCGGCCTTCGCCCGTGCGCTCGATCTTGCCGAGAAGGTCGGCGACGAAGACCTGATCCGCCGGGCCCTGTGGGGGGTGTGGGCCCATCGGCTGCTGACCGGGCATTACGGGGCGAGCCTGGCGCTGGCAGAAGGCTTCGGCGATCGCCTCGGCGCGGCGGCGGGCCTGGCCTGCAGGCAGAGCGCGATGCACATGATGGCCCTGTCGCATCATTTCCTGGGCGATCACGCCGCGGCACTGGCGCTGATGCAGGCGATGACCGAGGCCGATGTCGGTCCGCTGCGCATCAACCATGCCAATCACGCGCGGATCGACGGGCGGATCGCGGCGACCAGCCTGCTGGTGCGGCTGCAATGGCAGTTGGGCAATATCGGCGAGGCCCTGGCGCTGGCGCGGGTCTGCGCCCAGGAGGCGGTCGCCACCGACCATGCCCTGTC
Organism: Pseudomonadota bacterium; assembly: GCA_023433835.1. Taxonomy (GTDB): domain Bacteria; phylum Pseudomonadota; class Alphaproteobacteria; order Ferrovibrionales; family Ferrovibrionaceae; genus JAFKFH01. Next base: position 4,124 of record JAEYTW010000669.1, on the reverse strand, counting down.
GATCAGCTACGGCATGGCCCTCGGCTGCATCCCGGTGGCGATCGCCGCCGGCCGGCACGACCTGGCCCGGCGGTGGATCGACACTCTGGATCAGCGCACGGCGCGCCATGCGCTGGAATACTGGCATATCTATGCCGCCGGCTACGGCGCCGCCTTGCGCGGCGAGGACAGTATTCCCGAGGGTGCCTGCTTCATGCAGCGGGAGATGTTTGCGACGGCCCGCCGGGATGCCGCCGCCGTCAGGGCGAAGGCGGGATGATCGCCCAGCCCAGCCGGACCATGCGATCGCGCAGCACGCCCTGCATCGGCAGGACGATGTTGGGCTGTTCGCGGGCCCGCGGATAATCGCGCGCCAGGGCGGGCGGCAGGTCGTCGCCGTCCTGGGCCACCGACCAGATCAGCACCGCGCCGCGGCGGTCGACATCCGCGCGCCGCACCCAGGGGCTGATGCGATAGTTGCCGTCGATCACGGCCGAGGGCCGGGACCGGGCATAGAAATTGAGATTGCCGGCAAGCCACAGCGGCCCGACCGCGATCGGCAGCGGCGCCGGCCCGACGGTCGCGGCCCATCCCTGCTCGACCGCGCGCGCGATATCGGCGCCGGGAAAGAACGTCCGCCGGTCGTGGCCGGTGACGGCCGGCCCGATCTGGTTGGCCCCGGCATAGGCGATCAGTGGCAGGGCATAGAGCACCGCCCAGCCGATCCCGAGCCGCCGCAGGCCTTCCACCGAGATCAGCGACCTGGTCCAGGCGACCAGGCAGGGCGCGGCGAAGCACCAGAGCGGCCCGCCCCACATCGAACGCGGGCCGCGGCCGGCGATGACCGAGATGACGATGACCAGCGCCAGCGGGGCCAGCGCCAGCGTGGCCAGGACCTGACGGTCGAAGGCGGCGACCTCGCCATCGGCAGGCCGGCGACGCGGCGCGGCCGAGATCGCGATGAACAGGAGCAGCACGGCCGGGATCAGCGCCAGCAGCTGGGCGCCGACGAAATGCAACGGCAGCAGGAAGCGGCTGATCCAGCCCGTCGCATAGGTGGCGCGCCCGTCGACATAGCGAAACGACATGAAGTCGGTCTCGACCAGCCAGCGCAGATGCGGCGCCAGCAGGGCCAGCCCGACCAGGGCGGCAAGATACGGCCCGGGCCCGGCCAGCCGGCGGCGGGCCTGCGGATGCACGATCAGGAAACCGACGATCGGAACCAGGTACATCGCCATCGAATAGCGCGACAGCATGCCCAGCGCCGCCACCGCGCCGAGGCCGGCCCAGTCGAGGAGCCTGTCGCCCGTCAGCGCCCGATGCAGCAGCAGCCCGGCCAGCGCGGCGAAAGGCATCTGCATGATGATCGCGTTGAACTCAGGCGTGGGGAAGGTGAAGTAGTAGATCCCCGTCGTGATCATCAGGCTGACCAGCGCATCGCGGGGGCCGAGGATGCGGCGGGCCAGCCCCCAGATGGCCAGGAAGGTGACGGCGATGCAAAGCTGGCTGATCAGGAAGATCGGCCACAGCTGGCCCGGGGCGATCAGGGCCCCGATCTCGGCCGCCCAGGCCGACATCGGGGCTCCCTTATGATACCCCCATTGCCATTCATGCCCCCAGGCCGCCGCCTCGACCACGTCGAGATGGATGTTCAGCGTCACCGCCGCCGGCACCAGCGTCCACAGCATCACCTGCAGGGCGATGACGCCGAGGGCATAACGGTCGGCGTGACGGGCAAGGCTTGCAAACATCAACGGGACACCAGAACGCGCGGGGCAACGGATCAGGCCCGGCAGGATGATCCCTTAGCCTAAGGTCGCAATATGCTTTAGGTCATAGATATTATGTGAATAAAAGACACGTAAACGATGCACCCAGGCCGCGGGGGAACACCGGCGGCAGGCACACGTTGGCCTCCCTGCGACGCTATCCCGCAAAACGGAGGACGACATGGCAGACCGCTATCCCCGCAAGGATGACGAGCGCTACGGGCGCACCACCCGGGCTTTCGGCCGCGACGACGACTGGAATGAAGCCGAGCGGGAAAGGGCATCCTGGCCGCATGACGACCGCGGGACCGAATACGGCCGCCGCGAAGCCTATGAGGGGCCCTATGCCGGCAGTGTCGGCAGCGGCAGCGCCGGCGAGCGCCTGGGCGCCGGCCGGGGCATGAGCCGCCGGCCCTATCGGGACCAGGGCCGGCAGTATGGCCCCTCGTTTCCCGGCGAGGGCCGCGACTATGGCGAGGGCCGGTGGGGCCGTGACGACGAAATCGGCCGCTATGGCCGCGACTTCGGCCGCAACCGCGACGACGCGGATCGCGACGAGCGCGGCTTTCTCGAGAAGGCCGGCGACGAGGTCGCCTCCTGGTTCGGCGACGAGGATGCCGAGCGGCGCCGCTGGGCCGACAAGCATCGCGGCCACGGCCCCAAGGGCTATGTCAGGTCTTCCGACCGCATCCGCGAGGATGTCTGCGACCGGCTGACCGACGATCCGATGATCGATGCCCGCAATATCGAGGTTTCGGTCTCCGGCACCGAGATCACGTTGAGCGGCACGGTGGTCTCGCGCGACCAGCGTCGGCGGGCCGAGGCCGTGGCCGACGGCGTGGCGGGCGTCACCCACGTTCAGAACAATACCCGTGTCGACGAAGCGACCCTGGCCGCCTCGCAATCGACGACCACTGCGATCAAGGGGCGCACCGCGTCCACCAACCGCTGATCCGGCCTACCGCACCCTCGCGGGCCTCGCGGCCGCGAGGGTGCGGCATGCGCCCGACGGAAAAGTTTATTTCCAGCCTGCTGTCGGTATCCTCGATGCCGCCGCGTCGTTCCGTCATCGAGCCACGGAAGAGACAACGCGATGCGCAAGCTCATCACCGCCGCCTTCCTCAGCCTGGACGGCATCATGCAGGCGCCCGGCGGGCCGCTGGAGGATCCGACCGGCGGCTTTCCGCATGGCGGCTGGATCGTGCCGCATGCCGGGGAAGCGACCAGCGCGGCCATCGGGGCGCTGTTCGCCCAACCCTTCGAACTGGTGCTGGGCCGCCGCACCTACGACATCTTCGCCGCATACTGGCCGTATTTCCCGACCGACCCGGCCGCCCCGGACTTCAGCGCAGGCGGCGCGCGGATCGCGGCTGCCTTCAACCGCACCGTCAAGCATGTCGCAACCCACCGCCCCGACAGCCTGACCTGGCAGAATTCGAGGTCGCTGGGGACGGACGTGGTCGCGACCGTCCACACCCTGAAGCAGCAGGATGGGCCGGCACTGCTGACGCAGGGATCAGCCGATCTGGTGCAGACCCTGTCGGCGGCCGACCTGATCGACGAATACCGCCTGCAGATCTTTCCGGTGATGCTGGGTCGCGGCATCCGGCTGTTCGGCGACCGCTCGGCCCCCGGCGCGCTGACCATGACGGCGGCGATGATCGCGCCGAACGGCGTCATCATCGCAACCTACGAACGGGCCGGCGCGGTGCGGACCGGATCGTTCGCGGGTGACACCCCGTCGGCCGCCGAGCGCGAGCGGCGCCGGGCGCTTGACTGAGCAACCTACAGCGTTTCGGCGCCCAGTTCGGACAGCCAGTGGGCCAGCCGCTCGCGGCCCAGGCGGTCGCGCACATGGCCCAGGGTTTCCTCGTCGAAAACTTCGAGCGGGTCACAGGTGAAGGCTTCGGCGCCATGGGTTTTCCAGGCGGCCTGCAGGCTCGTCTGCCGGCACAGCCCCTGGCGCAGCGTGAACCACAGGCGATTCTGGATCGCGCCGAGATTGGGGGCATGGCCGACCCAGGCCTGGCCGGTCGCGCGGCAGCGCACGGCGTAGATGCCCGCCGCCGTCTTCAATTCCTTGTAGGCCGCGATGGCGGCCTTCTTGTCCTCGGTTTTCATCTCGCGATAATATCACCCGGGTCATATTGACGCAATAAATTTACCCGGGTAAATATAGAGCCATGACTTTCTGTACCGCCTTCAATGGATCCCGCCGCCTCGCCGCCGGCCCGCTCGACCATGTCGCCCTGGCAGTAAAGGCCGCGCTGGCTGACGAACCGGCCGCAAGCGTGCTGGTGTTCGAGGACACCACCGGCCGCGTCATCGACCTCGACCTGCGCGGCGGGCCCGACGAGGTTGCCCGCCGCTATGCGC
>JAEYTW010000628.1 GCA_023433835.1 Pseudomonadota bacterium | reverse complement strand
CCCCCCCCCCCCCCCCCCGCCGGCCGCGGCCTTCACCCCGGCCGCGACCGGCCCATCGAGCGACGAATCGAATGCGCCCGATGTGCCCAGCGCGGTGAGGCTGCCGGCCAGGCGGCCCTCATGGGCGAAGACCGGGGCGCACAGCGCCTCGACGCCGTTCAGCATTTCGCCGATCACCCGGCCAAGGCCCGTCCCGCGCGTTTCGGTCAGCAGCCGGTCGACGGCGGCGGCATCGGCCAGCCCGGCATGCCGGGTCTTGGGCTGGGTCAGTTCATCCTCGATCAGCCCGGCCGTCTGCGCGCCCGGCAGGAACGCGGCATAGACCCGCCCGGTGGCCGAGGTCAGCAGCGGCATGGTCGAGCCGACGCGGACGTTGACGGTCACCGGCCGGCCTGAATCCTCCCAGCGCAGGATGGTCGGGCCCCGTTCGGCCCAGACGCTGAGGAACGCCGCCTCGCCGATCCGCTCGACCAGCGCCGGCAGCGCTTCGGCGCCGAAGCGCACGATGTCGACGGCGGCCAGCGCCGACAGCCCGACCTGCAGCGATTTGCGGCCGAGCAGGTAGCGGCCGGTCACCGGCTCGCGCTCGACGAATCCCGCCCGTTCCAGGCTGACCAGGTAGCGATGCGCCTTGGCCCGCTGCAGGCCGCAGGCGCGCGCCAGCGGCGACAGCCCTTGCGGCCCGCCCAGGCCGCTCAGGACATCGAGAATGCGCAGGCCGATCTCGACCGACTGGACGCCCCCGCCGCTGCCGTCGCCATCCGGTTCGTCCATTGACAGTCTCCCACCCACGTATCAATCTGCGTAACACGTATCGAATAACGCAACAACGGGAGGGATGATGCGGATCGTGGTAGTCGGCGCCGGCGGCGTCGGCGGCTATTTCGGCGGTTTCCTGGCCCGGGCCGGCCACGACGTCACCTTCATCGCCCGGGGTGGCCTATTCGCCGCGATACTCGTCCGCGCCGGCGACTGACCGGCGCGCGGAGCGCACGAGATACCCTCGGCCAGGGCGGCCGACGAGGTGGCATGCTTTGAACCCGTCGATACGTCCTATTCTACGTCAAATGCGACAGCAGCGCCAATACATCACATTCGGGTGCCGTATCGTGAAGTAGCAGAGTATGATCCTGATTCTTCAAATTGGCGTTAACCGCGGCAAGGGGCTCAAAGCCCGGCTACCGGAGGCCGACCGCACGACATGAAACGGCTTTCCGCCGAACACCGCGCACGTCTTATGCGGCTTCACCGGCTTAGGGTACGGCAAAAGCAAAGTCGCCTGCGCAGGCGCCGAGCTTGGATGCGCGGAGAAGGCCAATACGCCCATTTTCGCCTGACAGTGCCAGAGCATCTCGATCTTGGCGAACACCGTTTCGAGACCATTGCGATGATTGACCGAATGCGTCAAGTGGTGCTGCGCGATCGCCAACATCTGATGCTCGACTTTTCTGAATGCCAATCAGTTTCCGCCGACGCCGGTATCATGCTCGCGGCAGAGGCTGAGCGTTGCCGTCAAATGCGTACACGCCGGGACCGATCAACGTTGGTCGGTAATTATCCGACCAGCGCTAGCGTCGAGCAGTTTCTGCAGTATATCGGCTTTTTTAAACTGCTGCGGATCGTGGAACGTCGCGAGAACGAAGCCGACGACGATAGCGAAAGCTTCATTCGGGTCCGATCGGGCGTACGCGATCGTAGCAAAGTGATTGCCGACGTCGCCGAGATGGCGTGGGGCGGAATCGTTCAGATGGATGCCGCCGCTAGACGAAGTCTGATCCGCGGACTAATCGAAGCGATGAACAATGTCACGAAGCATGCATACCCGCCGGAATGGCAATCAGACGTGCCGCAGCTTCACGGACGGTGGTGGATCGCCGGGTATTGGAACCGTAAGGAAAGGCGCCTCCTCGCCTACATCTACGATCAAGGGATAGGCATTCCGGCGACCATTCCAATCAAGCATCGGGGGATTCTTTCGGCCATTCAGTCCGCTCTCGGCTTGGGTGAATCCGATGCCGACATGATTGTTGCAGCTATGAAGATCGGCACTAGCAGTAGTGAGGAAGCTCATCGAGGAAAGGGCATGCCCGATCTGAAGCGCCTCGTCGAAAGGGCTGCTACCGGACACCTCCGCATCTTGAGTGGCGCCGGAGAATATCTATATACTCGGGAAACTGGGGAGGTCGTCACCGAGCACGGTAGCTCGCTTGGCGGCACCCTGATCGAATGGGAAATCAGCGACCAGTCGCTGATCCGGTGGTCTGATCATGACGCTTAAAATAATCGATCTGCCGAAGGACTTTAGTCCCTATCCGGCTGGCCGTGATCGCGCGGATGGCCGGTGGTCGGCGGAGGCGTTTCGCGAAGACCTGCTGGTGCCTGCGTTGCGCATTGGTGGCGGCGTCCAGGTTCAGCTCGATGGCGCATTTGGCTACGGTTCTTCGTTTATCGAAGAGGCCTTTGGCGGTCTCGTGCGGGTCGACCACTTTGATCTTGTCGATCTCGAACGCCGCCTTGAGATCACTTGTAATGAAGATCCTACCTTGGTCGATGAGGCTTGGGAATATATTCGCGACGCAGCGAAATCGCGGCATCGGATGACCTAACTGTCGATGCCTGCCGAGCAGCAGCACCAATGGATTCCTTGGGTTTTGGCAGGTGCCAATCTTGCTATCACCATCTTCGGTTGGTTCTGGGTGGATCGCAGAAATGAGCGGCGTGCTGCGACGACCGAGCTTTTCAAGTATGTGACCGAGACCGAGGATCTTGTTCGTTCTATCGTTGGCCACGCCTTCGTCTATTGGGGCCTGGATGCTACGGCGGCCGACGAGGCGGAGAAACGATCTGAGCTAATAGTGGCGTTATCCCATCTCGCGGGCCGCCTCGGCGTACTAAAAAATCGCGACAGCAAATTCGACCTACTGAATGGCGACCACGTGGCTCTCCGTCGTGCCTGCACTAGCGCTCCGTTCGACAGCGCTGGCCGCCGCGCGTTGCCAACCACCGATGCTCGCTTTGCCGAAATTGCCCAAGCTGCCCAACGCTTTTGTGGCAATCTACACTTGAATTTCAACCGAGTATCCGGTCGCGGCAAGCGCTGAAGTCGAACGGAAAGCGTAACTATGAGTTGGTCTGCCGTTTCGCTAGCCAGCCATGGTCAACGCAAAATGCTGACGCGGAATCTATCCGTTATATCGCGCAATGAAATTAGTAGGCGACAACCCCCGCGGACCGTTCAGGTTGCAGCACGTCGAGGATCGCCAACCCTATCTCGACCGACTGGACGCCCCGCCGCTGCCGTCGCCATCCGGTTCGTCCATTGACAGTCTCCCATTCACGTATCAATCTGCGTAACACGTATCGAATAACGTAACAACGGGAGGGATGATGCGGATCGCGGTAGTCGGCGCCGGCGGCGTCGGCGGCTATTTCGGCGGTTTCCTGGCCCGGGCCGGCCACGACGTCACCTTCATCGCCCGGGGTGCCCATCTTGCCGCGCTGCGCGCCGGCGGCCTGCGCCTGGCCGGGCCGCGCGGTGATCACGAGATCCCCTCGGTGCGCGCCACCGACAATGCGGCCGAGATCGAGCCGGTCGAGGCCGTGCTGTTCTGCGTCAAATGCTACGACACGGCGGACGCTGCCCGCGCGATCGCCCCGGCGGTCGATGCCCGGACGATGGTCCTGACCCTGCAGAACGGCGTCGACAGCGCCGAGCGGCTGGGCGCGCTTTTGCCCCGCGCCGGCATCGTGCCCGGCGCCGCCTTCGTGTCGGCGACGATCGAGGCGCCCGGCGTGATCCGCTATACCTCGGCGATGTCGTCGCTGGTCTTCGGCGAGGTCGACGGCCGCGCCTCCGACCGCTGTGAAGCCTTTCGCGACATCTGCGCCGCCGCCGGTTTCGACGCCACCATCCCGCCCGACATCCGCCAGGCGCTCTGGTCGAAATTCGTCGCGCTGGCCACCAATGCCGCGCTGACCGGGGTGACGCGCCAGCCGGCCGGCATCGTCTATCGCGATTCCAGGCTCAGGGCGCTGGCCATCCGCTCGATTGACGAGGTCATTGCGGTGGCGGCGGCGCAAGGCGTGCGCCTCGATCCGGATCAGGCCGGCCGGTCGCTGGCGCTGCTCGACAGCTTTCCACCCGGCATGTACGCCTCGCTGTTCCACGACCTCGACCGCGGCCGGCCGCTGGAGATCGGCTATCTCTCCGGTCTGGTCAGCCGGCTCGGCGCCGCATCCGGGGTCGCCACCCCGTTCCACGATTTCGCCTATGCCTGCCTCGCCCCCTATGAGGGCGGCCGGCCGGGAGAGCCGTCATGACCTTCTCCGACGAAGAATGGCGCCTGCGCTGCGAACTGGCCTGCGCCTACCGGCTGTTCGACCAGCTGGGCTGGCACGAACTGATCTACAACCACATCACCGTGCGGCTCCCCGGTCCTGAGAATCATTTCCTGATCAACCCGTTCGGGCTGATGTATCGCGAGATCACCGCGGGCAACCTCGTGCGCATCGACATCGACGGCAACATCATCGAGCCGTCGAACCATCAGGTGAATCCGGCCGGCTTCATCGTCCACTCGGCCATCCATGCCGCACGGGAAGATGCCCATTGCGTCATGCATACCCACACCACGGCCGGCATGGCGGTGGCCTGCCAGGACGAAGGGCTGCTGCCCCTGTCGTTCCCGTCGATGTTCTACACGGGGCGCGTCGCCTATCACGATTTCGAGGGCATCACGCTGGATCGCGACGAGCGCGGGCGGCTCGCCGCCAATCTCGGCAACCGCAACGTGATGATCCTGCGCAATCACGGCCTCCTGGCCTGCGGCCCTTCGGTCGGCCATGCCTTCGCCGAGCTCTACCACCTGCAGCGCGCCTGCGAGGTGCAGATCGCCGCGCAATCCTCGGGCGCCAGGCTGACCATGCCGGCACGCGATGTCGCGCAGCGCGCCGCCGACCAGTTCACCGCCACCGCGCGCAAGGGCGACCAGAATGACCTGCTGTTCAAGGCGATGATGCGCTGGATGGACGACAAGGACCCCGGGTACCGCAATGCCTGACCTCGGCGGTTTCGACCTGCGGGCGCTGCCGCCCGACTTCTATGCCGACCCCTATCCCTGGTACCGGGCGCTGCGCGCCGAGGATCCGGTGCGGCCGATGCCCGACGGCTCCTGGTTCCTGACCGGCTATGCCGAGCTCGAGGCGGTCTACAAGGATGTCCGCAGCTATTCGTCGGACAAGAAGGTCGAGTTCGCGCCGAAATACGGCGACACGCCGCTCTACCAGCACCACACCACCAGCCTGGTCTTCAACGACCCGCCGCTGCATACCCGCGTGCGGCGGCTGATCGCCGGCGCGCTGACGCCGCGGGCGATCGCGGCGATGGAACCGTCGCTGGTCGCCCTGGTCGACCGGCTGCTCGATCGCGCCGAGGACAAGGGCCGCATCGACCTGATCGAGGATTTCGCCGCGGCGATCCCGGTCGAGGTGATCGGCAACCTGCTCGACGTTCCCCATGAGGACCGCGGGCCGCTGCGCGACTGGTCGCTTGCCATTCTCGGCGCGCTGGAACCGGTGCTGACGCCGGCGCAGATGGCGCGCGGCAACGACGCGGTGCGCGATTTCGTCGCCTATCTCGAGACCCTGGTGGCCGATCGCCGCCGCCGGCCCGGCGACCCCGAGCATGACGTGCTGACCCGGCTGATCCGGGGCGAGCAGGATGGCGAACGGCTGACCGAGATCGAGCTTTTGCAGAACTGCATCTTCATCCTCAATGCCGGGCACGAGACGACGACGAACCTGATCGGCAACGGGCTCGAGCTGCTGGTGGCCTGGCCCGGCGAGCGCAAACGCCTGCTGGCCGAGCCCGAGCTGATCCGCACGGCGATCGAGGAATTCCTGCGCTTCGAAAGTTCCAACCAGCTCGGCAACCGGATGACGACGGTGCCGGTCACGCTCGGCCGTCACGACCTGCCGGCCGGCAGCCGCATCACGCTGTGCATCGGTGCCGGCAACCGCGACCCGGAGCAATTTCCCGATCCCGACCGCCTCGATATCGGGCGCAACCCGAACCGGCATCTCGCCTTCGCCCAGGGGCCGCATCAATGCGTCGGCATGAGCCTGGCGCGGCTCGAAGGCCGCATCGCCATCGGCCGCTTCCTGGAGCGTTTCCCCGGCTACCACCTGGACGGGCCGCCGGTGCGCGGCGGCAGGGCGCGGTTCCGCGGTTTCCTGTCGCTGCCCGCGCGGCTCGCCTGAGGGCGGATCGCAATTTTGTTCAAGACCGGCAGCCGTCTGCCGGTACATTACTGTCGACATGGGAACGCGGGCAGCCGAGCAGGCGCGGTTTTTCACGACCGAGCGCTTCGACGATCTGGAATGCGTCGCGGCCGTGATGCTGCGGCCGCGCTTCACCCTGCACGCCCCCGATCC
>JAEYTW010000622.1 GCA_023433835.1 Pseudomonadota bacterium | reverse complement strand
GATGCCTTCCGCCCCGTCGGCCGCGATCGGGCGGCCGATCGACTCGCCGTGGGCCGCGTGCAGGCCGAGGCGCTCCAGTTCCGGCAGCTTCAGGCCCGGCGTGGCCGCCAGGATATGGCCGAAGGTGTCGGCGCCGGTATCGCCGAACGCATCGGCGTCGGGCGCGCCGCCGAGCCCGAAGGAATCCATCACCAGGATGAAACCGCGCCTGTCCATGGCCATAGTCTGCGCCCGACGACCGCGGTCAGGCAATACGCTCGGGCACGATCGGGCCCGGCGTCTTGATGCCGTCGCCGACGACATAGGCGCGGTCGAGCGCGCGGGATGCCGCCGCCGCGGCCTCCTCGGTGCGGGCGTGGATCCAGGCCAGCGGCCGGTCAGGGCCGACCGCTTCGCCCAGCGCCGCGACATCGCTGAACCCGACTGCCGCGTCGATCGTCTCGCCCGGCCGGGTGCGGCCGGCGCCGAGCGCCAGGGCGGCGACGCCGACCGCGCGGCTGTCGACGGCATGGACATGGCCGGTGCGCACCGGATAGGCCGCGCGCACCACCGGCGCCTTGGGCAGATGGCGGTGCGGCGCCTCGATCAGGTCGGATGGGCCGCCGAGGCCCGCGACCATCGCCGCGAAGCGTTCGGCCGCCGTGCCGGACGACAGCGCCCCCTCGACCGCCGCCCCGGCCGCGACCTGGTCGACCAGCCCGCCCAGCATCAGCATCTCGGCGGCGCAGCGGCCGGTGACCAGGTGCAGGCGCGGGTCGCGCCGCGCCCCGGTCAGGTAGTCGATCGCCTCGCGCACCTCCAGCGCATTGCCGACGGTACGGCCGAGCGGCTGGTTCATGTCGGTCAGCAGCGCGACGGTCGGCAGGCCGGCGCCGTTCGCGACCTCGACGATCGAGCGGGCCAGCACCTGGGCATCCTCGTAGCGCTGGGCGAAGGCGCCGGTGCCGAACTTGACGTCCATCACCAGGCCCTTGAGGCCGGCGGCAAGCTTCTTGGACAGGATCGAAGCGGTGATCAGCGCGATCGATTCGACCGTCGCCGTGACGTCGCGGATGGCATAGAGGCGGCGGTCGGCCGGGGCGAGGTCGGCGGTCTGGCCGACGATGGCACAGCCGGCCCGGGCCACCACGTCGCGGAAACGCTCGCGCGTCGGCGCGACGTCATAGCCCGGGATCGCCTCGAGCTTGTCGAGGGTGCCGCCGGTATGGCCAAGGCCGCGGCCCGAGATCATCGGCACGAAGCCGCCCGAGGCGGCGACGATCGGGGCCAGCATCAGGCTGACCTTGTCGCCGACCCCGCCGGTCGAATGCTTGTCGAGCGTCGGGCCCGGCAGGTTCAGGTCGTCCCAGCTGATCCGATCGCCGGAGTCGGTCATTGCCCGGGTCAGCTCGACCCGCTCGCGTGCGGTCATGCCACGGAAGAATACCGCCATGGCGAAGGCACCGACCTGGGCATCGCCCAGGCTGCCGTCGGTGATGCCGCGGACGATGAAGGCGATCTCCTCCGCGGTCAGCTCCGCCCCGTCGCGCTTGCGGCGGATGACTTCCTGGGGCAGCAGCATCAGGGCTGGCCCCGCAGTTGCGCGGCCATGCCCGGCAGGCCGGCGATCAGCAGGTTCTGCAGCGCGGCGGCGCCGATCCGGGCGCGGTCGATGGTCAGGTGATGGCTCAAGGTTTCCTCCGGCGCCATGCCGGCGCCGAGATTGGTGATGTTGGAGAAGGCCGCGACCTTCATGCCGTAGCGGCGGGCGAGGATCGCCTCGGGCACCGTCGACATGCCGACGGCGTGACCGCCGAGGATGCGGGCGGCGCGGATCTCGGCCGGGGTCTCGAAGATCGGGCCGGTGAACCAGACATAGACGCCCTGGAACAGGTCGAGGTCCTGGCCGGCGGCCGCCTCGATGAAGACCTCGCGGATCCCCCGGTCGTACAGGTCGGTCATCGGCAGGAACAAGGGGCCGCCATCATCCCCCTTCTCGCCGATCAGCGGGTTCGTGCCGGCGAAGTTGATATGGTCGTTCAGCATCATCAGGCTGCCGGGCGGCATGTCGGCATCGAGCGAGCCGGCGGCATTGGTCAGGACGATGCCGCGGCAGCCGAGCGCGGCCAGGGCGGCGATCGCCGGCCGCATGACGGCCGCGCCGTGACCTTCGTAGAAATGTGCCCGCCCCTTCAGGCAGATCACCGGCACGCCGCCGAGATGGCCCAGATGCAGCGTACCGCCGTGGCCCGGTACCGACGGCTGCGGGAAACCGGCCAAGTCGGCGTAAGGAATTACCACCGCATCGGCCACGGCATCGGCCAGCGGTCCCAGCCCCGACCCGAGGACAAGCGCGATCTCCGGCTGGAAGCCCGAGGGGATGCGGGCGCGGATGGCGGCGGCAACGGCGTCGGTCATGCGATCACTCGGTCGGGTGGGAAGGTTGCGGTCACGGTGGTACCTGTACCCTCGGCACTCTCGATCGACAAGCCGCCGCCATGCAGGCGCATCAGCGCATTGGAGATCGACAGGCCGAGACCGGTGCCCTCATGCTCGCGCGCCAGCCGCATGTCGGCCTGCTGGAAGGGTTCGAGCACCCGGGCCAGGGCGTGGCGGGGAATCCCGATCCCGGTATCGGCGACATGCAGCGCCAGCCCGCCCGCCTCCGTCCGCTCGAGCCGGATGGTGATGGCGCCGTGCTCGGCGTTGAACTTCACCGCGTTCGACAGCAGGTTCAGCACGACCTGCTGCAGCGCCCGGCGATCGGCGCGCAAGGCGGCGGCGCCGGCCCTGGCATGGTTGGTCAACCGGATATCGCGCGCCTCGGCCCGGGCGCGGACCATCATCACGCAGGTCTCGATCATCTGGGCGGGGTCGAGGATTTCGTCTTCGAGCTGGACCTGACCGGCCTCGAGCTTGGACATGTCCAGCACGTCGTTGATCAGCGACAACAGATGGCGGCCGGAGACGGCGATGTTGTCGACATATTCGCGATAGCGGGGATTGCCGACCGCGCCGAACAATTCCTGCTGCATGATCTCCGAGAAGCCGATGATCGCGTTGAGCGGCGTGCGCAGCTCATGGCTCATGTTGGCGAGGAATTCGCTCTTCGCGCGGTTGGCCAGCTCGGCGGCTTGCTTGGCGCCGATCAGCCCGGCTTCGGCCAGCTTGGCATCGGTCATGTCGCCGATCGAGCCGACGACGCGGCGAGCCGCCCCCTCGGCCGTGCGCACGATGAACCCGCGCAGCCTCAGCCAGCGCTCGGCCTCGCCCCGCACGCGGAACTCGATGTCGAGCCGGTCGGCCGACGAGGCGAAGGCCTTGGCGATCCCGGCGCGCACCCGTTCGCTTTCCTCGGGCGCGGCATAGGCCAGCAGGTCGCCCAGCCGGGTGCCGAGCCGGCCGATGCCCAGCAGTTCCAGCAGGCGCGGCGCCGCGTAAAGCCGGTCGGCCGGAACATCCCAGTCCCAGATCGCCTCATGCGCACCTTCGATCGCCAGGGCAAAGCGCTCCTCGCTGCGGCGCAGCGCCAGCTCGGTCTCCTTGCGGTCGGTGGCGTCATGGGTGGCGACGACGATGCGCTGCGCCCGGCCGTCGCCGTCCCGCTCGCAGACCGCGGTGGTCGAGAACCAGCGCTGGCCGCCATGCGGCAGCATGTAGCGATATTCGACGGCATCATCGCGGCCGCGGACCAGCACGTCGCGAAACCAGGCCTGGGCGGCGGCGCGGTCGTCGCGATGAATGCGGTCGACGATCTCCGGGAAGGTCGGGGCCGGCGTGCCCGGCGGATCGCCCGACATCAGGCGATGGGTCTCGTTGCGGAAGGTCCGCCCGCTGCGCACGTCCCAGTCGTAGAGCGCCACGTGGGTGCCGTTGACGACGAGGGCGTAGCGCTGTTCGGCCTCGCTCAAAGCGACACGGGCCTGTTCCAGTTCGGAAATGTCGATGGTGATGCGCAACAGGCCGCCGTCGACCGTCTTGCGTTCGACGATCAGCATATGGGTGCCGTCCATCTCGATCAGCCGGGGCGGCGGCGGGTGGTGAAAATGGCTCAGCCGCCAGTCGATGAACGCCTGCCGCGTCTTCAGCGGGGCATCCGATGGCACGTAGCCCGCATCCCAGATCGCGCCGAGGACGTCGCGGAACTGCATGCCCAGCTGGATCCTGTCGCGAATCCGCGGAAGTTCGAAATCCAGGGTGCGCCGGCTGATCAGCACCAGGTTCTGATCGGCGTCGTACAGGGTCAGGCATTCGGGAATGTGCTGCAACACGTCGAGGAAGCGCCGCTCGCGCTCGCGCTGCTCGGTGACGTCGATGACCGAGCCCGCGATGCGCACCGCCCGCCCGTCCCCCGCCAGGGCGGCGGCCCCCGAATTGATGCAGACGCGGATCGAACCGTCCGGCCTGACCGCGCGGTATTCGACCGTCAGCGTATCTTCCGATCGCGCCAGGGCGGCCATCCAGCGCCCGACCCTCTCACGATCGCCGGGATCGACCCGGGGCAGCCATTCCGCGCTCCGCCAGCGGCTGACATCGACCTCGCCGAGGCCCAGGATTTCCCGGGCGCGATCGGAGAGGTAGAGGCCCTGATCGACATGCCAGTCGAACAGGCCGACCCCGGCGCCGCGGACGGCCAGGGCGAAGCGCTGCTCGCTTTCCGATGCGGCGGCGCGCGTGCGCTCGATCTCGGTAACGTCGACCGAGACGCGCAAGAGGCCGCCTTCCACCGTCTTGCGTTCGGAAACGCGGTACCAGCGATCGCCGTGGCGGCGGATACGCGACACGATCGGCTGCTCGAAGGTCGCCAGCCGCATGGCCATCCAGCCCTCGCGGTCAGGATATTGCGCCCGCACGGCCGGCACCTCCGACCAGATCAGCTCGACCATCCGGGAATAGGTCAGGCCCGGCTCGACCAGCCCGCGCAATTCAGGGAATTCGTCGAAGAACGCCGCCGAACAGCATTTCAGGCAGCGGTCCGCCCCGAACACCAGCAGGCTTTCGTGCATGTTGGCGATGACGTCGGCCAGGCTTTGCGAAGCGGCACCCGCCGCGTCGCGCGCGGCGACGATCGAGGTCACGTCGCTGCGGACCGTGACGACCCCGCCGCCGGCCAGCCGATAGTCGCGCAGCACATGCTGGCGCCCCAGCCGGTCGATCAGCTCGTGCGGTTCGCCGTTGGCCAGGGCCAGCGCGGCACGGCGGGCGGTGATCAGGTCGGCCGCGGCCTGCACCCGGGTGGCGTCGAACCGTTCGACATAGGGCGCGTGCAGGGCCGAAACCTCGGCGGCGGTACGCCCGAGCATCGCGCTGCGCGGCACCCGGAAGTCGCGCACCATCGCCTGGTTGCACCAGGCGACCCGGCCCTCGGCATCATAGACGGTAATCGCCTGCGGCAGGGCATCGAGGATTTCGGCGAACTGGCGACGCAACAGGTCGGCATCGTCCCCGAGCCGGAGGAAATCAGCCGGATCGCAATCGTCAGTCACGTTCCGCCTGTCCCTCCCGCGGGAAAGTTTATTCCGTGGCCTCCAGATTGTGCGGTCCGAAGGCCAGTGGCAATAGCTCGACGAGCTGTTGGCTGATGCTGCGGCGCGATGACGCCCCGGCAAGGGTGACCACGGCGCCGGCCTGGCCGAATTCGTAGAGGCGCTGGCGGCAGCCGCCGCAGGGCGCGCAAGGCTCCGATCCGTTACCGACGATGGCCACCGCCTGGAACCGCTTGCCTCCGGCGGCGATCATGGCCGAGATCGCGCCGGCCTCGGCGCAACTGCCCAGGGGATAGGCGGCATTCTCGACATTGCAGCCGACATGGGTGCGGCCCTTCTCGTCGCGTAACGCCGCGCCGACCTTGAAACGGCTGTAAGGGGCATAGGCGCGGCGCCGGATGGCACGGGCGGCCGCCAGCAGTTCCTGATCCATGGGCAGGCGATCTCCTAGGTCAACGGCGAGAACGGGGCCGGGGTGGGCGCATGGCCCAGCCGTTCGGGATTGAGTGCGGCATAGGCGGTGCCGCCGCCCTCGGCCGGGCCGGCGATGACCGGCATGCCGCCGAGGCTGCGGGAGGCGCGCGCGGCGTTGAGGGCCAGGTCCTCGCCCAGCGCATGGTAATGCCCGGCGACCACGACGGCGTCGGTTTCGGCGAGGCCGATGCCCTGCCCGGCCAGTTCGCCCTCGCGCACCCGGCGGGCGACCGTCGAGGTCATCAGATAGGCGGCCTCCGGGCCGGTCGTCCAGTAGCGCAGCACGGCATCGGGCCCCTGCCCGTCCACCGCCAGCGGATTGACGTGGCCCGGCCGCCGCCGCATCTCGACGCCGAGCCGCAGGTCCAGCGGCTCCTCGCCCGCGCCGGGCAGCACGGCGATCAGCAGGCGGCGGTGAATTTCGACGACCTCGGCCATCGCCGCCCGGAAATCGCGCAGTTCGGCCGCCAGCGCGGCCATCGAGGAGAGGTCGTCGGGCTGGTTCATCATCGCGGCCATCAGGGCCTCGCCGAGTGCCACCGCGCGGCCATAGGCCGGCACCGCCATGCTGCCGCCGCCGTCGAGGCACCAGCGCGCCACCCCGTCGGCCGAGGAGGCCGAGATGAAACCGATCGACTGCAACAGCGGCAGGCGCTGGGCCGAGCCGACCTCGCCGCCCAGCGTCAGCTCGCGCACCGCGCCGACCGCGATCAGCCCGAGGAAACGGTCGGCGACGACATCGCGGGTGGTGACCTGGTCCTTCAGTTTGCCAACCACATGGCCCATCAGCGCCAGCAGGCCGCGGCTCGCCTCGACCGCCGACAGCATCTCGGCGGTGGCCCGGTCCTCGGCGATCTCGCGCGGCGGCGGCGGCGGGGTCGAACCGGGGATCGGCACGTAGGATTCGAAGCCGGACTCGGCATCCGTCATGTCCTGGGTGACGGTCGGCTCCCAATGGACCTGCTCGGGCTCGGTCGCCTTGGCAGGCTTGGCCGGCGGGGCCTCCAGCTCCTCGATCAGCCAGTCGATCGGCGGCTCGGCCGGGGCCGCCGGCGGCGGGGCGGCGGCAGCCGCCTCGGCCGGTGGCGTCTCGGGAATCGGCGGGCCGTCCTCCATCGGCGGCAGGTCGGGCAGCACCGGCGTCACCTGACGCGTGGGGCCGAGCAGCATGACGCGCGGCTCCGGCGTGCTGACCTCGACCTCGGAGAAGGCCGCGACGACCCGCGAGGCCGAAACGTCGAAAGCGGCGGCCAGCGAGAAATAGGCCAGGATCGAGCCGCCGCCGAACACGCCGACCAGCAGATAGCGGAACATGTCGGCATCGGCGAAGCCGCGCGGAAAAGCCGCGGTCGCCACCAGCATCAGGGCGCCGGCGCACATCGCGCCGATCAGCATGGCAATGATCAGGATCGAGAAAAAACGCCAGACGACGGCGGTTTCCTCGGCCGACGGGGCGTTGCTCCGGTGCTGCGGCAGGACCGGCAGGCGATCCTCGCCGGGCAAGGGCGGCGCGGTCATGGCGATCGCCGGCGGCATCGTCTCGTAGAGGATCTGCCGCCCCATGGCCTTGCCGCCGCGGGTGCGCGTTTCCTTGACCACGCGCATCGCCGAGGGCGGCGGGGTGCGTTTCAACGCGCCGATGAACCCCTGCAATTCGTTGCCGGCACTGTTGAATTCACGCACTTCGAGCCACTTGCCGCCGGTCAGCTGGTAGACGACGTAGTGATCGATCGTCTCGATCGAGCCGTGCTTGGCCTCGTGGGCCTGCAGCGCGGCCGAGCGGTGGATGACCAGTTCGTCCCACGAGCCGCTGTCGGGGTTGAAGGCCGACTTGACGATCTTGATCCACGCGCGCCTGTTGCGCTGTTCGATCTGGCGGGCGAGGTAAAGCGCCGCCTCGCGCTCGCGCCCGGCGAACCGCTCGACCAGGACCCAGTAGTCGTTCTGGTACTCGTAGAGCTCGAAGGATGTCTCGGGCACCGCCATGGTGCCATCATACCCGACTTACGCGGCTCTCTCCTATCGTCAAACCGGCGAGATGTCGCCTTGCGCCTGCCCCGCAGCAAATTCGGCGGCGAATTCGGCCATGCGGCCTTGGCCGATCGCGTCGCGGATGCCGGCCATCAGGTCCTGGTAGTAGGTCAGGTTGTGCCAGGTCAGCAGCATCGAGGCCAGGATCTCGCCGGCCTTGGTCAGATGATGGAGATAGGCCCGGCTGTAGTCGCGGCAGGCCGGGCAGCGGCAATTCTCGTCCAGCGGCCGTGGGTCCTCGGCATGGCGGGCATTGCGCAGGTTGATCGAGCCGCGCGGCGTCCAGGCCTGGGCGGTACGGCCCGAGCGCGTCGGCAGCACGCAGTCGAACATGTCGATGCCGCGCATCACCGCGCCGACGATGTCGTCGGGCTTGCCGACGCCCATCAGGTAGCGCGGCTTCTCGCGCGGCATGTGCGGTGTCGTCACGTCCAGGGTGGAGAACATCAGCTCCTGCCCCTCGCCCACCGCCAGCCCGCCGACGGCGTAACCATGGAACGGCATCCTGGCCAGCCCGGCCACCGATTCGGCGCGCAGGTCGGCATAGACCGAACCCTGGACGATGCCGAAGATGCCGTAGCCCTGCCGCTCGTTGAACGCGGCGCGCGAGCGTTCGGCCCAACGCAGGGACAGCCGCATCGAATGCGCGGCCTCGGCCTCGGTGGCCGGATAGCGGGTGCATTCGTCGAGCTGCATGGTGATCGTGGCATCGAGCTTATGCTGGATGTCGATCGAGCGTTCGGGCGTCAGCTCGTGCCGGCTGCCGTCGAGATGCGAGCGGAAGGTGACGCCGCGCTCGCTCATGGTGCGCAGTTCGTTCAGCGACATGACCTGATAGCCGCCGGAATCGGTCAGGATCGGCCGCGACCAGTTCATGAAGCGATGCAGGCCGCCCAGCCGCTCGACCCGCTCGGCCCCCGGGCGCAGCATCAGGTGGTAGGTGTTGCACAGCAGGATGTCGGCGCCGGTCTCGCGCACCGAGCCGGGCAGCATCGCCTTGACGGTGGCGGCGGTGCCGACCGGCATGAAGGCCGGCGTGCGAATCTCGCCATGGGCGGTATCGACCCGGCCGAGGCGGGCCATGCCGTCCTCGGCCAGCAGGGTGAAGGAGAAGTCCGTGGTCATGCGGCTATCCGGTGCAGCAGGCTGGCATCGCCATAGGAATAGAAACGGTAACCGTCGGCGACGGCATGGGCATAGGCCCTCTTCATCCGGTCCATGCCGGCGAAGGCACAGACCAGCATGAAAAGCGTCGATTTCGGCAGATGGAAATTGGTCATCAGCACGTCGACCGCCCGGAAGCGATAGCCCGGCGTGATGAAGATCGCGGTCTCGCCGGCAAACGGCATCATCGTGCCGTCCTCGCGCGCGGCACTCTCCAGCAGGCGCGTGGCCGTCGTGCCGACCGCGACGATGCGGCCGCCGGCAGCGCGCGTCGCGTTGATGGCGGCGGCGGCCTCGGGCGTGATCTCGCCCCATTCGGCATGCATGCGGTGCTCGGAAATCACCTCGGTCTTGACCGGCAGGAAGGTGCCGGCGCCGACATGCAGGGTGATCGTCAGCCGCCTGACGCCGCGCGCCTCGAGCCGCGCCAGCAGATCGGGCGTGAAATGCAGCCCCGCGGTTGGCGCGGCGACCGAGCCTTCATGGTCGGCGAACACGGTCTGGTAATCCTGGCGGTCGCGGTCGTCGGCCGCGCGCTGGGCCAGGATGTAGGGCGGCAGTGGCAGGCTGCCCCAGCGTTCCAGCGCGGCGAACAAGGTGGCGTCGTCGCAGCCGAAATCGACACGGACTTCGCCGTCCTCGCCCTTCTCGACCACGGTGGCGACCAGATCCTGTGCGATCTCGACCCGGTCCCCCGGGCTGAGCCGCTTGGCCGGCCTGGCGAAGGCCGCCCAGGCCCCGGGGCCCAGGCGACGATGCAGCAGCAATTCGATGCGCGCCCCTGCCCCGCCCTGGCGCGGGCGGGTGCCGTAAAGCCGCGCCGGAATGACCTTGGTGTCGTTGGCAACCAGGAGATCGCCGGGCCGCAGCCAGTCGGCGAGATCACCTATCCGCGCATCGGTCAGCCCCTCGCCGTTCAACTCGGCGGGGGCGCCGACCACCAGCAATCTGGCGCTGTCGCGGGGTTCCGCCGGGCGCGTCGCGAGGCGCTCCGGCGGCAACTCGAAGTCGAAGTCGGCAAGCTGCAAGCCTGCGCTCACTCCTTGACGTCGGCGGCGACCCGCATCTTCACGATCTTGTCGGGATCGCTGACGGTGCCGTTGCGGGCGGGGTCGCCCTTCTTGATCTTGTCGACGACGTCCATGCCTTCGACGACCTTGCCCCACAGCGTGTACTGGCCGTCGAGATGGGGCGCGGCCTCGAGCACGATGAAGAACTGGCTGTCGGCCGAGTTCGGATCGGCGGCGCGTGCCATCGAGACCGAGCCGCGGACATGCTTCTCCTTGGAGAATTCGGCCTTCAGCTTCTGGCCCGAACCGCCCATGCCGGTGCCGGTCGGATCGCCGCCCTGGGCCATGAAGCCGCGGATGACGCGATGGAACGGCGTGCCGTCATAGAAACCCTGGCGCGCCAGTTCCTTGATGCGCGCGACATGGTTCGGCGCGAGGTCGGGGCGCAGCTCGATGACGATCCGGCCGAACTGCATGTCGATATAGATGGTGTTTTGCGGATCGGTCGCTGACATGGCGTTTCCTGAGATGATGAGTGAAAGGGCGCAGACGAAGGCTGCGATGAGCTGACGCATGGTTGGACCCTCTGTGAAACGATCCGGTCGGCGTTCAGTTGCCGCCCGCGGCGCGGCGCTCGGCAATGCGCTCCAGCACGAGCTTTTCCACGCGCGGCGAGACGAACTTCGAGATGTCGCCGTTGAACATGGCGATTTCCTTGACCAGCCGCGAGGCGATGAACTGATAGCTGTCGGATGCCATCAGGAACACCGTCTCGATGTCAGGATTGAGGCGGGCGTTCATGCCGACCATCTGGAATTCGTATTCGAAGTCGGACACCGCGCGCAGGCCGCGGATGATCATGACCGCGTTGATCTCCATCGCGAAATGCATCAGCAGGTTGGAGAACGGCATCACCTCGATCACGGCCCCCTTGGGGCCGATCTCGGCGCATTCGGCGCGGACGAGGTCTACGCGCTCCTCGATGGTGAACAGCGGCCCCTTGCCCGGATTGACGCCGACACCCACGATCAGGCGGTCGACCAGTTTCGACGCGCGCTTGATGATGTCGTAGTGACCTTTGGTAATCGGGTCGAATGTTCCGGGATAAAGACCAATCCGCTCGGACAACTTACGCCTCCTCGTCCCCGTCGGGCCCGTTGCTGTCTTCGATGCCGTCTTCGCCGGCGGCGTCATCGCCCCCGGTCGAGGCTTCAGGCAGGCGCGCGACCGAGACAACCTCCTCGGATTGCGCCGTCTTGAACAGGGTGACGCCTTGCGTATTGCGCCCGGCGACGCGGATGTCGTCGACCGGGCAGCGGATCACCTGGCCGCCGTTGGTGACCAGCATGATCTGGTCGGCGTCGTCGACCGTGAAGGAGGCGGCGACGCCGCCGTTCCGTTCGGTCGTCTGGATATTGATGATGCCGGACCCGCCGCGGCCCGTGACCCGGTACTCGTAGGCCGAGGTGCGCTTGCCGAAACCGTTGGCGGTGACCGTCAGCACGAACTGTTCGGCACCCTGCAGTTCGGCGATGCGTTCCTGCGACAGGCTCGACGGAATTTCGACGCCCGATTCGCCCTCGCTGATCCGGCGCTGGGCCGAGGCATAGCCGAGATAGGCCTCGCGCTCCTCCGGGCTCGCCTCGACATGGCGCAGCACCGAGACGGAGACGACGCGGTCGCCCTCGCTCAGGCGGATGCCGCGCACGCCGGTCGAATCGCGGCCGCGGAAGATGCGCAGGTTCTCGTCGGTGATGGCAAAGCGCAGGCACTGGCCCTGGCGGGTCGAGAGCAGCACGTCGTCATGCACCGTGGTCGGCACCACGCCGATCAGCGCGTCATCGGCGTCCTCGCCCTCGAACTTCATGGCGATCTTGCCGTTGGCCATGACGTTGACGAAGTCGGAGAGCGCGTTGCGGCGGACATTGCCCTTCGCGGTCGCGAACACGATGGTGCGCTCGGCGACCAGCGATTCGTCCTCGGGCAGCGGCATCAGCGTCGTTATCTTCTCGCCTTCGGCCAACGGCAGCAGGTTGATCAAGGCCTTGCCTCGGCTCTGCGGATTGCCGAGCGGCAGGCGATAGACCTTCATCTTGTAGACGCGGCCGAGATTGGAGAAGAACAGCACCGGCGCGTGGGTCGAGGCCACGAACATCTCGGTGACGAAATCCTCGTCCCGGGTGCTCATGCCGGCGCGGCCCTTGCCGCCGCGGCGCTGCGGACGGTAGGTCGAGAGCAGCGTGCGCTTGACGTAGCCGGCGTGGCTGACGGTGACGACCATGTCCTCACGCTGGATCAGGTCTTCGTCGTCGACGTCGAAATCGCTGTCGGTGATCTCGGTGCGGCGCGGCGTGGCAAAGCGGTTGCGCACGTCGATCAGTTCGGCGCGCACCACGCCCTGCAGCACATCGCGGCTGCCGAGGATCTCGAGATAGCCCTTGATCTCGCCGGCGATGGTCGTCATCTCGTTGGCGATCTCGTCGCGGCCCAGCGCGGTCAGGCGCTGCAGGCGCAGGTCGAGGATGGCGCGCGCCTGGGCTTCGGACAGGCGATAGACGCCGTCGATCACCTGGTGGCGGGGATCGTCGATCAGGCGGATCAGCGACTCGACCTCGAGGGCGGGCCAGTCCTTCCCCATCAGTCGCTCACGCGCCGTCGCCGGGTCCGGCGCGGTGCGGATCATGTTGATCATCTCGTCGAGATTGGCCACCGCGATGGCCAGGCCAGCCAGGATATGGGCGCGATCGCGCGCCTTGGCCAGCAGGAAGCGGGTGCGCCGCGTCACGACTTCCTCACGGAAGGCGACGAAGGCGACCAGCAGGTCCTTGAGGTTCAGGAGTTCGGGGCGGCCGGCGTTCAGCGCCAGCATGTTGACGCCGAACGACTGCTGCAGCGGGCTGAAACGATAGAGCTGGTTCAGCACGACATCGGCCACGGCGTCGCGCTTCAGCTCGACGACCACGCGCACGCCGTCGCGGTTGCTTTCGTCGCGCAGCTCGGCGATGCCCTCGATCTTCTTGGCCTTCACCGCCTCGCCGATCTTTTCGATCATCGAGGCCTTGTTCACCTGGAACGGGATCTCGGTGATGATGATGGCTTCGCGCTCGCGCCGCAGTTCCTCGATATGGGTGCGGCCGCGCATGACGATCGAGCCGCGGCCGGTCTGCATCGCCGAGCGGATGCCGGTGCGGCCCAGGATCAGCGCGCCGGTCGGGAAGTCCGGACCCAGCACGATCTTGTTCAGGTCCTCGATCGAGAGGCCCGGGTTGTCCATCAACGCCAGGCAGGCATCGACCACTTCGCCAAGATTGTGCGGCGGGATGTTGGTCGCCATGCCGACGGCGATACCCGAGGCACCGTTGACGAGCAGGTTGGGGAAGCGCGCCGGCAGGACCTGCGGCTCCTTCTCCGATTCGTCGTAGTTCGGCTGGAAGTCGACGGTGTCCTTGTCGATGTCGTCGAGCATCGCCTCGGCCGCCTTGGCCAGGCGCGTCTCGGTGTAGCGCATCGCCGCGGCGCGGTCGCCGTCCATCGAGCCGAAATTGCCCTGGCCATCGAGCAGCATCAGCCGCATCGAGAACGGCTGGGCCATGCGCACCATGGCTTCGTAGATCGGGCTGTCGCCATGCGGGTGGTACTTACCCATCACGTCGCCGACGATGCGCGCCGACTTGCGGTAGGGCTTGTCCGAGGTATAGCCGCCCTCGTTCATCGCATAGAGGATGCGGCGATGCACGGGCTTCAACCCGTCGCGTACATCCGGCAGCGCGCGCGCCACGATCACGCTCATCGCGTAGTCGAGATAGGAGCGGCGCATCTCCTCTTCGATCGTGATCGGGACGATGTCGAGGGGCTGAGTGTCGGACTGATCCGTCAAGTCGGGCTACCCATGTACTTCTGATCCAGGCAGGCGGTTTGAATCGCGCAAACCGGCCTCGCCCGCGCAGGGCGGGCCGAGACTGCTCCCGTCTATCAGATCGCCCGGTGAGCGGCAAGTTTCGCAACCGCGAAGGGCCCGGCCCCAGCCGAGGCAACTCGTGCAATAAATAAAACTTGACGGAAGTCGAGTTGCCCCTGGAACCGAAAACGGGCTGGGACATTTCTGTGATCGTCAGCAGCGGATCGACGGTCCTCCCCCCCGAAATCCGACGTTGTCTGCCCGCAGGCCTGCGGTTTTGAAGTCGTCTGTCCCAGAATTAAAGCGTCGGTTGCTTACCCCCGACATCAAACATCTATCGGACAACTCGGCTGCCACCCGAGCCGGAATCGGCACCGGTTCGGGAGGGGCCTCACACAAAAGGCGCTCAGATGATCGCAATCCTGCATCGCGGGAAGCTGGCGGCTGCCGCCATGCTCGCCCTTGCCACCCTCGCTTTCGGCCAGATCGGCACCGCGACGCCCGCCGTCGCCCAGCAGCAGGCAGCCTTCACGCCGCAGAGCGGTTATTGGACCAATCCCGACCAGCCCGGCCGCGGCTTCTCCATCGAGATCAAGAACAACAAGCTCTTCATGGGCATGATGTTCTACGACACTGACAATACATCGAAGTGGACGATCTCGAACGGCTACATGACGGACGCCACGCACTACAAGGGCCAGATGCTTGAATATCGCAACGGCCAGGCCCTGCATGCGACCTTTGCCCCGCCCGGCCCCTACGCGGTGGTGGGCGAAGTCTCGCTCGAATTCACCTCGGCCACGACCGCCAAGCTGACCTGGCCCGAGGGCACCGTCGCGATCAACCGCATGCCGATCGTGCCGAACGGCCTGTCGTCGGGCCCGGCGGCCAACATGCCGCAGACCGGCTGGTACTGGCAGCCGGTCGAGGGCGGCCGCGGCTGGTTCGTCGAGATCCAGGGCGATACCGCCTATGTCACCGCCTACACCTATGACAGCACCGGTCCGTCCGGCTGGTACGTGTCGCGCGGCCAGATGGTGTCGAATGCCTTCTACATGGGCCAGTTCCAGGCCTTCACCGGGGGCTCGCCGCTCGGCGCGACCTATGCGAGCCCGACGGGCATCGTCGACGGCGGCAATGTCACCATGCTGTTCCCGGTCGATGGCCAGAACGGCACTGCCAATATATGGCTGGGCACCGGCGACGTGATCCCGCTGGTCCGCTTCGATTTCGGCCCGTTCATCGACCAGCAGGTGGCCGCGGCCGCCGAATAAGGGGCTGAGCGCCGGGCGGGGCGGCACGCCCCCGTCCGCAGAGGTCGCGGAGGCCCCCCTGCCCGGGTCGCCTCCGCGACTTCTTTAGCCTGATGCCGCAACGGTTGCGCCAGGAGCCTGGTAAGGCGGAAACCACCCGCCGTCATCGACACGGCCGGCGGCATGGCAAAGCCGGTCGAACCGCTCACGATCATAGACTTGGCACAGCGCACGCAACGGCAGCGCCGTACCGCCGAATCGGCGCTTGAATTGCGCCAGCCCATCGTTGCGGCGAATGCCGCCGCCCAGGCAGAACAAGCCGACCCCCTCGGCCGTGAACTGCTGAGCGGCAACCGTCAGCAACTTGGCGGAAAAAGCCCGCCCGGCCCCGCTCGAGGCGTTGAACAGATAGTCCGCCCGCCCCGCCCACCGGCGAAAAACCGAGACGGCCTCGATCCGGCCGTTGACGGACCCGCCGTATATCAGCGTTTCGCTATCCTCAAGCAGGGCCGTCAACCGATCGGTCGAAAACTCGTAGGTGGCAGCGGCGCCGACCCGATCCATGGTTGCAGGAAAAAGCGAGAGAAAAGCGGACTTCAGCTGGTCGGAAGCCGTCTCGAGCCGGGCGTTCGCCTTGTCCCATTCACGCAATTTCGCCTTCAGATTGTCCGACGAGGGATGAATGAAATGCCCCTGCGCCGCATCGAGGTCGACCACGAAAACCTCGTTGTCGCCACGCAGGTCGAGATCGGATGTCCACTCGCCCCAACGCGTGGCGATGTCGAGCTGGAAATAGCCGGCCACATATCCCAGGGCGCGCATCCGCTCGCCGAAATGGGCAAACAACGCCGGGGAAGGCTCGTCCACGATCATGCCGCCAAGACCATAGGGCGTGAACAGGTCGCGCCCGTCGCCGGCGGCGCGCTCCACCACCGGGACGATCAGTCGGCCGCCGGCGGACCGGAAATCCAGAAGCACGGGGTTCGCCGACGCGCCAACCGCAAGCGCCCGATGGTAGGCATTGCTGTGGGCGGGCCATCCCAGACCGCGAACGGCGTCATTCCAAGACGTTTCATCTTCAAGTGGTATTCGCCGAAGCATTGCAATTGACATGTCGCCCTATATATCGTACTGCGCTGCCCGCACCTAGCCGGCGTGCCATGATGAGGCTGCCGTGAAGCGAGCGCGCTCAATCACAAGCGTGCTCCATCACCTGATTTTCGCCGCGGATCGACCTCAAAGGGCTGACGGGCATTGCCTGACCG
Organism: Pseudomonadota bacterium; assembly: GCA_023433835.1. GTDB lineage: Bacteria > Pseudomonadota > Alphaproteobacteria > Ferrovibrionales > Ferrovibrionaceae > JAFKFH01. The sequence continues at coordinate 12,279 of JAEYTW010000622.1, read as the reverse complement.
TTCGGGAAAGAGGCCATGAAGATCCGACGTGCGACGATATGCCCCTTTGTTGCCGAGACCTGCGCGATCAGCATCGCGAAACAGCAAGCCGATGTTTCGGCCGAAGATCAATTCAAGTCCGCCCGGAAGATGTTGAGGACACTGGAAATCGCACGATGAACCGGCCACTCGAAGTTACCTTTGTCAGCCACGCATGCCTGAAGATCTCGGGCGAGTTCGGTACGCTGCTCTGCGATCCCTGGTTCCTCAACGAGCCGGTCTACAATCTCTCGACCTGGAAATTCCCCGCGGCAGTCATCCCGCCGGAGGAGGTCGCGCGCGGCGTCGATTATCTCTTCATCAGCCATTCGCACGAGGATCACTTCCATATTCCGTCGATCGATCATATCGATCGCAACGTGACCGTCCTGCTGCCGGCTTACGAGAGCCATCCGTCCCTACGCGCTCATACGACCGAGCGCATGATGCGCGACCTGGGCTTCCATCGCATCAAGCGTGTCCGCGGCTGGGAAACGGTGATGCTGGGCGGGATCACGCCGTTCACCTTCATCCCGGCAGCCGATACGCGCCAGCATGACTGGGAAAATGCGGGATTCGTGCTTTCGCATCCCGATGCCACCATCTTGAACCTGAACGACAACGTCAACGACGCGGCCTTGTGTCAGGAGATCAAGCGCCGATGGCCGGTCGTCGACCTGGCCCTGGTCCAGGCGGGCGGCGTGACCATGTTCCCCGGGTGCTTCAGGCTGTCGGATGCCGAGATGAAGGCGGCAGCCGACGCCCGCAAGGTGACTTTCAACGAACAGCGGCGGGTCCTCGACATCATCAAGCCTAAGGCGGTCGCGCCGTTCGCCGCTGATTTCTGCTGGCTGGACGACCGCCTGTTCCACTGCAACTGGGCCAACCGCACCACGCCGAAGCTGTTCACCGCATTCGCCAACGGCGAGTTCCCCGAAACCGAAGTGGCGTTGCTGCTGCCCTCCGACGTCTGGACGAAGGCCGGCGGCGTACGCAAGAACCACCCCGGTGTCGACTGGGACGACATGCTCGGCGAAATCCGCAAGCTGCAGCAACGCTTCAAGCCCAAGCTCGACGCCATGAAGGCCTGGCTGCATGACACCGACATGACGGACATGGAAATGCGCAGCCGGCGGCGCACCGCGGTGACGCAGGAGCGGATAACACAGGATTGGGTCAATTTCTCGGCCCGCTTCCGCTTCCAGGTCGAAGGCCCCCATTCGGGCTTCTCCTACGTGCTGAAGGCGGATCCGGCGACCGGCGTGCGCTTCGACTGGGACGACAACGAACCGGTCGATCAAACTCTCCATATCGACGAGGTCGACTGGGCGGCAATTCTGGATGGCAAGTTGACGTCCCACACGATCCAGTGGGTCGCCAAGGCAGTACAGCACGTGCCCTATCGCATCGACATGGGGCGGCTGTGGTATTGGCGCGAATACCACGAGGATCTGGAGGGCAGCAGATCGCAACTGCTGCTCGACGACAGTCAGTTTCCGACCGTCCGCCAACGCATCCGCCCGCGCCACGCCATGTTTCCGATCCCTGGCGAATGGGACTGATGCCGTTGCGGTGGGGGCTCGCCGGCGGGAAACCGCAGGCAGCCGGTGGCCTGATGGCGCTGGCCGGCAACGGGTTCGTCCCAGATTTCGTGATGGTGCCGCAGGGTCTTCCTGCGGCCGACCACGCCGAAATGGCCGCCGCGGCGGCCCAGATCGGCACCCCGCTGCTCGAAAACGACAAAACCCGGCTGGCGGCATTGTCGGCGCGCCTGGATATCCTGCTGGTCTGCCGTTTCGAACTGGTACCCCCCGAGGTCTTCGCAGCCCCGCGCATCGCGGCCTTGAATATCCATTCATCCCTGCTGCCGTCCTATCGCGGGGTGCATCCGGTATCCTGGGCACTCGTCGATGGGGTCGAGGAAACCGGCGTGACGATCCACCGGATCGATGCCGGCATCGATACCGGGCCGATCGTCGCCCAATCGGTACAACCGATTCACGACCATCACGATCTCTGGTCGTTGACCAAAGATCTCGATCGGCTGGCCGCCGACCTCGCCGTCGAAGTTTTTCGCCACATTGCCGCCAGCGGCACCCTGCCGCCGGCGATCGCCCCGCGCCATCCTTCGAGTTACGGGCGCCGGCGAACCGCGGCCGATGGGCGCATCGATTGGCAGAAGCCGGCACGCGCCGTGTTCGATCTGGTACGCGCATTGCCGCCGCCGATGCCCCCGGCCTTCACGACCGGCCCTGACGGCACGATGACCGCAGTGCTGACCGCGCGGCAGGCCGTTACGTCGCCACTGGCCGACGCGCGACCCGGGACGGTTCTTGCCGTCGACGACCAGGGATGGGCGGAAATCCAATGCGGCGGCGGTAGCCGCTTGCAGGCGCGGCTCGACCCGATGCCCATTCCAGGCACTCAGTTCACCTGATCGACATCGGGGCCGGCGAGCGCCTCAAAGATTCGGGCAAAGCCCTCGATCACATCGGTCCGACCGAAGAGCCTGCCCTGGCGGGCGAGGATCTCGTCGCGGCAACGGGCGCGGAACGCCGCATCGTTGGCCAGGCGGACCGCCAACTCCACGTAACGCTCGTCGGTCTGCGCCACGAGATCGGTGAATCCCATCACTGAATAAAAACCCAGGCTGGACCTGCCCCGCAGATAGTCTGACGGTCTGGTGACCACCGGTACGCCGAGCTGCAAGGCTTGCAGCGTCGTGTTGCCGCCGCAGAAATGGGGCGTATCCAGCAGGACGTCAACCTGCTCGATAAAGCCGAGGAAACGACCGAACGGGAGTCGGGGTAGAAGCCGCACCCGATCGTCGCCATAGCGCTCGCGCAAGGCGTCGAAGCGAGGCGCGATCGCCGCGGCACGCTCGACATGGCTATTCTCGAAAAAGATGGCGACCCCTTTGGGATCACGCGCGAGGATTTCGTCAATCAGCGGATCGAAATCCGGATGCAGTTTGTAGAGTGTTTGTGCGCAGACGTAGAGATGGGCATCGTCCGACAAGCCGAACGCAGTCCTTTCGACCGGCTCCCGGTCAGCCAGTATCGAAGGGTAGGCTAGATTGAGTTCTTCGTTGAGCAGCAGCTTCTCCGTATATGCGTCCTGCGCGTTTGGTGGTTCGCAAGGCACGGAAGAAATGATGTAATCAATGCTGGGCAGGCCGGAGGTCGAGGGATGGCCCGGCCATAGGCATTGAACCCGGCCGAGGCGGGAAAACGCCAAAAAATAGAAGAAGTTGTCGAGGAATAGATCGGTATAGAAAACGATATCAACGGCGTAGTCGGCTATCACCTGCCTCGCACGGCCGAGGTTGTTTGGCAAACGCACCACGTCGACGTCGCCTATCCGGCCGTCCGCGATGCTGCCGCCGACGTGCAGAGAAAAGCAAGTCGGCGAGAAGCGATTGCGGTCCAGGCCGGCAATGATGGCATTGATCATCAGATTGATGGCATGGATATGCAGCGAGCCGACGAACGCGATCCTGATCGGCCCGTTGCCAGCAGCCGCGTGGTCGACATGCGGCGCGCTCCAGACCAGGCCGGGGACGATCCTGCGAAACAGGGCCCCGATCTTTTCCAGCAGCGGACGGTCGTTCTCACCGTGATAGGCAAAGCTGAACAGATTGATCAGCATGTTTTCGCTGTGCTCGACAAAGTCGATGGACAGCATGGGATCGGCCAGCAGCCGATCAACAGCCTGATCGATTCTTCCCCGCGTCCTTGCGATCGCCTCCTTCGAGATGGGAACAGGCTCCAGCAGCAGGGCGTGCATCACCTTGCAGCGGCTATCTTCGCTTATGGCAATGGCGCGCGACAATGCCGCGCCGGCCTCGCCTATCCGGCCGCGCAGGAAAGCAACGGCGCCCGCCGTGCGCCAGTTGTTCGGGTCGCCAGGATCAAGGACGATGGCTTCGAGCAGAATGCCCGCCGCCAAGTCTTCTCGGCGTTCTGCAAGATAAGCGTTTACTGCCACGGTCGCGGGTATCGAAGGCTGCGTCACCCGGGACAAGGATTCGCGCAGGAAAAAAAAGCCGTCATAAACGACATCGTCGGCCGACAATGTTTGACTCGTGGCCACGAGAAACTGGCCCAGCGCAAGCAACGACGCCCCATCCGCGCCGCCGGCCCGCCATGCCCGAAATCGGGCGAAGCATGCCTCTCCGGGCCGGCCGACATGGTCGAGCCGGGCCGCAAGCTCATTCTCGATGGCGCCCTCGCCGGGACTCGCAGCGGCCGCCTCGATCCAAAAGGGCAGCGCGGCGGCAACGCCATGGGTTGCTTCCTGCGCCATGGCAAGCCGGCGCATCAGGCCATGCTGGCGGCCATGCCGCCTCAGCCCTTGTTGACAAGCCTGCAAGACATCGGGCCAAGCGCGGCGCGCGATCAGCGCGTCGAGCTTCTTGAGATCACGAACCAGCCCCGCCTTGTTCATCCGCGCCTTCTCAACAACGCCATCGAACCTTTTTGCCGACGCATGCTGGTTTACGCGATCCGGCCATCACGTGTCAGCCTCATAGTCCAACCTAGCGTCGCACGATCAGTTCGGCCGCATCGAGTAGACCGCGGTTGCGGACGATCACCGGTGCGCCGTGGCGCTCGATCAGCGCGGCCATTGCCAGATGGCCGTGGACCAGCGCCTCCTCGCGCAGCGGGCGGTCGGAAGCGGAGGAGGCCACCGACGCCCTGGTATCGTGAGCATCGGCGCCGTGATCGAGCAACAGCGTCGCGATCTCGATCCGGTTGGCCTCGCTGCCTGGTAGCCGGGCATGGGCAGGATAGAGCAAGGGTTGACAGTCCAGCGGCCCGCCCCTGGCGGCGGCCTGATCGAGCCGCCTCAGGACCGCGGGAAGATTGCCGGTCGCGGCCGCCGTGCAGATGTCGTGCTCGCCTATCTCAGGCGTTTGCGCCAGGACGCGCCGCGCCGCAATCTGATCGCCGCCCCAGGCCGAGCGCAGCACGATCTCGACCCGCTCGGCGAAGCTGCGCCGGGCCAGCGCCATGTCCTCCAGCGCCCCGCGCAGTTTGGCCCAGCCGGCCTGGCGATGTTCGCGCGCCAGGGCGAGTTCCACCTCGCGCACAGCCCGGTTCGGGCGGGGCGTCGGGCAAGGCGGCCTGCAGTCGGCGGCACGCACGCGCATCATCGGCGGGGATTCAGCGTCGAAATGGGTGGAAGCCGAGCTTCCTTGCCGCGGACAGGTAGCGCGCCATACAGCGCGCTGGTAGGCAATGTGGTCGAGCACGGGCGGCCTGTCAAAGAGCAACGTCACGATCCTGCCGGCGGGTTGACCACCTTCCGCCCTGCCTCCAGTTCGAGCACCTCGTCGGCGGCGCGGCGCATGGCCTCGCGATGGGTGACGGCAACGATCGTGAGTTTTCCGCGCAGCCGGGCAAGGGTTCCCAACACCAGCGATTCCGATCCGCTGTCCAGGGCCGAGGTGGCTTCATCCAGGATCAACAGGCGGGGACGGCGCAACAGGGCGCGGGCGATGGCCAGCCGCTGACGTTCCCCGCCCGAGACGGCGCTGCCGCGATCGCCGACAACCGTATCGAGACCCTGAGGCAGGGCGCGCACGAAGTCGGCTGCCGCCGCCGCCTCCAGCGCGAGCCGAAGGTCGGCTTCCGACGCTTCGGGTACGGCGAGCAGCAGGTTGGCGCGGATCGTGTCATGAAACAGGAACGGGTCCTGCGGCACCACCGCCACCTGTCGCCGCCAGGCGGGCAGCAGGCTGGGCGTCAGATCGCATCCATCCACCGACAGGGTTCCGGCGGTCGGATAGGCCAAGCCTGCCGCCAGATCGGCCAGCGTGGATTTGCCCGCCCCTGACGGGCCGGCAACGGCCAGCAGGGTGCCGAAGGCGAGATCGAGATCGATCCCGTCCAGGGCCTGACGTCCGTCGGGCGTGCGCAGGCTCACCCGCCGGAAAGATAGGGTCCGCGAGAAAGCGGGCAGGCCGTCGTCACCGTCTGCCGACGGTTCCGCCGCGCCGCGCAGCCTGTCCAGCATTTCCTCGTAAAGCACCAGGGCGGGCAGGCTGGTTTCCAGCATCCGCCAGAACCGCAACCCCGCCAGGGAGCGCTGCGCCAGCCGGGCAAAGGCCAGGATCACCACCAGGGCCTGGCTCAACGGCTGTTGCAGCCAGACGACCGCCACCATGACCGCCATCGCCGCCATCGCGGCGGCCATCACCAGCAGCGCGGCATGTTCATAGGTCTGGATGCGGACGTGGCGGGCCTGAAGTGCGCGCAGATCGGCAAAACGGCGCGACAGGTTCTCGGCACGCCGCGTTTCCGCCCCGAACGCCTTGATGATGCGCAGGCCTGCCAGATCATCCGTGATATCGCCCATCATCTCCTGATGCGCGCGGCCCAGCCGCAGCCCGATATCGAACCCGCTGCGTCCGATGCGCCGGATCACCAGCAGGGCCAACCCCGACAGGCACAGCGTGGCAACCGTCAGAGCCGGCGAGAGGATGAGAGCCGTCACCAGCAGCGTCGGCAAGGTCAGGGCCGCCACACCGAGATTGACCAGCGCGTCATGGCACAGGCCCAGGCGCCCGACCTCGCCCACGATGATCTGCTTGACGTCGGCGCTGCGCAGCGACTGGAAGACGGGCCAGGCGACATGCAGCAGGGCCCGGTGCATGTCGCCGCGCAGCCGGTCCACGAAGCGGGTACGCTGATGATGGCTCAACAGGCTGCGTGCCGCGATCAGGGCGGCCGCGCCTGTCACCAGCAGCAGATACAGCCCCAGGCCGGCCATCAGCAGGCCGCTCGACGGTGTCGCGCTCCCGCCAACGCCCACCAGATCCAGCACCGGCACCAGCAACAGCAGGCCCGCACCCTCCGCCAGGGATGCGGCGCTCCCCAATCCCAGCATCAGCACGAGATCACGACGGCCATAGGAAGCGGAAAGCAGCGTCAGCAGACGGCGCAACGCCGGCAGCGGCGACATCCGCGCGTCATGGCCGCGCCCGCTCCGCCTTGTCCACTGCATATGGTATCCCTCTCTCCCTGTCTTGCCTTCGCCCCGGCGGGCCGATGGATCAGGACTGCGCGAACGGCGTAATTTCAGCACATTGTTAGGCTGTCTTCTTGCCTCGCCGGATTCGCCCGGATATCCTGAATTCCCTCTCCCTGCATAGTGCTAGCGGATCATGACGTCCCTTGCCGCCTCGTCCGTGCTGGACCGTGTCACGCCAGCGGATATACGGGCCGATCCTTTCCCGCACGTCATCATCTCAAATGCCCTGGCCCCCGATCTCTACGCGGCACTCGCGGAAAGTTTTCCGGGTTTCGCGCGCATCGGCTGGGATAACCCGGCGCAGCCGGTACCCAACAACCGCCGCTTCCAGATGTCGGCCGCGGATATCCTGAGCTTTGACGACATGCCCGACTGCTGGAAGTCCTTCGTGGCCCGGCATAGCGGGCCCGACTTCCTGGGCAAGGTGGAAACCCTCTTCGCCGACCATTGGCACCCCGCATTGCTCGAGACGCTCGGCGGGCGGCTGACCGGTCATGAAACGGGCCGTCTGGCGCTGAACAAGCCCCCTGTGGAGACGGTCCGCATCCTCCAGGATGCCCGCATGGAGATCAACACCCCGGTTCACACGAAGGCATCCGTGGCCCGCGGGCCCCATCTGGACACGGCGAACCGGATATTCTCTGGCCTGCTCTATTTCCGCGACCCGGCCGACGACAGCGAGGGTGGGGAGTTGGTGCTCTATCGCTGGCGGGACGGCGTGACCGCCGACCCCTTCACCTTTCAGCAGCCGCTTGACGCGGTGACGGAGGTGGCGCGCATCCCCTATCAGGCCAATCAATTGGTGATGTTTCCGCAGAACCTGCATGCCTTGCACGGGGTGGGATTACGCCAGCCCACGCCCCATATGCGCCGCTATGTGTTCATTACCGCTGAGCTAACCCATGACTGGCTCAGCCGGGAGGCCTGATCGATGCGCCTGCTCATCCACGCGATGCAGTCCAGCGGTGCCACCGCCTTTACCCGGATGCTGGCCGAGCGCCCGGGCTGTCTGGCCTTGACCGACATCGCGAATAATTTCGCGGCCCCGCGCATCACCACCCCGCTGGATTTCGTGGCCAAGGCCGTGATCACCACGGCCTATCCGCTGGCCACCCATGTGGAACGGTTCCGGCCCGATCGGGTCGTGCTGCTTCTGCGCGATCCGCGTGACAATTACGAAAGTCTGAGCACCAAGCTCTATCGTCACCATTCCGGCCTGATGGAGGAGAAGTTCATCTTGCTGGATCAACTGTTTGCCGAACGGCAACGGTTCGATGCCGTCGTCCATTACGAGGATGCGGTGACCCCGCACCCGGCCGTGCTGGCCGAAATGGCGCGGCTGGGCTGGCCCGTGAACCCTGACTGGTACCGATATACCCGCTCCTATGACGACATCCTGAGCAGCCTGTGGGCGGCGGAACCGACATTGATGTCCACCATGGATACGGTGTTCGGCAATGCCCGCGGCCCCTGCCTGTCCGACAGGTTCCGGGACAAGCCCCGTAACCCGGAGACCGAGACGCTGCTGGAAGAGCTCTGCCCGCGGCTGCTGGCCCATTACAGGGTCCGCGACGCACAGAAATCGGCGGGGAACGATCCTCATGGACGGGCTGGCGTTCTCCACGATATCGGGACAACATCCTGAACTTGAATACGTAGTTCCCCGAAAGCCGGCTCCCGATCGATGCAGGAGGCATCATGCTGCTGAAAGCCGCCTTGAATATGGAGGCGGCCGCCATGCTGGCCCTGGCATGGGTGCTGGTGTTTGTCATGCCGCACGGCTGGGCTCGCCGCCTGTTCGTGTCCGCAACTGACCACCCCGCCCGAAACCTGGCAGTCCCCCGCCCGTCGGATGCCGCGCGCGCCGCGGCCGTCACCGGCCGCGTCAACCGTCTCTCCGCCGTGATGCCGTTTCGCACCACCTGCCTGGTACGGGCCACCGCCGGTGCCCTGTTGCTGCGCCGCCGCGGCCTGCGCGACGTGACCATCCGCTTCGGCGTGCGCAAGACTGGCGGCGCGCTTGAAGCCCACGCCTGGCTGATCCATCAAGGCGTGGTCCTGCTGGGCGGGCAGGACCTCGACAGTTACACCCCCCTTGCCGACCTCCCCATTGGCCATCACGCGGCCGTCGACAAGGCGCGCGTGCCCCGCGGAACCCGTACGTAATGCCGGAAGACTATTTCCTGTGTGGCTGGCGTGTCCGCAGCGTCTTGCCTATCCCCGAATTGATCCCCTGGCCCCAGTCCGACGAGCGGCCGCCGGATATCGTCGTCGAAGAGGGGGCCGTCCCCGAGACGCTGAACCAGTCGGTCACGCCTGGCCGTTATCTGATGGTGGACCCTGCGGCGGGCACCATCCTGCTGCGGATCGCCGATCGCGTGCGCTTCCTGGTCCAGGATGGATGCAGGGTGACGGTCGACCGGATGAACCGGGAAGAGCAGGACAGCTGGCGCCTTTTCTTCCTGGGGACGGTGCTGGGCTATCTCTGTCATCAGCGCGGGGTATTCCCGCTGCATGCCGCAACCCTGCGCGTCGATGATCGCACCATCGCCATCGCCGGGCCCCCGGGCGCGGGGAAATCCACCCTGGCCTACGCCCTCAGCCAGCGGGGCCACCGCCCGCTGTCCGACGATGTGACGGTCATCCGCGACGGTGCGGATCGGGTGGAAATCGTGCCGGCCTTTCCCCGCCTGAAGCTCTGGCGCAGCGCCCTCGACGCCGCCGGTGTCGGCACCGGGGGGCTGAAACGCGTGCGCCCGCAACTTGAAAAGTTCGACCTGCGGCCGCAGGGGGACTTCGACCTCGCCCCCCTGTCCCTCGATGCCGTCCTGGTGCTGGGCGAAGCGCCGGACGCCGCGCTGTCCAGGCTGGCACCGACGGCAGCCTTTCCTGCCATCCAGGCGCATGTTTCCCGCCGGTTGACGGCCATCGCCCTGGGCCATCAAGGCCGGCTGTTCACGACGACGGCGCGCATCGTCTCGACGGTGCCCATCTATCGCCTGCTGCGCCCGAAGCGCTTCGAGGACTTGCCGAAGATCGTCACCCTGGTCGAACAAGGAGCCGCCCGGTGAGAAGGGCCGGCATCCACTGGATCGCCTCATATCCAAAGTCGGGGAACACCTGGGTACGGATTGCGCTCGCCTGCCTCTCCAACGGCGGTCAGCTGCCGGACCTGAGCCAGGCCACGGGCCTCTGCCCGAATTCCGCCGTCCTGAAGTGGATGGAAACGCTTCTCGACATGCCGCTGAACGACATGACCCCCGAGGAACAATCGCTCATGCGGACGGAGGCCTGCCGCCTGTACGGGCAGACCGTGACCGGCCCCGCCTTCCTGAAGATCCATGACGCCTATGACCCGGCCTTGTTTCCCCCGACGCTGAGCGCCGGCAGCATCCTGATCGTCCGCGACCCGCGCGACGTCGCGCCCTCATGGGCCGACCATATGGGCGTCAGCCTTGATGGCGCCATCGAGCGCATGGCGCGCGCCGATTTCACGCTGAGCCCCCCTGGGCCGGAGCAGCGCCAGCAGATCCGGCAGCGCCTGGGATCCTGGTCCGGTAACGTGCTGTCCTGGCTTGATCAGGCTCCTGGTCCAAAGCTGCTGTTGCGCTATGAGGACATGCTGGCGACTCCTGCCGCCTGCTTCGTCGCCCTGGCCCGCTTCGCTGGGTTGGAGGTTTCACCCGAGCTCGTGCGGAAAACCGCGACGGCCACGTCATTCCAGGCCCTGCGGGCGGCCGAGGACTCGTCTGGCTTCGTGGAACGCATGGCCGATCAGAAGGCTTTCTTTCGCCGGGGGCAGGCCGGGGCCTGGCGGCAGACCCTGAGCGCCGTGCAGGCGCAGCGCGTGTGGAATGCCCATCACGCGGTCATGGTTCGCCTGGGCTATGGCCCGGATGGCACGCTATCCTCTTCACCCTGGGACGGCTGCGGCGGGTAAGCGACCATCGGCGGGTGAAGCGGCCTGCCACCCGTGAAATCCATGTACGTGTCGTCGCCGATGCTATAGGCGATCTGCATCCACCCGACCATCTTGGCCGCCCGCAGCAGGGGATAGTTCGGCGGCGGTTTGGGCGGGCTGTAGAACCGCGCTTTCAGCGCCGCTTCGCGTTCCGCCGCACCGTCATCGAACGTCCAGGCGTCCGATGGACCGCATGCCGCCTCGTAGTTGGAACAGCCGCGCTTGATGGTCATCACCGTCGTGGCCCCCAGGTCAGGCTCGGCCTCCACCAGGGGCCGCATCTCGTTCCAGGCCTCGCGGGCCGCGGCCAGGCCGTCCAGGTACAGAAAACCTGCATAGACGTCCCGGGAATGGGGATTGTGGAAATCCACGCCGCATTTCGAATGATAGGGCGCCGCCTCCAGCAAGGTCCGCAGCGCGATCAGCCCGCGGAAGGTCCTGGGGACGATTTTGACCTTGAAGCAGTTCCGGCAACCGAACGGCACGGCGCTGCGCGCGTAAGCATGGCTGAACAGGAAATCATTGAGGAAATGGCATTCCAGCGGCAGCGCCGACTTGACTGGAAGATATGGCGAGGCCTTGGCCTGTGCCGGCAGTGACCAGCCCCCCTCGTGGGCGACAACCTTGCCCGCCGCCACCGCGCGCGCCAAGTTCTCTTCGATCGTCCGGCCGCCGAAACGAGGCATCGAATCTTCAGAAGGCATGTCGGATCCTACTCTCCATCCGACGCAAGACAAGAGGATGGATCGCCCGGCGGAGAAAAGCCGCTCAGCCGTGCCGCCGCCACGTCATCGCCCAGGAGGCTTCCCGGTCGGCGACGACGGTGAACCCCAGCCGCTGGTACAGGCCTTGCGCGGCATTGGTCTTGTCGACATGCAGACGGACGCCGCGGCCCTGGGCGGAAGCGTGCTCCTGAAGCCCCCGGACCAGCGCGCCGCCTATGCCCTGGCGGCGGTGGGCCGGGTCGATCAGGATATCGACCAGCACCATGTCATCCGCCTCCTCGGCCAGGCAGAGCCGCCCGCAAGGCATCCCAGCGTGGGCCAGAACCAGGATTTCGAATCCCGCGTAGGAGGCGCGGTAGTGCTTCAGCTGGAAATCGAACTGGTTGTCCACAAGCTGGCGCTTCTGTTCTTCCGGCAGGGGCAGAGGGGAAAACATTCCCCCCCGTTCCGTCCGGAACATCTGGCGCAGGTAGGGCTGGTCCTCCGCCGTTTCCGGCCGCAAAAGAAAGCCCCGGGCCGCCCGGGGGGGGGGGGGGGGGG
>JAEYTW010000620.1 GCA_023433835.1 Pseudomonadota bacterium | reverse complement strand
TGCGCCCTTGGGGCGGTCCCGCCGCGCCAGTGCGGCCGGGCCGGTCGAGGCCGGGGCCTCGGCCGCCTTGCGCGCGGCCATGTCGCCGATCACGCTGAGCAGCAGCGGCGTACCGTCCGTGGCCTCGAATCGCGCGGTCGTCCATTCGACCGCGACCAGCCGGCCGTCGCCGCCGACGACGGTCCATTCTTCCGGCGTGGCGGTGCCCCCGGCGGCAAAGCGGCCGCGATGCACGCGCAGGCCGGCCTCGCGCGCCGCCGGCGGCAAGATGGCGGCGATGGTGCGCCCGACCAGATCGGCCGGATCGCGGGCCAGCAGGCGGCAATAGCCGTCCGAGACCGCGACGTAGACGCCGTCGGCATCGGTCACGCAATACCCGCCGGGCAAGGCGCGTTCCAGCGCGCCGGCCAGGGCATCGATCGTCCATTGCGGGATGTCGATCGCCGGGCGGGAATTCACGGTCACGTCACGCGGTCTCCTGGTTGCAGCCGCTGCCGGCCCCACTATAGTGAGGGGATGGTCAGCCGCGCAAAGCTCTCCGTCGATAACATCCGTCACATCTACGATAATTTTATCGCGCCCATCACGCGGTACGATTGCGGAGCCCGCTGTGCACCCCTCAACGGCGGCGAGCCGGTCTGCTGTTCGACCAAAAATGCCGTGCCGGTGGTGCATCGCCCGGAATGGGATCTGTTGCGCAGCCGCACGGACCTGTGGTCGAAGTTCAAGCCTTACGACGCCGCGACCCGCCAGATCATCCGCGAGATGTCGACGGCCTGCGCGGCGATCGAGTGCAAGGGCGCGCGCTTCTGCGAACGCGACAACCGCACCATCGCCTGCCGCGCCTTCCCCTTCTATCCCTACATCACCAGGGACCGGAAGTTCGTAGGCCTTGGCCATTACTGGAACTTCGAGGACCGCTGCTGGATGGTCTCGCACCCCGAACTGGTGACGCCCGAATTCGTCACCGAGTTCGTGGCGGCCTTCGAATATGTCTTCCAGCATGACGACGACGAGTTCGACGTGATGACCAAGCATTCGGCAACGGCGCGGCGGCGCCACAGCCGCATGGGCATCCCCTTCCCGGTGATCGGGCGCGACGGCGGCTTCTATCTGGTCAAGCCTGGCGACCCGACGCTGCATCCGGCCGACATCGCCCGGTTCAAACCCTACCCGACCTATCGCAGCAAGCGCGCCTATGCCGCCGCCTGCCGCCATTGGGGTTACGAACCGCCAGCCGTGATCGATATCTGACGGCCATGGCCGCCGACTACCAGACCGGCGCCCGCGCCTTCGAGGCTGCCGACTACGCGACCGCGACCCAAGTCTGGAAGGAACTGGCCGATGCCGGCCACATGGTCGCGCAGAAGAGCCTGGCGGTCATCTACGCCAAGGGCCTCGGCACGGTGGTCGACGACACCAAGGCGGCCTACTGGTACGGCAAGGCGGCGGCCCAGGGCCATGCGGTGGCGCAACTGCGGCTGGCCATCGCCTATACCTTCGGTGCCGGCGTGCCCCGCGACCTGGTCCGCGCCTATGTCTGGCTGGCGCACGCCAACGCGCGCTTCCCCCCGGGCAAGAGCCGGGCGAAGTCGAACGAACTGGGCGACCTCCTGGTCAAGCTGATGTCGGATGCGGAACGCGCGACCGCGCTGCAGCAGCTGGGCAGGCTTGCCGCGGCCGGCAAGCTGGTCCCGGTCTCCAACCCGCCGCGACGCCTCGACATGGCCGACCCCGTGGGCTTCCGCGATACGGTCAACAAGTTCGTCGCCCGCACCAGGCTGATGGGCGACACGCTGTTCGCCGGCTCGCTGCAGGTGCTGGGCCTCGACCAGGTCAAGGCCCAGGTCGGCGACGAGTGGCCCAAGATGAAGTCGGACATCCTGTCGATCGTCGACGACGTGATCGAGAACAACCTGACCGACCTCGATCTCTACCTGCGGCTGAACGAGGAGCGGGTAATCCTGCTGTTCGGCTCGTCGCTGAAGCACGAGGCCGAGGGGCAGGCCCGCACCATCTCCAAGGAAATCGAGAACCTGCTGTCGGCGCTGGTGCCCAAGGAGATCGAGATCAACGTCTCCTCGATCACCGCTGCCCTCGACCCGGTCGCCCATGGCGCCAAGCTGTTCGATCTGTCGGGGCTGGTCGGCATCGTCGACGCCGCCGCGGCCAAGGTCGAAAGACAGGCCCAGGCCGAGGCTACCGCGGCGATCGCCAGCACCGATGCCGATACGCTGCAGTTCTGGCCGGTGGCGCAATTGCGCAAGAAGCTGGTCTCGCTCTACCTCGCCGAACTCCTGCCGGCCAAGCCGCGCGAGCCGGGCACGAAGGAGGCCCAGCCGGGCCTGCTGGATGCCGAACTCGACCGCTATCTGCTGGAACTCGTCACCGTCCGCCTGCAGGAAGCCGGCAGCCATGGCAACAAGGCGATCGCGATGGTGCCGCTGCATTACGAGACGCTGGCCGCCAAGACCTTCCGCCAGCGCTACCTCGAAGCGGTCAACCGCCTGCCGCGTTCCGCCCGGCGCCGGCTGCTTCTCCATATCGTCGACATGCCTGACGGCGTGCCGCAGAACCGCCTCTACCAGATCCTGTCGCCGGCAGCGAAGAACATCCTGGGCTATGCCATCCGCGTGCCCGGGCGGTTCAAGGATTTCGACCGGCTGCAGGGTTCGAAGGTCCCGCTGCTGGTGGTCGACGCCGACAGCCTCGGCGGGTCGGGCGGCGCGGAGATGCGGTTGATCGAAACCCTGGTCGCCGCCGCCTATCCAAGCTGGCGGCGGGTCATGTTCTGGGGTGCCGACCACCCCGACATCGCCGTCGCGGTGAAGCGCGCCGGACCGGCCTATCTCGCCGGCCCCGCCCTTGCCCCCTCCTCCGACCGCTTCGGCCTGGCCTATCGCATCAGCTGACCGCAGGCCGGCGGAACAGCCGCGCCCAGGGCAGCACGACGATGCCGAGCCCGGCCAGGATCAGCGCCATGCCGCCCAGCCGCATGGGCCCGAAGGTCTCGCCCAGCACCAGATGGGCCGAGATCGTGCCGAACACCGGCGCCAGCAGCGAGAACGGCGCGACCGTCGCCGCCGGATAGCGCTTCAGCAACTGGCCCCAGACGTAGAAGCCGAACAGGGTGGTGGGCACGCCGAGATAGAGCACCGCCCCCGCCGCCTCCCAGCCGATGCCGGCAAACGAGGCCGCGATCGCCGCGGGCCCCTCCAGCCAGGCCGACAGGGCCAGCACCGGCGCGAGCGGCACCAGGCTCATCCACACCACCATGCGGAACATGTCGACCTGGCCCGCACCGCGCAGCAACACGTTGCCGACCGCCCAGCTCGCCGCCGCGGCAAGCACCAGGCCGAGCCCCAGGGCCGTCAGGTCGCCGCCGATCGACAGGCCGATCAGCCCGAGACCCGCCCCCGCCACGGCCATGCCCGCCAGTTGCCGCGCGGTCGGACGCTCGCGCAGGGCCAGGCTGGCAAAGATCAGGGTGAAGAAAGCCTGCGACTGGATCGCGATCGAGGCGAGGCCCGCCGGCAGGCCGGCGGCCATGCCGGAGAACAGGAAGACGAACTGGCCGACGAACAGGAACAGCCCGACCGCGACGAGCCGGCGCCAGCCGACCGCCGGGCGCGGCACGAAAAATACCGGCAGGGCCGCGACGGCGAAGCGCAGCGCGGTCAGCAGCAGCGGCGGAAAGTGATTGAGCCCGACCCGGATGACGACGAAATTGAATCCCCAGACCGCCGTCACCAGGATGGCAGCCACGACATGAACCGGCTTCACGACACGCTTCCTCCGCGATGACGACGCGATTGCCCAATCTCGGCGCGCTGCAGGCCTTCGAGGCCGCGGCGCGGCATGCAAGCTTCGCCCGCGCCGCCGCCGAACTCGGCGTGACCGCGGCAGCCGTCAGCCATCGCGTCAGGGACCTGGAGGACGAGCTCGGCCGCCCGCTGTTCCAGCGCCTGAACCGCGCGGTGCGGCTGACGCC
>JAEYTW010000587.1 GCA_023433835.1 Pseudomonadota bacterium | reverse complement strand
GGTGCCGCCGTCGTAGGGGTCGTTGAACAGGAAGATGTCGTCGGGGTGCAGGTCGCCCTCCCGCGCCACCTTGTCGATCACCGCCTTGACCGCGAAGGCCATGGCGCCGACGAAGATCGGCAGGCCGGCCTTGCCCTGGATCAGCGTCTCGCCCGAGGTGGCGTGATAGAGGCCGTGGCTGGCGTCGTGGGCTTCGGCGATGATCGGGTTGAAGGCCGAACGGAACAAGGTCGCGTCCATTTCGTCGGCGATCTGTTCCAGGCGGCCCTTCAGCACCGCCAGGGTGACGGGATCGATGCTCATTCCATGCCCTCGGGGCTCGGGTCGTAGCGGCGCCCCTGCGCCAGGAACGACGGGGTTTCCAGCACTTCGTTCAGCGCGCCGAAATCGTGCATGCGGTTGGAGAACGGCAGGGTCGTGCCGTGCTGCTTCAGGCTGGCGAGGTAATCCTGCGCCGTGCGGGTCAGCGCGCGAACGAGCCCGCCGGGGAAGATCACCAGCGAGAAGCCGAGCGCCTCGAGATCGCCGGCCGAGGACAAGGGCGTCTTGCCGCCCTCGACCATGTTGGCCATCAGCGGCACCTTGCCGCCGAAGCGGGCGACGACGGCTGCCAGTTCGTCGGTCGAGCGCGGGGCCTCGACGAACAGCATGTCGGCCCCGGCCTCGACATAGGCCGCCGCACGGTCGAAGGCCGCTTCCAGCCCTTCGACCGCCACCGCGTCGGTGCGGGCGATGACCAGGAATTCAGCGCTGGGGCGGGCATCGACCGCGGCCTTGATCTTGCCGGCCATCTCCGCCGTCGAGACCACCGTCTTGTCGCTGAGATGGCCGCAGCGCTTGGGGAAGGTCTGGTCCTCGAGCTGGATGGCATCGGCCCCGGCGCGGGCATAGGCCCGCACCGTGCGCTGCACGTTCAGCGCGTTGCCGAAGCCGGTATCGCCGTCGACGATCAGCGGCAGGCCGACGCGGTCGCGGATGGCGCGGATGACGTCGGCCATCTCGCTCATGCCCACCAGGCCGATATCGGGCAGGCCGAAGCGGGTGTAGGAGACGGAGGCGCCGGACAGGTAGGCGGCTTCGAACCCGGCCTGTTCGATCAGCAGGGCCGACAGGGCATCGTAGCAACCGGGGGCCAACAGGATGGGCGCCCGCCCGAGACGCTGGCGGAGACTCATGGCGTCCTCCCAGAACGTTGTTCCAAATAGGGTAAGAGCCCGCCGGCGCTGATCATGGCCATCAGATGCGGCGGGATGGGTTCGCAAGCGTGCCGGCGGCCGGTCGCCACTTCGATGGCGATGCCGGCGACCGGGTCGACGGAGAGTTCGATGCCCGGGCCGATCTCGCGCGCGGTCGGGCAGGTCAGGGCCGGCAGGCCGAGATTGAGGGCATTGCGATAGAAGATGCGCGCGAAGGAGACCGCCAGCACGCAGGCCACGCCGTTCAGCAGCAGCGCCGAGGCCGCCTGTTCGCGCGACGAGCCGGCGCCGAACTGGCTGCCGCCGACGACGATGTCGCCGGGCTTCACGCGGGTGACGAACGCGGGGTCGATCGCCTCCAGGCAATGTTGCGCCATCTCGGCGATCGGCTTCTTCATGTAGGCGCCGGGGGCGAGCAGGTCGGTATCGATCCGGTCGCCGTAGGCATGGGTACGGCCGGCGATCATCGCAGCATCTCCCGCGGGTCGGCGATCTCTCCGGCGACGGCGGCGGCGGCCACCGAATAGGGCGAGGCGAGCCAGACCGAGGCCGAGCCCGAGCCCATGCGGCCCTTGAAGTTGCGCGCGGTCGAGGCGATGCAGACTTCGCCGTCGGCGAGCAGGCCGGCACCGAGCCCGGCGCAGGCGCCGCAGCCCGAAGGCAGCAGGATGGCGCCAGCCTCGGTCAGCGTGGCCAAGGTCCCGTCCTTGATCGCGGCCTCGGTGGTGCGGGTCGTCGCCGGCGCGATCAGCAGCCGCGTGCCGGCGGCGACCTTGCGGCCCTTCAGCACGCGCGCCGCCATCTGCAGGTCGTCGAGCTTGGCGCCGGTGCAGGCGCCGATATAGGCCTGGTCGACGTGCTGGCCGAGATGGGTGGCGATGTCGCCCGAATTGGCCGGGTTGTGCGGCGCCGCGACTTGCGGGCCCAGCGCGGCGGCGTCATAGCGATGCACGGCCTCGACCGCCGCATCCTCGTCGCCCTGCCAGGCGGCGACCAGCGCTTCTGCCTCCGGCACGCCGGTGCGGGTCAGCCATTCGGCCGTCACGGCGTCGGGCTCGATCAAGCCGGTCTTGGCACCGAGCTCGGCGGTCATGTTGCACAGGGTCATGCGCTCGGGCATGCCCAGCGCGCTGATCGCCGGCCCGGCCAGTTCGGCCACGCGATAGTTCATGTCGTCGGGGTCGATCTCGGCGCAGAGGCGCAGGATCATGTCCTTGGCCGAGACGCCGGGCTGCAGCCGGCCGTCCCAATGGAAGCGGCGGGTCGAGGGCACCTTCAGCCAGATTTCGCCGGTCACCAGCACGCCCAGCATCTCGGTGGCGCCGCTGCCGACCATGAAGGCGCCGAAGGCGCCGC
>JAEYTW010000475.1 GCA_023433835.1 Pseudomonadota bacterium | reverse complement strand
GGCCACCCGTTTCTGCAGCACCGGCGCCGCGACGCGGTCGGTGCGCCAGGTCGCGACGGCAAAACCCAGCGCCACCAGCGCCAGCCCCGTTGCCACCAGCGCCGCCGGCCACCAGCGCCAGGCGGCGGCGAGCAGGACGACGCCGGCGGCAAGCAACCCGCCGGCCAGCGTCAGGTCGGGCTCCCACGGCAGGGCGTAATAAAGGCCGATGCCGAGGCCCAGCGCCGGCGGGGCCCACAGCACCCAGCGGTCGCGCTCGGCCAGCAGCAGCGCACCGAGCGCGGCCGCCCAGCCGGGCGGCGCGACCGCTCCGATCGTCAGACGCAGGCGCTGCCATGCCGTGAGCCGCATGGCCGAAGCTTCTCATGGCCCGTCAACGGCGTCTGCGGGACCAAACCGGCAACGCCTGGGTTGTGGCAGGCTTGAGCGGCGCCGCGCGCCGTGCTACGCGCAAGCCATGAGCATCGTCACCCGCTTCGCCCCTTCGCCCACCGGCTACCTCCATATCGGGGGCGCCCGCACCGCGCTGTTCAACTGGCTGTTCGCCCGGCGCCATGGCGGCACCTTCCTCTTGCGCATCGAGGATACCGACCGCGCCCGGTCGACCGAAGGCGCGATCCAGGCGATCTTCGAGGGCCTGCAATGGCTCGGCCTCGACCATGACGGCGAGGTGACATTCCAGTTCGCCCGCGCCGCCCGCCATGCCGAGGTGGCCCACCGGCTGCTGGCCGAGGGCCGTGCCTATCACTGCTATTGCTCGCCTGAGGAGCTCGAGCAGATGCGGGCCGAGGCGCTCGCCGCCGGGCGCCAGCCGCGCTATGACGGCCGCTGGCGCGACCGTGACCCGTCCGAGGCGCCGGCCGGCGTCAAGCCGGTGGTGCGGCTGAAGGCACCGCGCGAGGGCCAGACGGTCATCAAGGACCTGGTGCAGGGCGACGTCGTCATCGCCAACGAGCAGCTCGACGACATGGTCCTGCTGCGCGCCGACGGCACGCCGACCTACATGCTGTCGGTCGTGGTCGACGACCATGACATGGCGGTCACCCACGTGATCCGCGGCGACGATCATCTGACCAACGGCGCGCGTCAGACCCTGCTCTACCAGGCCGCCGGCTTCGACGTGCCGATCTTTGCCCATGTGCCGCTGATCCACGGGCCGGACGGCGCCAAGCTGTCCAAGCGCCACGGCGCGCTCGGCGTCGAGGCCTATCGCGACATGGGCTATCTGCCCGAGGCGATGCGCAACTACCTGCTGCGGCTGGGCTGGAGCCACGGCGACGACGAATTCATCCCCACCGCCCAGGCGGTCGAATGGTTCAACCTGGAGAATATCGGCCGGGCGCCGTCGCGGCTCGATTTCGCCAAGCTCGACAACCTCAACGGCCAGTACATGCGCCAGACCGACGATGCGGCGCTGGCCCGCGCCGCCGCGCCGTTCCTGGCCAAGAATGCCGGCCGCGACCTGACGGACGCGGAGACCGCGATGCTGACCGCGGCGATGCCGGGGCTGAAGGAGCGGGCCAAGACCCTGGTCGAACTGGCCGACAACGCCCAGTACATCACCGCCGCCCGCCCGCTCAGCTTCGACGAGAAGGCGACCGGCCAGCTCGGCGAGGCCGCGCGCGGCGTGATCGCCAAGCTGATCCCCAGGCTGTCGGCCCTGGCCGACTGGACGGCGGCGTCGACCGAGGCGGCAGTACGCGAGTTCGCCACCGCCGAGGGCATCAAGCTCGGCCAGGTGGCGCAACCGCTGCGCGCCGCGCTGACCGGCCGCACCACCTCGCCGCCGATCTTCGACGTGCTGGCGGTACTGGGCCGCGACGAGAGCCTGGCCCGGCTCGGCGACATCGCGGCCTGACCGAAAGAACGCTTTCGCGGCTGCAATAAAACACCGGCCACGCCGGCCAAACAGTTTGATGTCCGGATCATCGCGCGCCTGGGGGCGGCCGGTAGTGCTTATGCGCTGCCGGCCTGCCGATTCGGGCAATGAAATGTCGTGACTGGCGATCAACAGATTCCATTGCTTCCCAGCGCCGCGACCTTGGCTATACTGCGCCGCGGAATCCAGCATCAGGCGCGCGCGCCCAGGGCTGGCAGCGTTTTAAGCGATCTGAAGGGATGTCACTCATGAGCACAGCCAACACCGTGACGCTGACCGACAAGGCGTCGGGCAAGACGATCGAATTGCCGGTCCAGGAAGGTACGGTCGGGCCTGCCGTCATCGACATCCGCAAGCTGTATGCCGAAACCGGCCATTTCACCTTCGATCCCGGCTTCACCTCGACCGCGAGCTGCGAATCCAAGATCACCTATATCGATGGCGACGAGGGCGTGCTGCTCTATCGCGGCTACGACATCGCCGAGCTGGCCGAGCAGAGCGATTTCATGGAGTGCTGCTATCTGCTGCTGAACGGCGAACTGCCGAACCGCGAGCAGAAGGTGAAGTTCGAGCGTGACATCACGCTCCACACCATGGTTCACCAGCAGATCGAGTTCTTCTTCCGCGGCTTCCGCCGCGACGCCCATCCGATGGCCGTGATGTGCGGCGTGGTCGGCGCCCTGTCGGCGTTCTACCACGACTCGCTCAACATCCATGACCCGCATGAGCGGATGGTCGCGAGCTATCGCCTGATCGCCAAGCTGCCGACCATCGCGGCGATGGCCTACAAGTACTCGATCGGCCAGCCGTTCGTGTTCCCGCAGAACCACCTCGGCTATGCCGAGAATTTCCTGCAGATGACCTTCGGCGTGCCCTGCGAGCCCTACAAGGTCAACCCGATCCTGGCCAAGGCCATGGACCGGATCTTCATGCTGCATGCCGACCACGAGCAGAACGCGTCGACCTCGACCGTCCGCCTCGCCGGCTCGTCGGGCGCCAACCCGTTCGCCTGTATCGCCGCCGGCATCGCCTGCCTGTGGGGCCCGTCGCATGGCGGCGCCAACGAGGCCGTGCTGCACATGCTCGAGGAGATCGGCACCGCCGACAAGGTGCCGGAGTTCATCAAGAAGGTTAAGGACAAGTCGTCGGGCGTGCGCCTGATGGGCTTCGGCCACCGGGTCTACAAGAACTACGATCCGCGCGCCAAGGTCATGCGCCAGACCTGCCACGAAGTCCTCGACGAACTCGGCCTGAAGAACGAGCCGCTGCTCAAGCTCGCCATGGAACTCGAGCGCGTCGCGCTGGAGGATCCGTACTTCGTCGAGAAGAAGCTGTACCCGAACGTCGATTTCTATTCGGGCATCATTCTCAAGGCGATGGGCTTCCCGACCTCGATGTTCACCGTGCTGTTCGCGGTTGCCCGCACCGTCGGCTGGATCGCCCAGTGGCAGGAGATGATCGAGGATCCCTCGCAGAAGATCGGCCGTCCGCGCCAGCTCTACACCGGCGCCACCCGCCGTCCGTATCAGCCGCTGCAGAAGCGCGGCTGAGCCGTTGGACCTGAGCCGGATTCAGGCTATATAGATAGGTAACAAGACGAACGAACGCACCAGGCGCCAACAGGGAGGAAAAAGGGGCCATGGCCAGTCTAGCCAAGATTCAACCTTCCCTGCGGCGCCCGCGTTCGGGCTTCGCGATCCAGGGCCACCATCCGATCCGGCCGGTGGTGGCCCGGTTCCCGGCCAACGACAACCGGGCGCCGTTGTCCCGGCGCCTCAGCCTCTACATCCTGCCCGCCATCGTGCTGGCCTGCGGCGTGCTTGCCGCCAAGTGGCTGATCGGCTGAGCTGATTTCCCACCCAACCGCCGCATCGTCCTGACGATGGCGGAACCGTCGGAGCCCCACAGCGATCTCGGCGCCGGCATCGTCTTCGCGCTGGCGGGCCTTGCGGGCCTCGTGTTCGGTCGCGGACTCACGGTCGGCTCGGTCGCGCGCATGGGTCCGGGTTTCTTTCCCCTGACGGTATCGGGCGGGCTGGTCGCGATCGGGGCCGGTCTGGTCCTGCGGGGCTTGCGCCGGCGGTCGGGCCGCCAGCCGTTCGGGTGGGAGACCACCGCCTGGCTGGTCGCCGCGCTGACAGCCTTCGCCCTGCTGATCGAACGGGCCGGGCTGACCGCCGCGGTGGCGGCCGCCAGCCTGCTGGCCACCACCGCGCTGCGCCGGGCCGAGGCCCGTGCGGGCATCGCCAGATCCCACGGCGCGGCCTTGATCGAGGGACTGGCGCTGGCCGCGATCCTCAGCGCCGGCTCGGCGCTGGTATTCGCCGCAGGCCTCGGCCTGCCCCTGAAGCTGTGGCCCTGATGGCGCTGCTGGACCAGCTCGCCCTCGGCTTCTCGGTCGCGCTGACGCTGCAGAACCTGGCCTGGTGCTTCGCCGGCGCGCTGCTCGGCACGCTGATCGGGGTCCTGCCCGGCATCGGGCCGGTCGCCACCATCGCCATGCTGCTGCCCGCCACCTTCACGCTGGAGCCGACCACCGCGCTGATCATGCTGGCCGGCATCTACTACGGCGCGCAGTACGGTGGCTCGACCACCGCGATCCTGATCAACCTGCCGGGCGAGGCCTCGTCGGTCGTCACCGTGCTCGACGGCCATGCGATGGCGCGCGCGGGCCGGGCCGGCGCGGCGCTGGCGGTGGCGGCGCTGGCCTCGCTTGCCGCCGGCTGCATCGCCACGCTACTGATCGCGCTGGCCGCGCCGCTGATGTCGGCGGTGGCCTTGAGCTTCGGGGCGGCCGAGTATTTCTCGCTGATGGTGCTGGGGCTGGTCGCGGCCGTGGTGATCGCCGCCGGGTCGCTGATGCGCGCCGTCGGCATGATCCTGTTCGGCATCCTGCTCGGCCTCGCCGGCACCGACGTGACCAGCGGGGTCGAGCGCTACACCTTCGGCCTGACCGAGATGGCCGACGGCCTCGACTTCGTCGTACTGGCCATGGGCATCTTCGGCATCGGCGAGATCATCGCCTCGCTGCAGCAGCCCGACCGCCTGCGCCCCGGTGCCAGGATCATTGCGGCGGTCGGGCGGTTGTGGCCCACGCGCGACGACTTCCGCGCCGCCTGGGGGCCGGCCTTGCGCGGCACCTTCCTCGGCAGCCTCCTCGGCATCCTGCCGGGCGGCGGGGCGATCCTCGCCTCGTTTGCCGCCTACAGCCTGGAAAAGCAGATGGCGCGCGACCCCGACCGGTTCGGGCGCGGTGCGATCGAGGGGGTGGCGGCGCCCGAGGCGGCCAACAATGCCGCCGCCCAGACCGCGTTCATCCCCCTGCTCACCCTGGGCATTCCGCCCAACGCAGTCCTGGCCCTGATGGCCGGGGCGATGATCGTGCATGGCATCGCGCCCGGCCCCAACGTGATGACGACGCAACCCGGGCTGGTCTGGGGCCTGATCGCCTCGATGTGGATCGGCAACCTGATGCTGGTGATCCTCAACCTGCCGCTGATCGGGCTGTGGGTCAGGCTGCTGTCGGTGCCCTACCGCTGGCTGGCGCCCGCCATCGTCGTGTTCTGCGCCATCGGCGTCTATTCGCTGAATTCGAGCCCGCTTGCCGTGATCATGAT
>JAEYTW010000468.1 GCA_023433835.1 Pseudomonadota bacterium | reverse complement strand
GTCCCAGCCTGCGGGCTGCGGCGCCCTTTTTGTTTCGGCGTGCGGTGGACCACAGGCGCCGACTTGAGACCGCGGCAGTGCCTCAGATTGGTTTCTTCAATGGCGATGGCGAGGCTGGCGCAGGTTGGCCTTTTCAACCCTCGTCCAGCAGCATCGCCATCGCGTCGACGGCAATCTCGTAGCCGCGCGGGCCCAGCCCGGCGATGACGGCCGTCGCGGTCCGCGAGACCAGCGACCTGTGATAAATTTCCTCACGCTGATGGATGTTGCTGATGTGCAGCTCGATCTTGGGCCCGTCGAACATCTTCAGGGCGTCAAGCAGCGCGATCGAGGTGAACGACCAACCCGCGGGGTTGATGACGATGCCGCAGGCATCGCGGCGCGCCTGGTGGACCGATTCGATCAGCTCGCCCTCGAAATTGGTCTGGCGAAAGTCGACTTCGCGGCCGTGCGCGCCCGCCCGGACCACACAGGCATCCCTGATCTCGGCCAGCGTAGTGCGGCCGTAGATTTCGGGCTCGCGCTCGCCCAGCAGGTTCAGGTTCGGTCCGTTCAGGACGTAGATCGGTTTTGCCATCTTGGGCCTCCCACCGATAGCTCTCCCCGATATCATTTTATCGGTCAATATAGATTTTATCCGACAAAACATGATGTATCGGTGTTGACAGGAAAAATAATCTCCCATAACTCTCGTCAGATAATTCGCCGCTGAACAGACCGGCAGGCGAGCAGGGGGAGGGAGTTTTTGAACTACACGCTCGATTTCAGCCCCGTGATCGAGGGGCTGCCGGATCTGCTGTTCGGCTGTCTCGGCACGCTGGGCCTGGCGCTCGGCGGCATGGTGCTGGCGATGGTCATCGGCCTGGGCGGCGTCGTCCTGCGCGATTCCAAGGTCCGCCAGTTGCGCTGGCTGGTGATCGCCTTCGTCGAGGTGATCCGCAACACGCCGTTCCTGGTCCAGATCTACTTCATCTTCTTCGCGCTGCCGCTGGCCGGCATCCGCCTCGACCCCACCCCGACCGCGATCATCGCGCTGGGCATCAACGGCGGTGCCTATGCCATCGAGATCATTCGCGGGGGCGTGCAGTCGATCGACAGGGGGTTGATCGAAGCCGGGCTGGCGCTGGGCCTGCGCCGCGCCCAGGTCTTCCGCCTGATCGTCCTGAAGCCCGCGCTCAGGGCTATTTTCCCATCGCTGGCCAGCCAGTTCATCCTGCTGACCCTTACCACGAGCATCACGGCCGCGGTCGCGGCCTACGAGCTGACCTCGGTCGCCCAGATCATCGAGAACAACACCTTCCGCAGCTTCGAGGTCTACGGGACCATCACGCTGCTCTATCTCGCGATGTCGTGGATGCTGATGAACGGCTTCCGCGTCATCTCCAGCCGCTACTTCAGCTATCCCGTCAAGTGAGCGAAGGCAGATGGGTGCCGCGCAATTCCTCTTCCTGCTCAAGGGCCTGCAATGGACGGTCGCGCTGTCGGCGATCGGTTTCGTCGGCGGCGCCGTCTTCGGCCTGATGGTCGCGCTGGCGCGGACGTCGGAATGGGCGCCGCTGCGGCGCGCGACGGGCGGCTACATCGCCCTGTTCCAGGGCACGCCGCTGCTGATGCAGCTGTTCGTCACCTATTACGGCCTGGCGCTGGTGGGCGTGAAGCTCGATGCCTGGGCGGCAGTGGCGATCGGCTTCACCCTGCATGCCAGCGCCTTCCTCGGCGAAATCTGGCGCGGCGCCATCGAAGCGGTGCCGCGCGGCCAGACCGAGGCGGCCAAGGCGCTCAGCCTCGGCTATGTGTGGCGCATGAAGGACGTGATCCTGCCGCAGGCGCTGCGCATCTCGCTGCCGGCCACCATCGGCTTCCTGGTCCAACTGATCAAGGGCACGTCGCTGGCCGCCTTCGTCGGCTTTACCGAACTGGCGCGGGCGGGCAGCCAGCTGTCCAACCAGATCTTCCAGCCGCTGCTGGTCTTCGGAATCGTCGGGGTTCTGTACTTCTTCATGTGCTGGCCGCTGTCGCTTTACGGCGCGCGGCTGGAGCGCCGGTTCGCCGCGGCGCAACGGTGACCATTACCAGCCTGAATCCAGAACATCACCAAGGAGGAAACGTCATGCTGAATCGTCGTCAAACCCTGCTGGCCGGCCTCGGCCTGGCCGCCGCCGCCACGCTCGCCGCGGCGCCGGCCTTCGCGATCACGCCGGAAGAGATCAAGAAGCGCGGCAAGATCATCGTCGGCATCCAAGGCGACAACGTGCCCTGGGGCTTCGTCAATTCCGCGGGCAAGGTCGAGGGCATCGATGCCGACATCGCCGCCCTCTATGCCAAGGAGCTCGGCGTCGAGCTCGAGTTCATGCCCCTCGAAGTCGCCAACCGCATTCCCGCGCTGACCTCGGGCCGCGTCGACGTGCTGTTCGCCACCATGGCGATGCTGCCCGAGCGCGCCAAGGCCGTGCAGTTCTCCAAGCCCTATGTCGCCAACACCATCAAGCTGGTGGCCGCCAAGACCACCGAGATCAAGACCAATGCCGACATGGCGAAATACGTGATCGCCGTGCCGCGCGGCGCCGCCCAGGACAACGACATCACCAAGGCGGCGCCCCCGGGCACCACCATCCGCCGCCTCGACGGCGATGCCGCCGCGATCCAGGCGCTGATCTCGGGCCAGGCCCAGGCCGTCGGCGGCAACATCTTCTACGCCGCACGGCTGAACGAGGCCAAGCCGGGTACCTATGAAGACAAGCTCGAGTTCTCCAAGATATTCAACGGCGCCTGCACCCGGCTGGGCGAGAAGGAGATGAACGCCTCGATCAACGCGTTCATCGACAAGATCAAGGCCAATGGCGAGCTGACCAAGATCCACATGAAGTGGATGGGGTCGTCCTTCACCGACTTCCCCACCAGCATCGACGGCATCCCCTTCACCGTCCAGTAAGCCCAGAGCGTCGGGAGTCCGGGCTCATGACCCATGCCGCCGTCGATACCGCCGTCGCCACGCCGATGATCGTGATGGAGGGCGTCGAGAAATGGTATGGCCCCTACCAGGCCCTGACCGACATCAACCTGACGGTCCGTACGGGCGAGAAGATCGTCCTGTGCGGGCCGTCCGGTTCCGGCAAATCCACCCTGATCCGCTGCATCAACCACCTGGAGGGCTATTCCAAGGGTCGCATCCTGGTCGACGGCATCGCGCTGGGCGACGATAACAGGACGATCGACGCGGTACGGGCGGAGGTCGGCATGGTGTTCCAGCAGTTCAACCTGTTCCCCCATCTGACGGTCATGCAGAACTGCACCCTGGCGCCGATGCGCACCCGCCGGCTGGCGAAGGCCGAAGCTGAGGACCGCGCCCGCCGCCTGCTCGACCGCGTCCATATCCTGGAGCAGGCCGACAAATACCCGGCCCAGCTGTCGGGCGGGCAGCAGCAGCGGGTCGCCATCGCGCGTGCCTTGTGCATGGAGCCCAAGGTCATGCTGTTCGACGAGCCGACATCGGCCTTGGACCCCGAAATGGTCAAGGAAGTCCTCGACACCATGATCGGCCTGGCCGAGGACGGCATGACGATGATCTGCGTCACCCACGAGATGGGCTTTGCCCGCCAGGTCGCCGACCGCGTCCTGTTCATGGCGCAGGGCTGCATCATCGAGGAAGCGCCGCCGGTCGACTTCTTCAGCAATCCGAGGCATGAACGGACACGGAAATTCCTGGGCGAGATCTTGGCCGGACATTGACATGATCGACGGCAACACCACGCTGATTGCGCATCTCGGCTATCCCACCGCCACCTTCAAGGCGCCGCTGATCTACAATCCGTATTTCGAGTCTATTGGCGTCAACGCCGTGGTCGTGCCGATGGGCGTGCAGGCCGATGCCTATCCGGACGTCCTGGCGGCCCTGTTCCGGCTGACCAATATCCGCGGCGCGCTGGTGACGATGCCGCACAAGGTCACCACCCTGGGCATGATGGACGAGGTCTCGACGGCGGCGCGCATCGCCGGCGCCTGCAACGCCATCCTGCGCCGGCCCGACGGCCGGCTGGCCGGCGACATGTTCGACGGCGAGGGGTTCGTGCGCGGCATCAGGCGCAAGGGCTGCCCGATCGCCGGCCGCCGGGCGCTGGTGGTGGGCGCGGGC
>JAEYTW010000451.1 GCA_023433835.1 Pseudomonadota bacterium | reverse complement strand
CGCCGGCGAGGACGATCGTGACGGAGAAGGGGGGGCCGGGGCGGAGGGCCCGCTGCCGCGCGGCAGCGAGACCATCCTGCTGGTCGACGGCGAACCGGCAATGCTGGCGACGATGACCCAGCAGTTGGACCTGCTCGGCTATCACGTCATCGCCGCGCCCGACGGCCCGACGGCGATCGAACTGCTGGGCCAGCCCGGCGTGGAAATCGACCTTCTGCTCAGCGACATGGCGATCACGCCGCCGATCGACGGTGTCGCCGTGGCCCGGGCGGCCCGCGCCCGGCATACCGACCTGCCGGTCATCCTGCTCGGCGATACCCATGGTGCCAGGCTCGACTGGGACACCGGGCTCGGACCGTTACCCTGGCTCGTCGACAAGCCGCTGCGCCTGGGCCCACTGGCCCACCTGATCCGGTCGGCGCTGTAGCCGATCAGGCCGAGGCGGCCAGGGCGTTCGGCTCCGCGCGCATCCAGCGGTCCAACTCGAACCGCTCGGCCGGATTGAGCCGCAAGCCCAGCTTGGAACGGCGCCACAGCACGTCCTCGCCGGTCCGCGCCCATTCGTGATCCATCAGGTAGCGCACCTCGCGCTCGAACAGGTCGGCGCCGAACAGATGGCCGAGATCGGCGGTCGAGCGCGCGCCGTCGAGCAGGATATGGGCCCGCGTGCCATAGGTACGCGCCAGCCGCTCGGCATGGGCGCGCGGCAGATAGGGATGGCGCTTGTTGATATCCTCGGCCAGCGCCGCCAGCGCGGTCAGCGGAAAGTCTCCCCCGGGCAGCGGCGCGGTACGCGTCCAGCCCGCCGCCTCGCCCTTGGCGGCGGGCAGATGCGGCACGATCTTCTCAAGGGCCGATTCCGCGAGGCGCCGGAAGGTCGTGATCTTGCCGCCGAACACCGACAGCAGCGCCGGCCCGCCGGCGGGCGCATCGAGCGACAGGACGTAGTCGCGCGTCACCGCCTTGGCATCCGACGAACCGTCGTCATAAAGCGGACGCACCCCCGAATAGGTCCACACGACCTGCGCGGGCCGCACCGGCACCGCGAAATATTCCGAGGCCGCGGCGCAAAGATAGGCGATCTCCTCCTCGCTGGCCTCGACCTTGCCGGGCTGGCCCTTGAAATCGCGGTCGGTGGTGCCGATCAGCGTGAAGTCGCCTTCGTAGGGAATGGCGAAGATGATCCGCCCGTCGGCGTTCTGAAAGATATAGCAGCGATCGTGGTCGAACAGCCTGGGCACCACGACATGCGACCCTTGGACCAGGCGGACGCTGGCCGGCGCGTTGGCCCGGATGGTACCCGACAGCACCTGGGCGACCCAGGGGCCGGCCGCGTTGACCAGGGCGCGGGCCTCGATCGTCTCGCGCGCGCCGGTCGACACGTCCTCGACGGTGACGGCCCACAACTCGCCCCGGCGCTCGGCGGCGACACAGCGGGTGCGGGTGCGGATGACGGCGCCGCGGGCGGCCGC
Source organism: Pseudomonadota bacterium (assembly GCA_023433835.1). Classification (GTDB taxonomy): domain Bacteria; phylum Pseudomonadota; class Alphaproteobacteria; order Ferrovibrionales; family Ferrovibrionaceae; genus JAFKFH01. The sequence goes on along the minus strand of JAEYTW010000451.1, from coordinate 21,114 downwards.
GTCCATCGCGTTCAGCACCACGAGCCGGGCATCCTCGACCCAGCAGTCGGAATATTCGAAACCGCGCTTGAAGCCCGGCTTCAGCGGCTTGCCGGTCGCATCGCGCGAAAAATCGATACCCCGCGTCGGCGGCAGCAGGCGCCGGCCGCCGAGATGATCATAGAGGAACAGGCCCAGCCGCAGCATCCAGGCCGGGCGCAGGCCCTTGTGGTGGGGCAGGACGAAGCGCAGCGGCCGGATGATATGCGGGGCGACGGCCCACAGCGCCTCGCGCTCCATCAGTGCCTCACGCACCAGGCGGAACTCGTAATACTCGAGATAGCGCAGGCCGCCATGGATCAGCTTGGTCGAGGCCGACGAGGTGGCGGAGGCCAGGTCATTCTGTTCGCACAGGAAGACGCTGTGGCCGCGCCCGACCGCGTCGCGGGCGATGCCGCAGCCATTGATGCCGCCGCCGATGATGGCAAGGTCGTAAATCATCGCGCCACTCCGAACGCCAAAGTTCTTTCGCATTCAGATTTAAACGAACCTCAAACGAAACTCAACGATGTGCAACCCTGCCCTGCAAAAAGATAAGGTGCCGGCCGATCCCCTTGATCAGCCGACACCTTTTCGTAACAAACCTGCAGACTTTCGCCTGCGAAAGGACTAGGCGGCAGTAAGACGCGGATAATCGGTGTAGCCCGCCGCGCCGCCACCGTAGAACGTGGCCTTGTCCGGCTCGTTCAGCGCGGCATTCTTCTCCAGCCGCTCGGCCAGGTCGGGGTTGGAGATGGCGAGCTTGCCGAAGGCGATCATGTCGGCACGGCCCTCGGCCACGGCGGCAATCGCCATGTCGCGGTCGTAGCCGTTATTGGCCATGTAGGGGCCCTTGAACAGCCGGCGCAGGGCCTGGATGTCCTGGCCGGGGGCCAACTCGCGGCTGCCGCCGGTCTGGCCTTCGACCATGTGGAGATAGGCCAGGCCCGCCGGCGCGATCTGCTCGACGGCATAGGAGAAAGTCGTTACCGGATCGCTGTCGACAACGTCGTTGGCGTTCGAGAACGGGCTGAGGCGGATGCCGACGCGGTCGGCCGGAATCGCGCGGGTCACCGCCTCGACCACCTCGCGCAGCAGGCGGGCGCGGTTCTCGATCGGGCCGCCATAGGCGTCGGTGCGCTGGTTGGAACCGTCGCGCAGGAACTGGTCGATCAGGTAGCCGTTGGCGGCATGGATCTCGACGCCGTCAAAGCCGGCCTCCAGCGCCCGCCTGGCCGCCACGCCGTAATCGGCGACGATGCCCGGGATTTCCGCGATATCGAGCGCGCGCGGCAGCGAGGTGGCGACGAACCCCTTGCCGTCATAGGTCTTGGTCCTGGCCGCGATGGCCGAGGGGCCGACCGGATCGGCATTGCCCGGCTGCAGCACGTTGTGCGACACGCGGCCGACATGCCACAACTGGACGACGATGCGGCCGCCCGCCTTGTGCACCGCCTCGGTCACCTTGCGCCAGCCCGCGATCTGGGCGTCCGAATAGATGCCTGGCGTCCAGGCGTAGCCCTTGCCTTGCGGCGAGATCTGCGAGGCTTCGGTGATCAAGAGGCCGGCGGACGCCCGCTGGGCATAGTATTCGGCATTGAGCGCGTGGGGCACGTCGCCGTCCGGCAGCGCCCGGTTGCGGGTCAAGGGCGCCATCACCACCCGGTTCGGCAGCTCGATCGCGCCGGCCTTGAACGGGGTGAACAGTTTTTCCTTCGTCATCGACGACAGCTCCGATGTTGCAGTGCACTACACATTGGGACGATCCGTTCGGTCGTCAATCCCCCAGCGACATCAACGGATTAGCGTGGAACCGCTGTGATATTGACGGCGCTGATATCCGCCCCGGCATTAATGAATTTAATTTATTAAATCATAGCAGGATTTGCCTACGCGGCCGGTAAAATCTGGTGAATTAACCTCATTAGCGATTTTACGGTGCCCGCCGGACGGGGTGGCGGTTACCGCCCGGTAGGGCATAGTAACCCCGTATCGAGACTCGGGAAGGAACCACCATGCCCACCATCATCAACGGGGTCGCCGGCGCCAAGGCGCTGGTCGGACACGTGCTCGGCTCCAGCGACTGGGTGACGATCGACCAGGACCGCGTCAACCAGTTCGCCGACGTCACCGGCGACCATCAATGGATCCATGTCGATGTCGAACGCGCCAAGGCCGGGCCGTTCGGCGCCCCGATCGCCCACGGCTTCCTGACCTTGTCGATGGTCGTGGCGTTGAATCAGCAGATCGTCCGCTACGAGGGCTTTACCGCCGGCATCAACTACGGCCTGAACAAGGTCCGGTTTCTGACGCCGGTCAAGGTCGGCTCGCGCGTGCGCTCGACGCTGACGATGCAGTCGATCGAGGACAAGCCGATGGGTATCCTGATCACCAACGCCGCCGTCATCGAGATCGAGGGCGCACCCAAACCCGCCTGCACCATCGAACAGCTGAGCCTGCTGATTCCGGCATAGAGACCGTTGCATCGGCCGTCATCGCCGGTGCAGTGTCCCGGCCATGACGGCAGCAGCGGCGCGACTCCTGAAGGAAGTGTTCGGCTTCCCCGGCTTCCGGCCGGGGCAGGAAGAGATCGTGCGTACCGTGCTGGGCGGCGAGGACGTCATGGCCGTCCTGCCGACCGGTGCGGGAAAATCCCTGTGTTATCAATTGCCGGCCCTGGTTCTCGGCGGGCTGACCGTGGTGGTCTCGCCGCTGATCGCGCTGATGCGCGACCAGGTCGCGGCCTTGCGCGAATACGGCATCGGCGCGGGCAGCCTGACCTCGGCCAACGACGAATCGGAAAAGCGCCGGGTGCAGGACGAGATGCGCGCCGGCACCCTGCGCCTGCTCTATGCCGCGCCGGAACGGCTGCTGCAGCCCGGTACGCTCGACTGGCTGTCACGGCAGAACGTGCGGCTGCTGGCCATCGACGAAGCCCATTGCGTCTCGCAATGGGGCCACGACTTCAGGCCGGAATATGCCGCGTTGGGCGAGGTCAAGCGGCGCCTGGGCGTGCCGGCCATCGCGCTGACCGCCACCGCCGACAAGGCGACCCGCGCCGACATCCTGGCGCAGCTGTTCGAAACCGAACCCAAAATCTTCATCCACGGTTTCGACCGGCCCAATCTGCGGCTGGCGATCCAGCCCAAGGACAATTCCCGCCAGCAGCTTCTGCGCCTGCTCGACCGCCAGCGGGGCCAGAGCGGGGTGATCTACTGCCCGTCGCGGCGCGAGACCGAGCGGCTGGCCGACGCGATCACCACGGCCGGCTATCGCGCCCTGCCCTATCATGCCGGCATGGCGGCGCATGAACGCGATCGCAACCAGGATACTTTCCTGCGCGAGGACGGCGTCGTCATGGTGGCGACCATTGCCTTCGGCATGGGTATCGACAAACCCGACGTGCGGTTCGTCGCCCATGCCGGGCTGCCGAAATCGATCGAGGCTTATTACCAGGAGATCGGCCGCGCGGGGCGCGACGGCCTGCCCGCCGACACGCTGACCCTGTGGGGGTTCGACGACCTGCGGCTGCGCCGCCAGCAGATCGAGGACGCCCAGTCGTCGGACGAGCAGAAGCGCATCGACCGCCAGCGGCTGAACGCCCTGATCGCGCTGTGCGAGGCGCCAACCTGCCGACGCCAGACCCTGCTGGCCTATTTCGGCGAGGACAGCGGCCCCTGCGGCAATTGCGACCTGTGCCAGGACGGCGTGGCCGGTTTCGACGGGACGGTCGCCGCCCAGATGCTGTTGTCAGCAATCTATCGGACCGGCGAGCGGTTCGGGGCCGAACATATCGTCAGCGTGCTGCTGGGCGAGGAAACCGACACCGCCAAGCGGCTGGGCCACGATACGCTCAAGACCTTCGGGGTCGGCAAGGCACGGTCGAAGGACGAATGGCGCTCGCTGCTGCGCCAGATCTATGCCGCCCAGCTTGTCGCGCTCGACGTCACCGGCCCCGGCGGTTTCACCATCGCCGAGCGTGGCTGGGCCGTGCTGCGCGGCCAGGAAACCATCCAGCTGCGCACCTTCGTGCCGCGGCCCAAGGAGAAAGCCCGCCGCCGTGCCTCCAACCTCGAGGCGCAGCCGCATGACAGCGCCCTGCTGGCACGGCTGAAGGCGTTGCGTACCGAACTCGCCCGCTCGCACGGCGTGCCGGCCTATGTCATCTTCCCCGATCGCAGCCTGATCGACATGGCGGCCCGCCAGCCCCGCAACCTCGACGAGATGGCCCTGGTCCACGGCGTCGGGCAAGCCAAGCTCGATCGCTACGGCGAGGTGTTCCTCGCGGCTATCGCTGCCGGATAAGGGCGCGCAGCCGCGCCACCATCTCGGCCAGCGGCTCGGCCCAGCGCATCGGTTCGACCTGATTCAGTATCGTCATCGAGCCGTACCACGGCGTCGCGCTTGCCCCCCGTTCCCAGCGCCAGCAGCTGTCGAACCGGTTGAGCATCCAGGTAGGCGCGCCCAGCGCACCGGCCAGATGGCATACCGCCGTATCCACGGTGATGACGAGGTCGAGATTGGCAATCAGCCCGGCCAGGTCGCTGAAATCACGAAGATAGGCCGAGGCGTCGCGAATGCCGTAGTCGGATGGTTTTTCGCCCGCGCGATAGGCGTGCTGCAGCGAGATGAACGTCGCCCCTTCGATGCCGGCCAGCGCGGCCCCGAACTCGGCAAAGGGCACCGACCGGCGCCGGTCCGTCATCCGGGTGACGACCGCCGCCTGGGCGCGCGGATTGCCCGACCAGCAGACGCCGACGCGCAGATCCGTGATGCCGTCGAGGGCCTGGCGCCAGCGTTCGCGTTGAACGTCGGCGACGGTCAGATAGCGTCGGCCGTCGGGCACAAGGCCGAGCAGCCTGGGCAGCGACATCACCGGCAGCATCAGGTCGGGCCGCAGGGCGGATACCGACTCGGGCGAGACGATCGACAGGCGCCCGTCGCAGCCTTCGAGCCCGACGAGCAGCGCGTGCAGCTCAGGCCTTGCCATCAGCCAGACCTGGGCCGCCCGCTCGCATAGCGGCCGGACGAAGCGGACGAACTGCAGCACGTCGCCGAAACCCTGCTCGGGGTAGACCAGCACGGTCTTGCCGGCTAGCGGCTGCGGTTCGGAATCGCCAGTCGCCGCCGCCGGCAGGCCGAAGGCCGGGGTACCCCGCCGGGCCTCGTAATCGGCCCAGCCGCCCGCCGTGTCGCCGGCCGCCAGGCGCATCTTGCCGCGGGCTATACGCAAGATCGGCGAGGCCGGATCCAGCCGCACCAGCCGGTCGAACCAGGCCAGGGCCGGTCCCGGCCCGCGCAGGGCCCCGACCGTTTCGGCATGCACATGGGCCGCCGGCGCCAGATCGGGCGCCAGGCACAGCGCCCGGCGGGCTGCGGCCAGGGCCTGGGCGAACCGGCCGCGGTCGTGCAACGTCACCGCCGCATCGGTCCAGATCTCGGGGTCGTGGTCGTCCAGCCGCAAGGCCCGAGCGATTTCGGCGGCCACCGCCTCGTCCGGCGCGCCGACATGATGGCGCAGCACGGCCAGGTTCACCTGGGCGGCGATCATGTCCGGGGCCAGGGCCACCGCCTTTTCCAGATGGGCCACGGCCTCGCGCCAGGCCGCGGGGTCGTCGGTGCCGCGCAGCGCCATGGCCAGTTGCCCATGCGCGACGGGCGAGCGAGGGTCGCGCAAAACCGCCTCGCGCAATGCGGCAATCGCCATCGGCACGGGTTCCACAATGTAACGACGTGATGCAACCACGCCTGCTTTCGGCTAGATACAGCCTGCCGGACGGTAAGGCAAATCCGTCCACGGGGCCCGCCAATGAGGGGGAATGCGATGCTGCGAGTGAACCTCGGCTGCGGCCAGAACAAAATGCCGGGGTATGTCAACGTCGACAAATACCCGTCGTTCTCGCCCGAGGTGGTCTGGGACCTTGAAACCTTCCCCTGGCCGTTCGACGATTCCTCGATAGGCGAGATGGTGCTGAACCACGTGCTGGAGCATCTGGGCGAACGGGTCGACACCTTCCTGGCGATCATGAAGGAGCTTTACCGCGTCGCCGCCCCCGGCGCCGAGATCACGATCAACGTGCCCCACCCGCGCAGCGACGGTTTCGCCAGCGACCCGACCCATGTGCGCGAGGTGACGCCCGCCATTCTTTCCCTGTTCTCCAAGGCGAAGAACCGCGAATGGAAGGAAAAGGGCTGGCCCAATACGCCGCTGGCGACCTATCTCGACGTCGATTTCGAGATCGTCGATACCCAGTTCAGTCTGACGCCCTATTGGGCCCAGCGCCAAGCCTCGGGCTCGGTTACGCCGGCCGAGTTGGAGCTGGCCTTCGCCAGCTACAACAACGTCGTCGACGAAATCCGCATGAAGCTGAAGGCAATCAAATAGGCGGTCAGATCGCTTCGGCCAGGAACATCTCATGCGGCCGGGGCTTGCCTGGCTCGGCATTGCGGATCCGCTCGTTGCGCGCGGCGCAGGCGGCCGGATCGGTCAGCTGGCCCTCGTCGCCGATGCGGTGCGAGGTTTCCTGGACGAAGCGGCAGCGCGGCAGGCGGCGGGCCATGAAGGCATCCAGCCCCGCGCCGGGGGCAAAATCGGGCGCGGTCGCGATCTCGGCCAGCACCACCGCATCCTCCATTGCCATCGTCGCGCCCTGGCTGAGATAGGGCGTCGACGCATGGGCGGCATCGCCGATCAGCCAGATGCGGCCGCGGCCCCAGGGTGCCGGCAGGATCACTTCCTCGACCGGGGTGTAGACGATCGGGGTCTCCGGGCCGACATGCGCGGCGGCCTCGGCCACCGGCCCGCCGAAATGGGCGAGATATTGCGCCAACATCCGGCGCTGCGGCGCCGGATCAATATGCGCCGCCGAGGGTTCGTTGCTGATCAGCAGCAGATACATGTCGTCATGCGTCAGCGGCACCATGCCGGCCTTGAGCCCGATGCCGAAGAACAGGGCGCAGCGATCGAGGTCGGCAGGCCGCGGCACGGTGACGCGCCAGCAGGAATGGCCGACGAATTGCGGCTCATGCCCTTCGCCGAACAGGCGGCGACGCAGGGCTGAGCGGATGCCGTCGGCACCCACGATCAGGTCGTAACGCCCCCGGCGGCCGTCGGTCAGCGTCACCTCGACGCCGGCCTCGTCTTCAACGAGGTCGGCAACGGTGGTGCCGAGCGTGACGGTCACGCCCAAGCCTTCGGCCCGTTCGGTCAGGATGGCGTGCAGCGCCGGACGTGGCAGCGCGTTGTTCGGCGGACGCTGATCGCCGACCAGCCGCAGGCTGTCGAAGCGGGTCAGCTCGGTCCCGCGGTGGTCGTAATAGATCCAGCCCTCGGTCGGGTAGCCGGCGTCGAGGCAAGGCTGAAGAATGCCGAGCTGGTCCAGCACCCGCAGCGCATTGTTGGGCTGGATGATGCCGACGCCGAGCACGGCGTTCTGCGGCTTGACCTCGACCAGGTCGACCTGCGCCCCGCGCATGGCCAGCGCAATCGCCGCCGACAGCCCGGCAATGCCGCCGCCGACGACGAGGACGCGCGTCACCGCCCGGCCCAGGGCAGCGGGTTCGCGTTGAGCCCGAAATAGAGGCTCTTCTGGTTGGTGTATTCGAGAATGCCGAGGCGGCCCTTCTCGCGGCCCATGCCGGATTCCTTCATGCCGCCGAAGGGCGTGGCGATCGAGAGCTGCTTGTAGGTGTTGATCCACACCGTCGCCGCCTCGATGCGCCGGGCGACGCGCCAGGCCTTCTTGTAGTCCGTGGTCCAGATGCCGCAGGCCAGGCCATAGACCGAATCGTTGGCTTCCTCGATCAGCGCCGCCTCGTCGTCGAACGGCATGACCACCAGCACGGGCCCGAAGATCTCTTCCTGCACCACGCGAGCCCGGTTGGTGAGGCCGCCGATGACGGTCGGCCGGTAGTACCAGCCCTGGTCGTAGATGCCGCCTTCGGGCCGGGCGCCGCCGCAGAGAACCTTGCCGCCCTCCTCGACCGCCAGCGCCACGTAGCGCTCGACCGAATCGCGGTGCTTCGGGTGGATCAGCGGGCTGATCTGGGTCGCGGGGTCGTCCGGGTGGCCGATGCGCAGCCGCGCCGCTTTCTCGACCAGCCGTTCCATGAAGGCATCGTGGATGCCGCGCTGGACGAACAGGCGCGAGCCGGCAATGCAGGACTGGCCGTTCGACGAGAAGATGCCGAACAGCACGCCGTCGACCGCATGATCGACATCGGCATCGTCGAACACGATGGTCGGCGACTTGCCGCCAAGCTCGAGCGAGACCGGCATCAGCTTCTGTGCCGCGATGCCGGCGATATGCCGCCCGGTCGTGGTGCCGCCGGTGAACGAGACGCGGCGGACATCGGGATGGCGGACGAGCGCGTCGCCGATCTCGGAGCCCGAGCCCGGCAGGACCGAGACCAGGCCCGGCGGCAGCCCGGCCTCCATGCAGAGGCGGCCGAGTTCGAGGGCCAGCAGCGGCGTCCAGTTCGCCGGCTTCAGGATGCAGCCGTTGCCGGCGGCCAGCGCCGGGGCCAGCTTCTGGGCATCCGATGCGATCGGCGAATTCCACGGCGTGATCGCCGCGACCACACCGATCGGGTCATGCACGCTCATCGACAGATAGTCGCCGCGCGGCGGGGTCAGCGTTTCCTCGAAGGTCTCGAGCGCCGCGGCGAAGAAGCGGAAGGTGCCGGCGGCCGATGCGACCAGCAGGCGGGCCTCGGCCAGCGTCTTGCCGTTGTCGCGCGACTGCAGCCTGGCCAGTTCCTCGGCCTCGGCGGTGATCAGCCGGCTGATCTCGTAGAGATAGTTGGCGCGCTGATGCGGCAGCAGATCGCGCCAGGCCGGGTAGTGCATCGCCGCCTTGGCGGCGGCGACCGCCTCGTCGACATCCTCGACCGACGCGCCGGGAAATTCATCGGTCAGGCTACCGTCAGCCGGATAATACGTCTGCTGCAGCGCACCGCGACCGACGCGCCATTCGCCACCGACCAGGATCTTGCGCATGCGCCCTCTCGTCAGATTTCGATCGTGCCCGAGCGGTTGAGGATCGCGCGGGCGACGCTCAGCGCCGTCAGCGCCGAGGTCTTGGGGTTGTCGGCGGAAGGCTTGCCTTCCAGCCGGATGGCGAACCGGCCGGACTGGCCTTCCGCCTCGATCTCATGGATATTCTCGGTCACCGCCGGATCGGCGATCAGCTCAACCTCGGTGGCCTCGAAGCCAAGGCCGGCCAGCGCTACGGTGGCCGCGACGTTGGCGTTCTTCGGGTAGTCGAGCGCCGCGGCGCGCGCGGTGCCGCGATAGAACACGGTGGCGTCCTTCAGCGCATCGAGGTCGGCCGCGGTTTCAGCCGGCGTGCCCTTCCAGGCCGAAGGCGGCTTGCGCGAGCGGTAGCGGACCGTGGCCAGCCCGCCCAGCCGCATTGCGGCCAGCGCGTCGATGCCGCCGACCGCGCCGGCCGGCAGCAGCAGGCGCGCGCCGCCCTGGCGCGCGGCATCCTTCAGCCGCTTCAGGAAATCATCGTCGGCCAGCGCGCCGATCGACGACACCAGCAGGTCGCAACCGGCGGCCAACACTGCCTGGCCGTAGGCGCGCAGCGGTTCCTGGCCGGCGACCTCGACGACCAGTTCGGGCTTATGCGCCAGCAGCTCCGGCAGGGTCGTGGCCAGCGCCACGGCCTCGCCCAGTTTGGCGCGGGCGGCTTCGGCCCGGCCCGGCCGCATCAGCGCCGCGGTCAGCATCACGTTACCCTGCCCCTCGCGGGCGAGCGTGCGGGCGACCGTGGCGGCGATGCCGCCATAGCCGATCATCGCCACCGACAGCATGTCAGGCGGCCGGCTTGCCGGTCGGCGGACCGGCGAAGGACGAAGCAAACGGACCGATCGACGTCATATCCACCTCGAGCAGCGCCGGCCCCTTGTGGGCCACCGCCGCGGCAATCGCCGCCGGGAATTCGGCGAGCGTTCCGGCGTACCAGTAACGCAGGCCCATCAGATCGGCCAGCTTGGCGTGGTCGGTGGTGGTGACGTCGGTGTAATAGTGGCGCTTGCCGTAGAGTTCGTCCTGGATGTTGCGGATGACGCCGTAGCCCTTGTCGTTCATCACGATGAAGGTGACGTCGGCATTCTCCTGCGCGGCGGTTGCCAGCTCGGTCATGCACAAGGTCAGCCCGCCGTCGCCGGTCAGGCAGACGGTCTTGGCGCCGCCAGCCGCCAGGGCGGCACCGACGGCCATCGGCACACCCTGGCCGATGCCGCCGCCCAGCGCATGGACGCCGGCGCGGCTGTCACTGATGCGCAGCAGGCGGTTGCCCCAGGTCGAGTTGGAGATGGTGATGTCACGCACCCAGCGCAGGTTGCGCGGCAGGGCGGCCTGCAGCTGGGTCACCAGCTCGCCATAGGGCCCGAGCTGCTTGCGCAGCGCCGCCTCGGCATCGCGGCGCATGGTGGCAACGTCGTCGGCCAAGGCCGGGTCGAGGGACAGCTTTTCCTCTTCCAGCCGGTCGGCCAGAGCCGTCAGCGCGGTGCGGGCGTCGGCACAGACGAAGTCGTCGACCGCGACGGCACGGCCGGCCTGGCCGGCATCGACGTCGATCTGGCAGAACGGACGCGGCCAGGGCAGTGCGTAGTTCTTGGTCTCGTTCGACCGCAGCCGGGTGCCGACGGCCAGCAGCATGTCGCAGGTCTTGAGGAAGGCTTCCGTCACCGGCCCCTGGGTATAGGCGCCGAGCGACAGGGCGTGATCCTCCGGCAGCACGCCGCGGCCGTTGACCGAGGTCATGACCGGCAGGCCGAGAGCGGCAAGCCGCGCCACCGCCGTCTCGGTGCCGCGCGCACCGCCGCCGAGCCAGAGCAAGGGGCGCCTCGCCGCCTTCAGCCGCGCGACCAGGCGATCGATGCCGGCCGGCTCGGCCGGTGCCGCCTGGGGCAGCAGGGCACGGAAACTGTCGGCATCGAAGGTGATCGGGGCACGCTGCACGTCGATCGGGATCTCGACCGAGACCGGGCCCATCGGCGGGGTGAGCGCGGTACGCACCGCCTCGGCCACCACGCCCAGCGCCATCTCGGGTGTCCAGATGCGGAAATACGCCTTGGAAACCGACTTCAGCAGCGCCGGCTGGGCCGGGAATTCATGGATGAAGGCCCGCGCCCGGTCGAGATGCGCGGAATCGATCTGGCCGGTCAGGTGCAGCACCGGGCTGCCGGCGGTCAGCGCCTCGACCAGGCCGCCGGCGGCATTGCCCGCGCCCGTGCCGGTCGAGGTGACGCAGACCCCCAGCCCGCCCGAGACGCGCGCATGGGCGTCGGCCATGTTCATCGAGCCGGCCTCGCCGCGTGCCGGCACGAAGCGGACCTTGCCGCGGCGGCCGAAGGCGTCAAGGATCGGCATGTTGTGGATAGAGATCACGCCGTAGGCGTGGGTCAGGCCGCAGGCTTCGAGATAGGCGGCGATCAGCTCGCCGACATTGCTGGTGATCTCAGGCATGGCGGGAGACTCCTCCGGAAACCTCGAGAGCGGCGCCGGTGATGTAGGCCGCGGCAGGCGAGGCGAGAAAAACGACGGCGCGGGCGGCCTCTTCAGGCTCGCCCAGACGGCCGAGGGGAATGTGCTTGGACTTGGCGAGCGCGGCGTACCATTCGTCGCGGTCCTGGGTCTTGTCGGCGCGGGCGGCGAAACGGCGCTGCCACTGGCCGGAATCGACGAGGCCGAGCAGGATCGAATTGACCCGGATGCCCTCGGGCGCCAGCTCGACCGACAGCGACTTGATCAGGTTCTGCACGCCGGCGCGCGCCGCGGAGGTGCAGACCATGTGCGGCTCGGGCTGGCGGGCCAAGAGCGAGTTGACACAGACCACCGCGCCGGCATCGGAGGCGGCCAGCGCCGCGCGCGCCGCACGGGTCGGGCGGATGACGCTGAAGAATTTCAGGCGCAGCTCGGCTTCCCAATCCTCGTCCGACGTGTCGGTGAAGGTCGAGACCCGCCCCTGCCCCGCATTGTTGACGAGGACGTCGAGGCCGCCGAAACGCGCGGTGACGTCGGCGATGAAACCCTTGACCGCGCCGTCGTCGAGCACGTCGCAGGCGGCCGCGTGGACGGCGTCGCCGTACTGTGCCGACAGCTCGGCCGCCACGGCATTAAGCCGTTCGGCGTCGCGGGCGCAGAACGCGACCTTGGCGCCCTCGGCCAGGAACAGCCGCACGGCGGCAAGGCCGATGCCGGACGACCCGCCGGTGACGAGGATGCGACGCCCTGCAAGACCCAGATCCACCGGCCCTACTCCTGGTTCGGGTCGGGATTGCCGGCCATGACCGCGCGGATCACGGGCGAGGGCGGGCCGGCGGTGCCCCACAGGTCGGACTGCGCCGGGATGCGCTGCCATACCTTGGGTTCGTGGGTCGCCTCGTCGATCTGCTGCAGTTCGCAGGTATATTCGAAGACGAAATTGCCCGGCACGACGAAATACGCGAACGGGTTGTTGCCCGGGCCATGACGGCCCGGCCCCCAGGCCACCGCGCTGCCCGCGGCCTTCATCCGGCCCTGGCCGCGCATATAGGCGTGGACCGAGCACATCTCGAAGGCGACGTGGTTCAGCGAAGCGTGGCTCAGGCGGTTCAGCGCGATGCAGTGATGGTCGGTCGCGGCGCGCATGAACACCATCTGGTCTTCCGACCAGTCGGAGATGCGGAAGCCGAGCGGGCCGCAGAAGAAATCCTTGACGGTGTCGAGCTGGGCCGAATTCAGCACGACATGGCTGAGCTTGCGCGGCCGGTCGTCGTCGTCGTCGATATCGGCATGCTGGGCGATGTCGGCGATGATGCGCAGCCGGCGGCCGTCCGGGTCCTGCACGGAGAAGGCATAGCCGCCGCCGGGCGTCGTCAGCTCGGCCGGCGACGTCACCTCGATCCCCTGCCCGGCCAGCCTGGCGTGCAGACGGTCCACGGCGGCGCGATCAGGCGCGCCGAAATCGATCGAGATGATGCCGCGCACCGGGCGGTCGTGCAGCGCGACGATGTGATGCTCGCGCCCGGTGCCGCGCAGATAGACCACGCCATCCTGCTCGGCCGCGGTGCTCAGGCCCCAGGCGTCGCGGAAGAAGCCGGCCTGGGCGGTGAGGCCGGGGGCGCCGAGGGCGATGGCGCGCAGACGGTCGATAGCCATGTCGATCACTCCTGGAAACGATGGCCGAGATGGCGCGAGATCGCCTTGGCGGCCGCCATCACCCGGTCCTTGAACACACCTTCGAGCGCGCCGGTATCGAGCGCCGTGGCCGGCCCCGAAATGTTCACCGCCGCCACGACGATGCCCTGCGCATCGAGCACGGGGGCGGCGACGGCGACGATGCCGCGCTCGAAATTCCCGCGGCTGACCACATAGCCGCGCGCGCGATCCTCGGCGATGCGGGCCTTCAGCTCGGTGAAATCGGCGGGCGTGTCGTCGGTGAATTTCTCCAGCGCCACGCCGGCATAGAGCGCCTCGAGCTCGGCTGCCGGCAGGGCGGCCAGCAGCAGGCGGCCCATCGACTGGGCATGTGCCGGAAAGCGGCTGCCGACCGACACGCGGCTGGACAGCTGGCGCAGCGAGGAAATCTGCGCGATGTAGATCACGTCGCGACCGTCGAGCACGCCGAGATGCGAGGATGCGCCGGTGGCATCGCGCAGCGCGGTCAGCTCGGGCAGCGCGACCTCGATCAGGTCCTGCGAGGCGAGATAGTCGAAGCCCAGCGTCAGGATGCGGGCGCCGAGCCTGAAGCCGCCGGGCGAGCGCTTGAGGAACCCCATCTGGTCGAGCGTGTAGGTCAGGCGGAAGGCGGTCGACCGGGGAACTTCGAGGCGCCGCGCGATCTCCGAAAGCGACAGTTCGGGTTCGGTCCGGGTGAACAGCGCCAGCAGATTCAAGCCGCGCTCCAGCCCCGGCACCATGTATTGCTCATGGTTCTTGCCGACATGGACATTCATGCGGACCCCTCCAGGAATGCCGTCAGCGCGGTGTCGAATGCGGCCGGCGCCTCGGCATAAAGCGCGTGGCCCGCCCCCGAAATCTCGATATAGCGATGGCCGGCGAGCTTGGCGGCCACGTCGCGGCAGCGCTGCGGCGGGACGATCCGATCCTCGGCCCCGCACATCACCAGGGTGGGTGCCGCGATCGCCGGCAGATCGGCGAACAGATCGCCCTGGGCCAGCAGGGCGCAGGCCTGGGCATAACCCGACGGCCGGATGCGCGACATCATCTCGGTGACATGGGCCACCACGGCCGGATCGGCGCCGTCGGCGCACAGGCGCGGCGCGCGCTGGGCCGCGAAGGCCGCTGGCCCCTGGGCATTCAACTCGTCGATGCGCGACTGGACCGACGGCGGCAACGGCGCGTCGAGTGCCGTGCCGTTGCCGCCGGCGGCGGCGGCCAGCACCAGCCGCCTCACCCGCTCGGGCCAGATCCGGGCATAGCTTGCGGCCATCAGGGCGCCGAGCGAATGGCCGACAAGATTGCAGGAGGTGACGCCGAGATTCTCGAGGAGCTGGGCCAGCCGCGCCGCGTAGTCGCGCGCGATCGGGCGGTCGACGTCGAGATTGGCCGAGCTGCCGTAGCCCGGCGCGTCCCAGGCGATGACGCGGTAGGATTTCGCCAGCGTCTCGAACTGATGCTTCCATGAATCGGCGCAGCCGCCGATGCCGTGCAGCAGCACGAGCGCCTGACCCTGCCCGGCCTCGCGATAGCCGGTCAGCTTGTCGCCGATGTTGCAGACCGCGCTCATCAGTTGAACACGAAGCCGCCGTTGAGCGGCAGCACCTGGCCGGTGACGAAGCTCGCCCCGGGCGACAACAGGAAGACGACGGCGCCGGTGCAGTCGTCGGGCATCTGGGCACGCGGGATGGCGCGGCCGGTCTCGTAGAGCTGGTGGCGCGCCGCGGGCACGTATTCGGTGGCCTCGACGCGCACCAGGCCCGGGGCGATGCAGTTGACCGCGATGTTGTCGGGGCCGAGCTCGCGCGCCAGGCTGCGGGTCATCGCGATGATCGCGCCCTTCGACGAGGTGTAGTGCAGCAGGCGCGGCGCGCCCCACAGCGCGGTGTCGGAGGCGACGTTGACGATCTTGCCGGCGTCGGATTTGCGCAGCAGCGGGGCCAGCGCCCTGACCATCAGCCAGGTGCCGCGCACGTTCACGGTCATCACCCGGTCCCAGGTTTCGATATCGATTTCCTCGAACGTCTTGCCGCCGATGCCGGTGGCGATGGCGGCATTGTTGACCAGCCCGTCGACCCGGCCGTGGCGCTCGGCCACCGCGGCACCGAAGGCGGCGACCGAGGCCGGATCGCCGAGGTCGACGGACAGGAAGTCGACCTCGGCACCGGTGGCGGCGATCGCTTTCGCGGTCGCCTGCCCCAGCTCGACCTCGCGGTCCGCCAGCACCAGCCGCGCGCCCGCCGCGGCCGCCGCCTCGGCGAAGGCACGGCCGAGGCCGCGGGCGGCCCCGGTCACGACGATGATGCGCCGGCTCAGCTGGCTCATGTCAGATCACTTGTTGCGCTTGATCTTGGACAGCGGATGATCGGGCGGATAGGTCGGGGTGACCGGTTTGGCCGCGCCGAGCATGACGCACATCAGCGCTTCTTCCCGGCCCTCGTTGCGCAGGCCGCGATAGACGCCGGCCGGGCAGGAGATCAGGTCGCGCTCGCCCAGCACGGTTTCCCAGGTGCGGCCTTCGTACTCGAAGAACAGGCGGATGTTCTCACCCTTCAGGATGAAGAACACTTCCTCGACGTCGGTGTGGATGTGCAGCGGGCCCTCGCAGCCCGACGGCAGCACCATGGTCGAGAAGGTGAAGTGCTCGGCCGGCACGGCATTGTCGTCGCCGTCGGTCTTGCCGGTGCCGCCGGTGCCGATGTAGCGCATCTGGGCACGGCGATACTTCGGATCGTAGTCGGCCTGGAACTTCAGCACGTCCCAGTCGTAGGTGCGGGTCTTGAAGCGGGCGATGCGGCTGGTCAGCCAGTTCTCGAAGGACATCCCCTCGGGGATCAGCGCGCCCGATCGGGCAACTTCGGCAGCTTGGGCAGACATCGGGTTTTCTCCTTGTCAGCGGGCGCCGAAGTCGCGCTTCGGCAGGTAATGCAGGACACGGCCCTCGGTCACGGCAACCGCGAGATAGGCGACGAGGCCGATGAGGGTGAGCAACAGAATGACGACGAAGACCATCGCGGTATTGGCCTGGCCCTGGCCGTAGACCAGCAGGTAGCCCAAGCCTACATTGCCGCCGACCAGTTCGCCCACGACGACGCCGATCACGGCCAGGGTCGCGGCGATGCGCAGGCCGGAGAACAGCGCGGGCATCGAGGCGGGAATCTCGATCTTCCAGAACACTTCGAGCCGGTTGGCCGAGAAGGCGCGGGCAAGGTTGATCTGGTCGCGGTCGATGGTACGGACGGCGCCCAGCACGTTCACCATGACCGGGAAGAACACGATCAGCACGGCCACCAGGATCTTCGGATAGACGGTGAAGCCGAACCACATCACGAAGAGCGGCGCGAAGGCGACCTTGGGCGCGATCTGCAGCGCCAGGATATAGGGCGACAGGACCATTTCGGCCGAAGGCGACATGCCCAGCGCGTAGCCGACGATCATGCCGAGCAGCGCGCCCAGCACGAAGCCGGCGATCACCGACAGGCTGGTGGCGCCGACATGGAAGAAGACACGTTCATTGCCGATCATGTAGAGGAATTCGTTCCACACGTCGGACACCGGCGGAATGACGAATGCCGGCACGCCGAGCAGGCCCGGCAGCCATTGCCAGGCGGCCAGGAAGACGATGCCGAGCAGGAGCCCGCCGATGGCGGCCAGTCGCGCGCTGTCACTCATTGCGGGCTCCTCTCAGTCACTGCGGGGTCAGTTCAGGAATTCGTTGGTGTAGAGCTCGGCGACCGGGGTCGCGCGGCGGATGATGCCTTCCTTCAGGTAGAATTCCTGAAGCTTGGCCAGCTTGTCCGGATCCATCGCGCCGGGCTTGGCCTGGCCGGCATAGATCTTGTTCTTGTAGTCGATCATGATCTTGACGACGTCGGCCTTCTTGTCGGCGTATTGCGGCAGCGCCTTGACGTAGACGTCGGCCGCGGCCTCGGGGTCGGCCATGATGTCGGTCATCGCCTTGGTGACCGCGCGGGCGACGCCGCCGACGACCTTGGGCTTGGCCTTGATCGTCGCATCCGACGCCAGGATCGCCTGGGCCATGCCGGGATAGTAGTTGCGGGTCTCGAACGACAGCACCTTGACGCCGGCCGCCTCGACCGCCTGGCCCCATTCCGGGGGGCCGGCCAGGGCCTGGGCCTGGCCGCCGACGACGAGCTGGACGATGCCGCCCGGGCCGACCGCCTGGGCATTGACGTCATTCTTCTTCATGCCGAAATGGGCGAGCGTGCCGAGCAGCGCGTAATAGGTCGTGTCCTGGTAGGACATCACCGAGATGGTCTTGCCCTTCAGTTCGGCCGGGCCGGGAACGCCGGCATCCTGCCGGATGTAGATCTGGGTCAGCGCGCCGCCGCCCAGCACGGCGACCGCCTTGATCGGCACGCCGTTGGCGCGGACGATGACGGGGGTGTCGCCGATGCCGCCGCCGACATCGGCGTTGCCGGCGCCGACCTGGGTGGCGACGTCGGCGCCGCCCTGGCCGACCTTGAATTCGACGTCGAGGCCCTCGGCCTTGTAGTAGCCCTTGGCCATCGCGATGTTATGCGGGGCGAAAGCCTGCAGCACCGGCGGCGCCGGCAGCAGGAAGATCACCTTCTCCTGCGCGGCGGCGGCCCCGGCGAGGCCGAGCCCGAGGCTCAATGCGGCTACGCCGGCAAGCCGGCTGAGCATGCGTGACGTCTTCATCGTGATCCTGTCCTCTCCTGTCGAAGTCTTAGTCAGACCTTGGCGTGGGCGAGGTCGAGCAACTCGCCCAGGCGGTGCAGATAACCGTTCATCATCGGGCTTTCGCGCCGGATCAGCGGGTTGTCGCGCCCGGGAATCTCGATGATGATCTCTTCGATGATGCGGCCGGGCCGGTGGCTCATCACCAGCACCCGGTCGGACAAGGCGACGGCCTCGGCCAGGTCGTGGGTGATGAACAGGCAGGTCTTGCGCATCGACGACAAGGTCTGCGCCAGGTCCTTCTGCAGGATCATCTTGGTCTGGGCGTCGAGCGCCGAGAACGGCTCGTCCATCAGCACGACGGTCGGGTCGGTCGCCATGGTGCGCCCCACCCCCCCGCGCTGGCGCATGCCGCCCGACAGCTGATGCGGGTAATGGTCCGGGAAACCTTCGAGATGGCAGGCCTTGAGCATGGCCAATGCCGTCGATTTACGCTCGGCCGCCGGCACCTTGCGGATCTCCAGACCGAACTCGACGTTCTCCCGGATAGTGCGCCAGGGCAGCAGCAGATCCTTCTGCAGCATGAAGGCGACATGAGCGTTGGGACCGGTGACCGGCTGGCCGTCGACCAGCACCTCGCCGACCGACGGCTTGTCGAGGCCGGCCGTGAGATTCAACAGGGTCGACTTGCCGCAACCCGACGGGCCGATCAGCGAGACAACTTCGCCATCGCGCACGCTGAGCGTGACGCCTTCGATGGCGGTGACGCCCTCGGCCTTGCCCCGCCCCTGGAAGCGGCGGGTGACGTTGCGGAATTCGAGGCGGATCGCCGCGCTCGCCCCTGCCTGCTGGGCCATCAGATGTTTCTCTAAAGAAACGTTGTTCATGGAGCGGAACTGTAATTGAGCTCCCAGCAAACTGTCAACTCGCAACTTTCCGCTGCCGGCGTCGCTCAAATCTTTGCCAAATTGCCGACAAATAAGGCGAAACCCTAAGGTTCCTGCGGCAAGGGGACCTCAACCATTGACAGGGCAGTCATCGGGACGTAGCATTCCCAATACGAAGCATGGTTTTATTAGTGAAACCAATATCGGGATTGCAAATGACATGAGCGCCCCCGAAGAAACGATGTTGCTGACGATCCTGCTGCGGCATGATCAGTCCAACAACCTCGATGCCATCCAGACCCGCCTGAAAGAGGCGGACTGGTGGGAGCGGTTTCCGCCCGAGGGCGTCGAGATCGTCTCCTGGTACGTCGCGATGGGCTTCGGCCAGATCGTGACGCTGCGCCTGCCCCCGTCCAAGCTCGCCCAGGTGAATGTCGAGCTGGAACGGTCGGCCTGGGGCGTCTTCACCACCGAATGCCTGCCGACCTACGATTTCGTCCCGGTCCGCGAGCGCATCAAGGAACGTGTCCGCCAAGGAGGCAAATAAGCAATGGCTCAGTACCTGAACCCGCACCAGGCGCGCCGGCAGGAGCCGTCCATGTACGAGAACCTCTTGGGCGATGCCATCGAGCGTGCCTTTGCCGCCGGCCATCACGACCTCGGCGCCCTCGTCGCCTCGCTCAACGAGCAGGCGGTGCCGAGCCCCGACGGCCAGCCCTGGACGCCGGACCTGTTCGCCAAGGAAATGCAGCGCCTCAGCGCCTGATCAACCCAGCGGAGATCCGAAGAGATGACCACCCCCCGCACCGAGGATCCGGTCGAAGCCGCCCTGGCGAACGGCCTGCGCAATCTCTGGTGGGCGATCTGCCCGTCCGACTTCGTCACCGAAAAGCCGACCTCGCTGCGCCGGCTGGGCTACAAGCTGGCCCTGTGGCGCGACCGGAACGGCACGCCCTACATGCTGGAAGACCATTGCCCGCATCGCGGGGCCCCGCTGTCGCGCGGCATCAACCTCGGCAACACCGTCGCCTGCGGCTATCACGGCGTCCAGGTGCGCCATGACGGCGTCGTCACCTCGGTGCCGGGCAGCCCCGGCTGCCGGCTGGAGGGCATGAAGGCCGTCCGTTCCTTCCCGCTGGAGGAGCGCAACGGCGTGATCTTCGCCTATGTCGGCGATGCCCAGCACCCCGAGCCCGTTCCGTTCACCCTTCCGGAAGAACTGGCCGACGCCGAATTCTCGCAGTTCCTCTGCTATACCGAATGGGGCGGCGACTATCGCTACGTCTATGACAACGTCATGGACCCGATGCACGGTACCTACCTGCACAAGCAGTCGCATTCGATGTCGTTCGGCGACACCACGGCGAACTTCCAGGTGCGCGACACCCAGAACGGCTTCATCTTCGAGAAGAAGGACCAGAAGTCGGTCAACTTCGACTGGACCGAATGGGGCGAGACCGGCATCCATTGGATGCGGCTGGAAATTCCCTATCCGAAGACCGGCGGCCCGGGCGGGAATTTCCACATCATCGGCATGTACACCCCGATCGGCCCGAACATGTCGGCGGTGTTCCACTGGCGCTGCCGCAAGGTCGAGGGCTGGCAGCGCGACACCTGGCGCTTCCTCTATCGCAACCGGCTGGAAGCCCGCCATTGGGCGGTGCTCGAGCAGGACCGCGTGATGATGGAAGACATGGAGCCCGACGCCAACCAGCGCGAGATCCTCTACCAGCACGACATGGGCATCGTCCGCCTGCGCCGCCGCCTGCGGGTGCTGGCCGAAGCCCAGGTCGCGGCCCAGGCCGGCGGCCAGCAGGCCGCCGAATAAACCATGACCGCCGGTCTCGTCGTCGAGAAGGTCCAGGTCCCCGGGGCGGCGGAGCCGCCAGGGGCGACCTGGTCGAACTGTCTTGTCATCGGCGACGAGATCGTCATTTCCGGCCAGCATGCCCGCGGGGGCGACGGCCTGCCGATCGGCGGCGACGACCTCTATCTCCAGGCTCGCGCCAGCTTTGCCAAGATCGCCGATCTGCTGGCCGCGGCCGGCGGCGGCATGCACAATGTCTACAAGGTCGTCATCTACGTCACCGACGCCGACAACAAGGCGGCGGTCAACCGCGCCAGGGCGGAAGTTTTCGGCCCCACCTTCCCCTGCTCGACTTTGGTCGGCGTCGGGGGTTTCGCGTTTCCGGGTCTCCTGATAGAAATCGACGCCTTCGCCAACCGCCGCGTCGATCTGCGCCACGCCTGAAAGTTCCGATCATGGCTGATTCCGATACTCTCGAGCTGCGTCTCCAGGCCATCCGCTGGGAAGCCGACGGCATCCTGTCGATGGAACTGGCCGCCCCGGACGCCAGGGTCCTGCCGACCTGGGAG